>DJRI01000174.1 GCA_002440045.1 Ruminococcaceae bacterium UBA6364 | reverse complement strand
AGCGCGTGCCCATCGACGGCGTCGTCGTTAAGGGAGCTTCCCAGCTCGACACCGCGGCACTCACCGGCGAGGCCGTCCCGCGCGTCGTGGAGAAAGGCGCCGAGGTGTTCTCCGGCTGCGTCAATCTCACCGGCGTCCTCACCATCCGCACCACCAAGCCCTTCGGCGAGTCGACGGTCAGCCGCATCCTCGAGCTCGTGGAAAACGCCTCGGAGAAGAAGGCGCGCACCGAGAACTTCATCACCCGATTCGCGCGCTACTACACGCCCGCCGTCGTCATCGTGGCGCTGCTCCTCGCCATCGTGCCGCCGCTCTTCGGCGCCGGAGCATGGTCGGATTGGATTCTCCGCGGCCTCACCTTCCTCGTCGTGAGCTGCCCCTGTGCGCTCGTCATCTCGGTTCCCCTGTCGTTTTTCGGCGGAATCGGCGGCGCTTCGAGAAACGGCATTCTTATAAAAGGCAGCTTTGTAATAGAAAATCTTGCACAGCTTAAAACAGCGGCGTTTGATAAAACAGGTACAATTACAAAAGGCAGCTTTGCCGTAACAGACGTGCTGACAAGCGAAGGCGAAGATAAAGACAGTGTTCTTCTTGTTGCCGCGGCGGCGGAATGCGCTTCAACTCACCCGATTGCCGTTTCAATAAGAAAAGCCTGCAAAGAAGAGCCTGACGCATCATCTGTCACCGATATTAAAGAGATTGCCGGCAAAGGCATTTCGGCAATATTTAATAACGAGCAGGTTTTTGCGGGCAACAGGTCGCTTCTTATTGACAACGGCATTGACGCCCCCGAAAACGAAAACAGCGACTGCACGGTTGTTTATGTTGCAAAAAGCGGCAAATACTTAGGCTCCGTTCTTATAAGCGACGAAATAAAAGAAACCTCCCCTAAAGCTATTTCGGAACTTAAAAAAGCCGGCGTTAAAAAGACGGTTATGCTTACGGGCGACAAAAAGTCGGCAGCCGAAGCAATAGCAAAAAAAGCCGGCATAGACGAAGTACACGCAGGCCTTCTTCCCGAGAACAAGGTTGAAGAGGTTGAAGCTCTCTTAAAAAGCGAAAGCGCAAAAGAAAAGCTTGCGTTTGTCGGCGACGGAATAAACGACGCGCCCGTTCTTATGCGCGCCGATGTGGGCGTTGCGATGGGCGCAATAGGCTCCGACGCCGCTATTGAAGCGGCAGACATTGTTATCGTTGACGATAACCTTTTAAAGCTCCCGCTTGCCGTTAAAATCGCGCACAAAACAATGCGTATAGTAAAAACGAACATCGTTTTCGCCCTCGGCGTAAAGGCAATTGTACTCATACTCGGCGCGCTCGGCATAGCTTCGATGTGGCTTGCCGTTTTCGCGGACGTCGGCGTTGCGATTATTGCAATACTCAACGCAATGCGCGCGTTAAGCACAAAAAATCTGAAATAATAATACTTCGTTAATACAAAAAACGGCTTCGCTTAAAACGGAGCCGTTTTTATTAATCTCAACTTCGCGGCAGTTCTGCCAAAAATCGAAAAAGACAAATATTTGTTGCAATCCTTTGCTGTATCGAATATAATCAAATTAAGCTTTATATCACGGCATAATAGTTAAACCCTCTTAGCCTTGTGAAACCAACGGAAAGGAAATCGTTTATGAAAACACATTTAAAAAATGCTCTTCTCGCACTTTTGGCTTTTTCACTTTTTGTCTGCCTCTTTGTTTCCACGGCATTTGCCGCAGATGACAACGGACTTTCAGCCGAAATAACTTCAACAAAACAAGAATATCAAAAGGGCGACGAAATCTCATTTAATGTTGACTTGAAAAACACCTCGACAAACAGCTACAGTAACGTATTGCTTGAAGCCGTCCCAAAAAATGACGGGCTTTATACAGGCGGTATGCACAATTGCGATATTCAAACAGTTGTGCCCGGCGACAACGAACAGATTTTTATAAGCATTCAGGAGGAGGATAGAATCCTTAAAATCGGCGCCGTACTTGCCGCCGTCTCATCGGTGCTTTTCACGGCATTTGCTTTTATAGTTCGTCAATACTACCCTCTTGCCGCGATTTATATGATAATTTCGATGATTTTCACCGGCTCATCATCCTCTTTTGCTGACAACATCTCCAAGCTGAACGCGATTCGCGAATCAAAGGACTTAGGCGCTGTAACCGTGTTGTATGACGGCAAAGAGTGCGAAGTCGGATTCAGAGTCAGCTATCAAAAGCTTCAGGAGAGTACCAAATCCGAAACACATATGCTCGGCAAAGCCGGCAAGAGCTCATTCATAGAAGCCGATGTTACATTTTCAAAAAATGATTTGACCGGGATTGTTTTTGCTGCAACCGAAGGCAATAAAAGCGGTTACCTTTTCGGAATAGACGCCGCAAATAAAAAGGCTTTTCTTTTGAAAAACACGGGCGGAGCATACGAAAATATGGCTTTAAAGCCTGTAAATGTTTCAGACAAGCAAAGCTGCAAACTGAGAGTCGAATACAACGAGACCCGCGTAAGAGCGTTTTTGTACAATAACCCGAACGATTCGGAACCGTATCCGCTCTTTGATTTTGAAATAAGTCCGTTCGGTGACTGCTATGGCGTGCGGGCATTTAACGGCGGTTTCTCGGCGGTAAAAACAGGCGTTGCATACTTATCTTCAAACGGCGAAACATACATAAATCCCGTTGCTCTCAATATGCCCGACCCATACGTTTTGACATATAACGGCGTTTATTATTGCTATGGCACAAACCACCCCGATAACGGATTTGAAGTCTACACTTCGTCCGACCTTGTTAACTGGAAATCCGGCGGTATGTGCGCTTTAAAAGGCGATATTGTCGGCAACGGAGGCTTTTGGGCTCCTGAAGTTTATGAAAGAAACGGCAAATTTTATATGCTTTATACAGCAGATGAATTTCTCGCTCTTGCAGTATCGACTTCCCCGACAGGTCCGTTCACAAAAACATCGGACAGCTATTTGTTTGCCGATTACAGAGCTATAGACGGCAATATTCTGTTTGATGACGACGGCAATATTTATCTTTATTTTTCAAAACTCACAGACGGCGACGGTCAGCAGCTTTGGGGCTGCAAGCTGAGCGGCGACCTGCTTTCTGTAGACCGAACAACATTGACGCACCTCACCTCACCCGAAGGCTGGGAGGGCAGAACCAACGAAGGACCGTTTGTTATGAAACACAACGGAACATACTACCTTACTTACAGCGGAAACGGATATGCCGAAGCAACATACAGCGTCGGATATGCAACATCGGATTCTCCGCTTGGAAAGTTCACAAAACACAAGCAAAACCCTATTCTTTCAATGACCCCGAATGCCAAAGGCCCGGGACACCATTGCTTTGCAATGTCGCCTGACGGCAGTGAAATGTTTATTGTTTACCACAGGCACTATTCAAACACACAGGTTCATCCGAGAAACCTGTGCATAGACAGAGCCAAATTCGTAAAAACGGACGGCAAAGCAGATGTTCTCTCGATTTACGGACCGACAGAACTGCCGCAGCCCATTCCTTCAAATAAAAATTAACACAGTTAAAAGCGTAAACATAACGTAGAAATTATTATAACAAAAAAGCTATAATCCCGAATGCACCTTACAAAGATGCAATGCGGATTATAGCTTTTTAATTATATCAGAACAAAATAACAGAAGCAATATACGGAAAGACCACCGCATATGCTATCGAAAGCAAAAACGTCAAAGAAAATCTTTCAAGAAACGCAGATGCGTAAGCGACCGCAAAAAACGGAGAAAGAATTATCTTTAAAAACATATTGCTTTTTGTGTAAAGATTGTCTTTAAACGAAAGCGCGTCTTCAAACGACGGCGCGCAGTTCGCGACAAGCGAAATGCCGAGATAAAGCATTATATAGGCTATGGGCGACTTAAAATCGCCGATATAAAACAGCTTGAAAGAGCCTGTGAGCAGCATACACGAGCCTAAGAACAAATTCAGAAAGAACGGCACAAAGCACATTACAAACGACTGACCCGTGCTTTTAATCAGCTCGTGCTCGATATGCCCGCAAAGCTCCGACGGTTTAAAAACGCGCTCGTCCTCAACGGGGATTTTGAAAATACGGCATATGACATGCTCAAAAAACACCCTCAGCTCTGTGCCGAAATATGTAATTACTCTTGTTGCAAAATAAAGTCCGTTCATTCGACATCACCCGTCCCTTCAGTAAAGAGCTGTTTTGAAGAAAGCTTGCCCGAAAGGTATTCGCTCATTCTTTCGGTATAGCCTATGCCGAGAGCCTCTATTTTTTCCTTCGCGGTTTTAACAAGCGCCGAGTCGCCCTTTTCGGTTGCGGCAACAAGATAAACGTAATACATTGCGCCGTATTCGGAATAGCTAAGCCCTTTTTCGGTTTCTTCGAGCGCACCGTCAAAATCGCCTTTAAGAATATACGCCATAGCTTTTTGCCTGTAAAGGTCGGCATTTGTTTCGTCAAGCTCAAGACCCGCGTCCGCTTCTTTCAAAGAGCCGTCAAAATCGCCCTTGAGCCTTGCGACATATGCTTTTATCACATATGCGCTTGTGTCCTCGGCGTTGTTTTTGAGCATTTCCTTTGAAAGCTTAAGCGCTTTATCAAAATCGCCGTTTTTAATCTCCCCTACAGAAAGCTCATAGCCGTAAAGGCAAACATATTCGGGCTTTGCTTTTTCCATTAAAGAAATGTATTTATATGCGTCGCTGTCTTTTTTGCAGGAATACGCCAGCATATATTGCGAAAAGCGAACTATGCCCTCGTCATATTCCTTTTCGACGCCGTTACCCGAATTCTTTATTTCGTTAATTTCAAACGTTTTGCCGATAAGCGCGTCAAGCTCGCTCATAAGCTGTGAATAAAGCTTTTCGTCGGTTCCGTCAAAGCCCGCATACTTTTCGTCGCCCATAATGTTATAAAACTCCTGAAGAGTTCCGTACATAACGACGGCGCTGTCGCGCATTTTTACATACTTTTTATACATCGGAAGCTTCACTTCAAACGATGTGAGCGAGTCTTCAATTCTTGAAGCGGCTTCCGAAAGCGATTTTGCACCCGACGGAAGCGTGTTGTAAATATCTTCTGCGCTTTTTAAATTGAGCGTTTTGCACTGCGTGCTGTTTTTGTCAAAATAAGATATTGCGTTGTCATAATATTCGATTGCGCTTGTTTTTTTGCCCTCGGTATCGCTCTTTTTTGCAAGGCTGACGTTTTTATAAGCGGAATAATCCTTAGTAAAGAGCGTTATAGCCATAACGGCGCAAATCACGATAACCGCGGCTGTGATAAAATGCTGTATTCCTATCGGGAATTTTTTCATCGCTTCGCGGCACTCGGCGCAATATTCGTAATTTTCGGAGATACTCTTGTCGCGCCGTCTTTCTCCGCAGCAAAGGCAGAGCTCCTCTTCGGGTATTTCTTCTTCGTTTTCTTCGCACTCTTCAACCGGGTCAAGCTCCTGAATCGGCGGAAGCTCCTCGTCGTTTTCGTGTTCTTCGGCTTCTTTTTTTGCTTTTTTTAATTCCTCTTCAAAAAGCGAAGCAAGCTCTGAAAGCTCTTTTTGAAGCGCGTCGTCCGCCGCGGCGTTTTCGTTCTTTTCTTCGGCAGGCGTGTTTTCTGCATTCTTCGCCGTTTTAGCGTCTAAATCTTTTTCGTTATCCAAAGAAAACCGTCCTTTCTATGGTAATATATACATTCTATCATCATTCACGGTGAATTTCAAATAAAACAGAAATAATTTTACGGGGTTCACATTTTTTTTACAATCACAAGTGGATATAAAAATGGGCTGTAAAAAAGTCCAGACCGCAAAAAGCAAAGAAATGACAACTTAATGCTTTTTGCTATGAATTAATCTCACCCTCGGAGTACCTTTGTACGCCGTCGGGCAAGTACTAAACGCCGAAAACGGCGTTTAGCATTCGATTAATTCATTCTGAACATTTTTCCTAGCCCATTTTACGAATAAAATTGCGTGGGGCTGTAAAAAGTTTTTTACAGCCCCACCGATAATTTTAAATTACTTTTGCTTTTTGTGCCTTATAAGCTTCTCGCTCGAAAGGTCAAAAATCAAGCTGAGAACGACAACGCCCACAACGGATATTACAAGCTCGGGCAACATATAGCTGCCGTTGTATTCAAGCGAATATTTCCAAACGGGCATATCGCCTGCATACTCTTTCCAGATTGTTGCGCCGCTTATGAAATGGCAAAGGTATCTGATAAGCGAAACAACAGCCGCGCCGAGAGCTATTGCAACGGTTTGGTTTTTAATAACCTTTTTAAACATTCCGCCGAGGCCTAAGCACGAGAACGCCACTATGTAGTCGGCAAAAATGAGAATAAGGTAAGCCGCAATGCCGCTTACATAAGAGAAGTTGTTAAAGCCGAACATCATTTGAATTACGCCGAAAACAAGACCTGTTTCCATACCCCACAGCATACCGTAGCGAAAACCTATGAGGATAATGGGAACCTGGCTGAAAAGCGTTACGCTTCCGCCGAAGGGAAGCTCAAATACCGGCAATGCCGAAAGCACCACGGACAAAGCGACCATAAGCGCGCTTTCGACAAGACGTCTGACTTTTTGCTGTTTTGTCATAATATTACCTCCAAAAAAACCCCGCGGCTTTTGCCGCGGGGGAAATCGAAAGCTTTTCTTCCTACGGCGGCATTACCCGCATCAGGTTTATAGGGTCAGAAAAGGAATGTTTTCAATCTCAGCCTGCGTCCGCAAGCACCCCTGTTTTTTATTTTATACGACAATTATACACCTGTTTTTATGATTGTCAATATAGCTTTTTAAAGATTTTTTATTCTGAACGGGATATTTTCGCCGCACATTCTGCCCGCAATTCTTACAAATGCAAGGCTTGCCTTGCTGTCATACGGCAATTCTTTTCCGAACGACGCGGCGCGAATATTTCTGTCCTCTGGAACAACGCCCAAAAGCCGCGCGCCGACCTCATCCACAAGGTCGTCTATGCAAATTCCCGTTTTGCTTTTTTTGTCAAATCTGTTTAAAACAAGCCTTATGTTTTTAATGCCGAACGTTCTCACAAGGGCGGCGGCGTTCCCCGCAGCCCTTATGCTAATCGGGTCCTGCGTAGAAACGACAATACAGCTTTCGCACGAGAACGCCGAAAACGTAAAGCCGCGCTCTATCCCCGCCGGGGAGTCAAGCAAAATAAACTCAAAATCCTTTTCAAGGCTTAAAACAAGACTTTTAAAATCCTCTTTCGTGCAGTTTTCTGGGTACGAAAGCGGAGCCGCCAAAAGATAAAGGTGCGGCGCAACGTTTATTACGGCTTTTTTTACGTCGCAATTTCCGCTTAAAACGTCGCCCCAATTATACATTGTTTTTTCGGCAACGCCCAAAAGCAGGTCAAGGCTTCTTACGCCTACATCCATATCAATAAGCAGTGTTTCTCTGCCGTGCTGTGAGAGCGTGCGCCCCGCAAATACGCAGAACGAGGATTTTCCGACGCCGCCTTTTGCGGAAACCACCGCCGTGCTCATACTTTTACACCCCTTTACGGAATAAGCGTACCCGTTTTGCCGGTCTGCTCGAAATTTGTTTTTTGGCTGAAATAATAATTATAGACGTCAACCGCCGCCTTTGAAATTCCGCTGCCGCTGCCGACGTTTTCGGCAACTACGGCAATTGCAATTTCGGGGTCGTCATACGGCGCGTAAGAGATGAAAAAGCCGTTGTTGCAGTCCATCGTAACGCCCGAAGCCGTTGTTCTTTTAAGCTGAGAAGTACCCGTTTTGCCCGCCGCGTCTACTATGCAGTCTTTAAAGTAGTAAGAGCAGCCGCCGTTTAAAACAACTCTTCTCATACCGTCGCGCACTATGTCAAGCGTGTCATCTTTTAAATTAAGCTTGTTTAAAACCTCGGGCTCGGTCTTTGATATAACCTCTGACATATCCGACGAGAGCACCGATTTTATTATGTAAGGTTTCATTCTGTAGCCGCCGTTTGCTATTATCGAGCAATAGTTCACAAGCTGTATGGGTGAAAAAAGGTTATCTGACTGACCGATTGCCGCCTGAACCGTGTCGCCGGGGTTCCACACGCCGCCGCTCGCTTCGCGGTTTGCAATACTCGCAAGAGTACCCTCGGTCTCGGGAAGCTCTATGCCCGTTTTTTGACCGAGCCCCAAAAGGCTTGAATACTTGTTCATTTTGTCAATGCCGAGGTCTCTGCCCAATTCGTAAAAATAAACGTTGCACGACTGTTCAAGCGCCGTGCCGATGTTAAGATACTTGTGATAGCCGAGGCACTGAAGCGTAATATCCTCAATGGTGAAATACTTGCCGCAATAATATGTGCTGTCCTTTGTTATTACGCCCTCTTCAAGCCCCGCAATCGCCATTGCGGGCTTCATGGTGGAGCCGGGTGCATATGCGCTTTGAAGCGCTCTGTTCCAAAGCGGGCTTGCGCTGTCGTTTGCAAGCTCCTCATAATCGCTGAAATATTTCGTTATGTCATACGACGGATACGAAGCGCACACAAGAAGCTCGCCTGTTTTGACGTTCTGCACAAGTATTGCGCCCGCGCACTCAAAATACTGCGACTGCCTGTTTGTGGTAAGCATTTTTTCAAGCGCCGCATACGCAACCTTTTGAAGCCCCTTGTCAACCGTCGTTACAACGGTGTTGCCCTGAGACGGTTTTATAAGATAGCTTTCTTCCGGCGTGCCGTCTGAAGTGGTTGTTACCGTTTTAATTCCGTTTTTGCCGCGCAGCTCGTGCTCCATAAGCGCTTCTATTCCGCTTTTTCCGTAAGTATCGTTAAGAGAATATGCGTTTGTTTTTAAAGCCGTTCTTTGAAGCCTTGTTAAGCTGTCATTTGAAAGCTCTTCGTCAAGCTTTTGTTTTTCGGCGTCGTATTCTTCGGAGCTTATTGCGCCGACAACGCCGAGAATGTGTGTAAAATCAAGCGTATCGTCATATTCGCGATAGCTTACCGCTTCGGCGTCAACGCCCCTAAAAACAGAGCTGTTTTCTTTTATCTTTGAAACAAGCTCGCTTGAAATATCCTCGGCGAATGTATACTCGTTGGACTCCGAAAAGCCGAGATATTTCATTCCGAAGCAAACTGACGCAATATCTCTTGCGTCGCTTCTTTCATATTTATTGAGTCCGTAACGTTCAATAAGCCCGTCAAGGCATTCGTCGGCGGTGGAATTTACGCCTTTTTCAAGGTCGAGCATATTTTCGGAAGTGAGATATTGAAGCTCTTCCTTTTTTGTTTCGTCAATATAAAATGCGCCGTCCTTTTTTATCACGGGCAATCTGTCGAGCCATTTTGCACCGTCTTTTTCAAAAAGGTTTATAAGCGCATAAATAAGCTCGTTTCTTTCGCTTTGCTTTTTGTAAGAGGGAAATTCGGCGTATTTAAACACCACGGAATAGCCCTGTCTGTTTGTAACAAGCGCTTCGCCGTTTGTGTCGAGAATTTCGCCGCGCGCCGCCTTTACGGTCATTTGCGACACCGAAAGCGACGCGCCCGCCGCTTTATACTTTTTGCCGTCGATAATCTGAATTTTCACAAGAACCGACGTTAAAAGAGCGAAAACAAGGACGACTGCAACAACGCCCGTTATTCTTCTTTTTCTTCTTTGCTCAATAGACATCTTTAACTCTCACAATCGCACGGCGGCTCAATACGTTTCTGACGGAAAACGCTTAAAAACCGCCTTAACAAGGTAATAAAAAATCGGAATTGCCGGCAGTGAAGCGGCAAACGACGGAATATAAAACAAAGCCGCGGCTCTTATTCCGACAACGCCGCCCGCTCCCACAAACACCAATGTATAAATTATCTGATACACAAGAAGCGACGCCGCGCACAAAACCATTCCCGTGATAATGTTATTTCGCATAAGATGGCTTATAAGAACGCTGCACACGGCGCACAGTATAATAAGCAAAAGCGTGTTGAATCCGTCTTTTGCAGAAGATACATCAAGCAAAACGCCCGCAAACGCGCCGAAAAGCGCCGCCGCAATTTCGCGTTCAAACATCGCAATGCAAATAACAAGCGGTATAACCGCAAGCGGGCGCACCGAAAAGCTTCCGAGGACGGCGCTTGCACTGTTTTGCAAAAGCACCGTAAAGACCGTAACAAGCGCAAAAATTATCCGTCTCGCAGTCTTTTTTCTGCTGTCGTCATATTGCAAGGCACACGCCCCCTTTCAAAATTTTAACAGTCAGTCGGTAATTTCGCCCTCGCCCTGACCCTCAAACGATGTTATTACAAAAACATCGGTAATTTCGCCTGGCTCGTAAAACGGCTTAACTTCGGCATAATATGAAGCCGAAACATCGTCTGCTTCAACCGAAACCACTTCGCCGATTATAAGCCCGTTCGGGAACACGCCGCCCGCGCCCGATGTGCAGACAATTCCGCCGCTGACTATCGAAGTGGAGCTGTCAAGCCCCGAAAGCCTGCAAAGTCCGTCCCCGAAAAGTGCGTCGGAGCCTGAAACATAACCGTATTCGCGCGTGCCCGACTCAAAAGCGCCTATGTTGACGCGCGGGTCAAGCACCGTTCTGACAACGCAGGTCGATGTGTTGACCTTGCACACAAGCCCGACGACATAACTGCCGTAAATAACGGGGTCGTTCACCTTAACGCCGTCTTTTGAGCCTGTGTTTAAAACAAACGAATTATAAGCGTCCGCCGCGTCTCTTGAAATGACCGTTCCGTAGCTGAACTTGTAATCGGGATTGGATTTTTTTATATCGTAAAATTTCTCGTATGCGTCAACCTTTGTTTTAAGCTCGTCGTAATCGGCAAGCCTTTCGCGGTATTCTTCCAATTCGGTTTTAAGCTTTTCGTTTTCGTCTTTATAATAAGACGACGAAGCAAAAGCCGACGACACATTCTTCATTTGATGTGAAATTGCCGAAGAAAGCTTTTGAAGCGGCGAAAAAACAAAGCTCATAACCGACGTTGCGGGCGACGAAGCATTGTGAGAAAACGCCGCGCACAAAACGCCTATAAACGCCACCGCCGCCGTAACGACTAAAATTTTAAAGCTGTCGCTTTTAAAAAATCTTTTCATCATCAGCCCTTCTTGTTAAAGCCGAGAAAATCCTTTTCAAGGCAAATGCCCGTTCCGTTAACAACGCAGTCAAGCGGGTCGTTTGCAACCTTTACGGGCATACCCGTCTCAGCCGAAATAAGCTTATCAAGCCCTCTTAAAAGCGCGCCGCCGCCCGTAAGCATTATGCCGCGCTCCATAATATCGGCCGAAAGCTCCGGCGGGGTTCTGTCAAGGGTATAGCGAATGGAATCGAGTATCTGGTCAACAGGGTCTGCAAGCGCTTCACGCACCTGTTCGCTTGTTATCTCAACCGATTTGGGAAGTCCGTCAAGAAGGTTTCTGCCCTTTATTTCCATTGCCGCCTCGCCCTCATACGGGTAAGCTGAGCCGAGTTTTATTTTTATATCCTCTGCCGAGCGTTCGCCTATAAGAAGGTTGAACGTTCTTTTTACATATGAAATAATCGCTTCGTCAAAATTGTCGCCCGCGACCCTTACGGATTTAGCCGTGACTATATCACCGAGCGATATAACCGCAACCTCGGATGTGCCGCCGCCGATGTCAACAATCATACTGCCCGTTGCTTCAAGCACGGGAAGCCCCGCGCCGATTGCCGCCGCCATAGGTTCTTCAATAAGGCTGACATAACGCGCGCCCGCACTTTTTGCGGCGTCGTGAACGGCGCGCCTTTCAACCTCGGTAACGCCCGAGGGAATGCATATCATAACGCGCGCCCTGTTAAAAGGCGAACCGCTTATTGCCCTTCTTATAAACTCCTTGAGCATATCGGAGGTCATATCAAAATCGGCAATAACGCCGTCCTTCAGGGGGCGCACTGCCACGATGCTGCCGGGGGTTCTGCCTATCATTCTTTTTGCGTCCGCGCCGACTGCAACAACGGTTTTCGGGTTTGTTCTTTCGTCAACGGCAACAACCGAAGGCTCTCTTATAACAATACCCTTTCCCTTAACAAAAACAAGCGTGTTGGCAGTGCCGAGGTCAACGCCTATATCCTGCGAAAACAACATTTATATACACAGTCCTTTCAACCAATCATTTTCTTCTGAACAAATATGTAACGAAAAACACCGCCGCAAGCAAAGTGACTATCGCCGCGCCCGCCGAAATTCCGAAATAGAACGAAAGCAAAAGCCCCGCGATACTGCCGATAAGCGATATTAAAACCGAAAGCCCGAGATAACGCCGCGAATCCGAAGCAAGATTTCTTGCAGATGCCGCCGGCAATATCAAAAGCGAATTGATAAGTAAAATTCCTATCCATTTTATTGAGAACATTACGACTACCGCAACAACAACGACGAATATATTCTCATAAAGCGCCGTTTTTATTCCCCTGCTTGCCGCAAGCTCGCGGTTTATTGAAATTATAAGAAGCTTGTTATAAATAAAGCACCAAATTACGATAACGGCGGCAAAAACAAACAGAAGCGCCAAAAGCTCCGACGGGGTTATACTTAAAATGTCGCCGACTAAATAGGCGTTGTATTTTTGGAATCCGCCGCCGTATGAAAGCACCAAAAGCCCCACGGCTATCGAAGCCGAAGAAAACACGCTTATGACGGTATCCGCAGAAGAAACGCCCGCGTTTTTAACCTTTGTTATAACAAGCGCCAAAAGCACGCCGAAGGCTATAAGCGCAACCATTTCGTTTTTTACGCCGAGCAAAACGCCGAGCGCCACGCCCGTTAATGCGCTGTGCCCCAAAGCGTCCGAAAAAAACGCCATTTTGTTATTGACCGCCATCGTTCCCAAAACGCCCATAAGCGGAGCTATAAAAAGCACCGCTAAAAATGCGTTGACCATAAATTTATAGCCTGCCCACGAAAACGGCATTATAGCATGGAACGCCTCGTATATTACACTCATTCGCCCGCCGCCTTTTGACCGAAATAAAAACTGCGCTTAAATTCGTCCGAATTAAACACCTCATAAGCGCTGCCGCATTTAAGCACCGTTTTGTTTATAAGAATTACCTTGTCGGCATATTCCTCGACTATACCGAGGTCGTGCGACACAATGGCAATTGCCATATGATAATTCTTTTTAAGGTCCGAAATTACCTCGTAGAATTTTTCACTGCCCTTTTTGTCAACGCCCGAAACAGGCTCGTCAAGTATTAAAAGCTCGGGCAAAGGGTAAAGCGCATTCGCAAGCATTACGCGCTGAAGCTCGCCGCCCGAAAGCGCGCCGAGCCGCCTGTTTTTAAGCTCTGCACAGCCGACGCTTTCAAGCGCTTCTTCAATCTGCTTAATATATTTTCGCGGCTTCACAAAGCACACGGGTGCATCCGTTCTGCCGACGCTTAAAAAGTCAAGCACGCTTACGGGTGCAAATCGGTCAAAATCAAGATGCTGAGGCACATAGCCGATTGTTATTTTGTCAAGCTTTTTGCCGCCGTGCGACGTAAAGCTCACTGTACCCGTATGCTTAATTTCGCCCAAAATTGACTTCAAAAGAGTCGTTTTGCCCGCGCCGTTTTCACCGATTAGGGCAGTTAATTCGCCGCAGTGAAGCTCAAAGCTGACATCGTGCAAAAGCACGTCGCCGCCGCGCTTTACGCCGATATTATCAACAGATATTCTGCAAAGTCCGCAGCCGTTTTCCGACGCCATTTAAGCCTTCACCGCCTTTAAAACCGTTTTAATATTTTCGCGCATAATGTCTTCATACGCAGTAAGCGTTTTTTCGCCGCTTGTAACGGGGTTTAAAACATAAACCGAAACGCCCGTTTCGCGCTCAAGAATATTTGCCGCAGAGCCTTTGTAATACGGCTCTGTAAACAGCGCCTTAACGCGTTTTTCTTTTATAATTTTTGAAAGAGAAGCAAGCTCCTTTGCAGTCGGCTCGCCGCCCTCGTCGCTTTCAACGGAAGCTTCGATTGAAAGACCCAATTCTTTTGCGGTGTAGTCATAAGCCTCGTGAAAGGTTATTACGGGAATATCCCCGATGGCACCGCATTCTTTTAAAAGCTCGTCTTTAAGCGCTTTAAGCCTTGAAATATAGCTCTCGCAATTTTCTGAAATTTTTTCCGAATATGCGGGCAACTCACGGCAAAGCGCCGAAGATATGTTTTCTACCTGCTTTTCGGCGTTTTCGACCGACATCCATATATGCGCGTTAGCTTCGCTTTCGTGGGCGTGAGAGTGCGCGTGCGACTCTTCATCGCCGCACCCGCCCAATAAAAGCTCAACGCCCTCGGACGAGTCTATAACGCAAAGCGAGTCGTTATTTTCATAGGCGTCCTCAATAAAGCTTTCCATTCCGGCGCCGTTTATCACAAGTATCTTGGCGTCGGCAAGAAGGCGCGCGTCTTTTGCTAAAAGCTGATAATCGTGAAGACAGCCTACGTTTTCTTCAGCCATACATTTAAGCTCTATGCCGTCTATGCCGTCAACAAGGTTCAAAGTGAATATATATATCGGGTAAAACGACGCCGCTATAACGGTTTTGCCGCTTTGAACATTCGCTGTGCAGGCGCAAAGCGACAGTAAAGCCGCACATAAAAGCAGTGCAATTAACTTTTTCAACGTCAAAGCCCCCGTCAGGTGATTATAATAAAGTTGTATTCTTCTTCGGACTCAACAAGACCCGTTTCCACAAGGACATAATACTTGCCTGCATTTTCAAGCTCTACAACGCCGGTTGAAACAACATCGTCGCTCTTTGACGACATAACGCTTGCAATAACTTCGCCGCTTTCTGAAATTATGCTTACGGTCCACGCAACGGAGCTGTCGGAGCCGACGCCGTGCCAAAGCTGAACGCAGACGTTTTTCGGTCCTGTCGTTTCAAAACTGAAATAGTCGTTATCAAAGTCAACGTCCTTTGTGATAAGCTTGCCGTACCAATAGGTATTAAATGTTACGGGGTTCGCCGTATCGCGGGTGTTGTTAAGCTCTTTTTCGTAAGTGCTGTGCGGGGTGAAAGTCCACTTCAGATTATACTGAGCGGAATTGTATTTCATGGAGTCGGCGTCAATCGCGATATAATATTCGCCTGCGCCTAATCCTATTCCCGTAATTTTAAGCTCTTCTTCGTTCCAATGAGAAATTTTTCTGATAATCTCGGAATAGCTGCCGTCGCTCTCTTTTTTCAAAAGGCGCACGTTCCAACCGGCGTAATCCTCCTGTGAAGCGCTGTGTTTAAAGCTTATGCCGACAGCGCCGTCTTTCGGAACGTTTATTTTATAATAATCCTTGTCAAGACCGAGAAGCCTCGGCGCAAGAGCGCCCGTGATATATTCGTTTTCATCTATAAGCGTTGCTTCTTCGGGGGAGTCGTTCGGCTCGTATTCGCCGCCCGAGACAGAGCCCATTTCGAATTTAAGGCTGTAGGTGTTGCCGTAAACGACCTGCGACTCAACGCAGACGTAATACACGCCCGCTTTAAGCGAAACGTCGCCGCTTGTAACAGTCGGCTCGCTGAGCTTTGACGAAAAGTCCGAAAGCACAGTGCCGTCTTCGGAGGTAAGCGTAACAAGCCACGCAACAACGGGAAGCGATTTATCCTCGTGCGAGAAGGTTATATTGACAAAACCGTCGTGCTTTAAGGTGAGCTTGAACCAGTCAATATCGTTGCCGTCTTTTCTTTGTGACGATGAACCGAATATTTCGCAGCTGCTTTCGACCGGCATTGCCGTTTCTTTTGTGTCGTTGAACTCTCTTTCATAGGCGTTTGTTTTGACATATCTTAAAACAAGCGTGAAATTAACGTCGAGAATAAACTCGCCCGGTTCAACAAGTATAAGGTATTCGCCCGGTGCAACGCCCGTTTCGCCCCAGCTTGCGGTTACGTCGCTCCAAAATGATTTAAAATATGTTATTTCGTCATACTGCTCTTTGCCGTCGACCTTTGAAATTTTATAGAGCGTAATAATCCAGCCGTCTTTTAAAGTGTCGGCAAAATTGTCGTGGTCAAGGCTGACGCTGAGAACGCCGTTTTCGGGCACTTCAAAAATATAAGCCTCATAGTCGTTTTTATTTTTGATAACGCCGTCGGTTTCGCTGTTAGGCTTAATGTAAGTGGGCGTATTGAATTTGAAGGTGTCGTTGGTTAAGGACTCAAACGCCCAAACAGCGCAGGAAAAAACGGCAAAAACCGCAAGAAGCACGGCAACCGTTTTTATAAACCCTGAAGATGGCTTTTTCATTCGCAAAACATCCTTTCAAAAAAGCAAAGCGCAAAGTTCTCTTTTTGCATTTTCAAGCGCGGGCTTTGTGTCTGTAAAATTGCAAAGCACGCTTCCCGAGAACTCAATATTCGTAATTGAAAATACATTTTTTAACTGGCGCTCCATAACAGAAAGCGCAAATTCGCCGCCGCGCCCCGAGCAGACCGTAAGAACAGCTTTTCGCCTCTTTTTTATGGGCTGGCGCTTTTTATTTGCATAAAAGCTTGTGTAATACACCTGAAAGCGGTCTAAAAGAGCTTTCATCGGCGCGGGAAACGACTCGTTATAAACAGGTGAAAAAATCAAAAGAACATCGGCGGTTTCAAACTCTTTAAAAAACGCGTCAAGGTCGCGGTGGCGGCACTTGCCCGCCTTTTCGCAGAAATTACAGCCGTCGCACGGTGCAAACGAATTTGTGAAAACATTGAACACCGACGTGTCAAAGCCTCCAAAAAGCGAAAGCGCATACCGCGAGAGCTCTAAAGAGAAGCTTTCTTCTCTTTTTGAAGCCTCAATAACGAGCAACTTTTGTTTTTCCACGGCGCACCACCTGTTTTTCCCATTAACCGCTGATTAAACTTCATACTAATCCATAGTTATAAGAATTATAACATACCTTACAGCAAAAACAAATAGTATCGGCTTAAATTTTTAAATTTTTTAATATTTAAAAAGCGGAAAAAGGTCCTTAAAAAGGAAAAACGGCTGCAAAGTCAAAGGCACAAGCCTTGACCTTACAGCCGTTGCTGTTAAAAACGCATTCCAAAATGCCTTGGGCTTTAATCAGTCCTGAGCAGGAGCTTCTACGGGGCAAACAGATGCGCATGCGCCGCACTCGATGCAGGTGTCTGCGTCGATAACGTACTGAGAGTCACCTGCGGAGATAGCCTCTACGGGGCACTCTGCTGCACAAGCGCCGCAAGAAATGCAAGCGTCTGAAATTTTGTATGCCATGTTCTTAACCTCCTTTTGGATTTTGCTTTATTGTAACACATATAATCAAAAATTCAATAGAAAATTTTGAATTTTTTATTCCATTCCCTTAAGAGCGTCAAGCTCGCTCTTGTTTATGGTGATTTTGCCGTCTCTTATGAGCTTGACGTCGTGCCTGTGATATGTAGCGGGCGCGGCTTCGGGGCGGCGTTCAAGCGTAACCTTGAGCATACCCGTAAGCAGGTTGTTTTCTATAACCGTGCCGTTGCCCTCGGGCGTCTTTACTATTGCGCCGACCTTGGGCGTAACTCTTAAAAGATGCTCGTAAGAATCCTGCTCGTATTTTAAGCAGCACATAAGTCTGCCGCATGTTCCGCTGATTTTTCCGGGGTTGAGCGACAAACCCTGCTCTTTTGCCATTTTTATTGAGACGGGGTGAAAATCGCCCAAAAACTGAGAACAACAAAACGGTCTGCCGCATATTCCGAAACCGCCGAGCATTTTTGACTCGTCGCGGACGCCTATCTGGCGCATTTCGATTCTGGTACGGTAAACGTACGCGAGATTTTTAACAAGCTCTCTGAAATCGACCCTGCCGTCGGCAGTGAAATAGAAAAGCATTTTACTGCCGTCAAACGTGCACTCAACGCCGACAAGCTTCATATCAAGCCCCAGCTCTTCTATTTTCTTTTCGCAAACCGAAAAAGCCTCGGCTTCTTTTTTTCTGTTCTGCTCGGCGATTTTAATATCGTCTTCGCAGGCAAGCCTTATTATCGGCTTTAAGGGGTGCATTATTTCATCTTCCGAGACGTCGCGGTTTTCAAGCGCAACCTCGCCGCATTCGATTCCCCTTGCGGTCTCAACAATAACGCGGTCGCCTTTTTTCAACTTTTTAAGGTCGGGGTCGAAATAATATATCTTTCCGACCTCTTTAAACCTTACTCCGACAACCTCTGCCATATATTTTAATCCTCCGATTCGTTAATTTTCCGCGCCGAATAACCGCCGATTTTTTAAATCGGCAATTATTTTGCCTCCCCGCATGCTTTTAAGCGCGCCGAAAGCACTGCCGAAAGAAGCGTGTAATTCGGATAGCTTTCGCAAAGCTTTAAAAGCTCGCTTGAAACGTCATACATAGAAAGAAGCCGTTCTGCGGGCAGAGCGCTTAATGCATGCGTTTCGTTTTCAAGCCTTTTTTCAAGGGGCTTTGCGCCGTATTTTAAAGAAAGCGCGTCTCTTAAAGCAATGCACAAAAGCGAAAGCACCTCTGACATAAGCGTTTTGTCGCCGTCCGTCGGCGAGAGTGCCGCAATAACGTCAAATTCAAAAGTCGACGTCAGCGCCGAAAGCGTATTTTTCACAATTTCGGTTGCTTTGTCCGAAAAAGCGTCTGCCTCGTATGACGCAGAAAGCTTTATTTTTGTAACTCTTGAAAGCACGGTTTTTATAACCGCGTTTGCATTTGACGAAGTGAGCACAAACGATGTGTATGACGGCGGCTCTTCAAGTATTTTTAAAAGAACGTTCTGACACTCTTCGGTCATATACTGCATTTCTTCTATCACAAATACTTTTACGTCCGCTTCGTTGGGCGTTATGTAGGCGTTTTCGACAACCGCCTTTATTGCATCTTTTTGAAAAAACTTTTTATCTTTGGGCCTTTTCACAATGATAATATCGGGGTGAACGCCCTCGTCTGCTTTTCTGCACGAGCGGCACACGCCGCACGGAGCGTCTTTTTTATCACTGCAAACGGCGGTTTTTGCAATATAAAGCGCTTTTTTATTGCGCTCCTCTTCCGTTCCGCCGCAAATAAGCACCGCGTGAGAAAGCCCTGCGGACAGCGCGGCTTTTTCTTTATCGGGCGCGCCGCCGAAGCCTTCAAAACTCATAATTTAACAAACTTATCAACGTCAACGACAAATATGGTTGCGCCGCCTATTGTAATTTCAACGGGAGCGGTGCTTACAAAGCCCTCGCCTATAAACGGAGGCGTTGTGGGAACCATCTGCGTTCTTCTTGAACAGCAATCGCTGAAAATAGAAATAACATCGTCAACCTTGTCGTCTTCTACGCCGACAAGCACGGTAACGTTGCCCGCCTTTAAAAAGCCGCCCGAGGTTGAAAGCTTTGTCGCCTGAAACGACGCTCTTGTTATTTCCGAAATAAGATATGACGAATCGTCACTGTTTACGATACCGATTATAAGCTTCATATATATTTCTCCTTTTATGCGGCGGCTTTGCGCCGCAAATTTTCCTTTTATATTATAAAATATTTTTTCTGTCTTTACAATACAATATTGCAAGTTTGACAACATTTTCATTCGGTTATTTATATGCTCAAAGCAATCATAACAGGTATTGTAATAACTGAAACAAGCGAACAGAACGCAACCTCTTTTGAAGCGGCGCCTATATCCTTGCCGTATTTTGCCGAAAACATTACGGTGTTGTTTGCGCTCGGCGCAGAAGCCGATATTATAAGAGCCGTAAGAAGCTCGCCCGAAACACCCATAAGTTTAAAAATCAAAAGCATTAAAAGCGGCAGAGCGGCAAGCTTTAAAAACGAGGCGAGATAATTTTCGTAGGACGAAAACATATTTTTTATATCAGTATTTGCAATATAAGTTCCGAGGTACAGCATTGCAAGCGGTGTGTTTAGGTTTGCTATGTGAGAAAGCGCCGTCATTACCGTTTCGGGCGGTTTTATGCCGAAAAAGAACAGCGGCAGGCCGATAATAAGCGAAATCATTCCCGGATTTAAAATAAGCTTTTTCGGGCTGAAAAACTTTTCTTTTTTGTCGCGGGTCATAAGCCACACGCCGTGCGTAAACGAAATAATATTAAACGCGGCAACACCGGCAGAGCAGTAAAAAACGCCCCGCTCGCCCAAAAGCGCTTCGCAAAGCGGCAGCGCCATATACCCCATATTGCCGTAGCTTACGGCGTATTTATAAACGGCGCTGTTTTTATTTTTGTTAAAAAACGGCAGTGCGATTATGATTCCCACAATTATTGTAAGGCTCATAAGCAAAAACGCCTTTAAAAGAGCACCCGCCGAGTCTTTTGTGAAATCCATAAGAATAAACGACTTGATGATTGTTGCGGGGGTTGTTATGAAAAACAGCAAATCGTTTGAATGCTGTGCCGTTTTTTGTTTAAAAACGCCGAGACGGTCGACCGCAAAGCCGACCGCCACAATCAGATAAAGCACAAGGACCTGCCGCGCGGCAATCCACATATTATCAAAAAACATAGGCGACCCTCGGTTTACTGTTTCTTTTTTGCCTTCATATCTTTAAGAGAAACGGCAGAAATCTGCTCTTCGTCGCTGTCGTCGTCTTCTTTTTTCCTTTTGAAAAAGCCGCCTCTTTTTTTGCGCTTTTTCCTGTTTTCGGGCATTTCTTCCGAGTCGCCGCCGAAATCGGTAATTTCGGTTTCTTCAAAAGCATTTTCGGATTCGTATTCTTTATCGGCTTCTGTCTGAGCCGTCTCTTCTAAAGCAGAGCCGTATTCCTCCGCTTTCACTTCTTCGTCGGTCTCTTCGTCAAAGCTGCCGTCGGCTTCTTCCGAAATATCGTCGGGGACTTCAGGGTCTTCAGATTCCTCGGACTCGTCCGCTTCGCCGGACTCTTCTTCGTCCTCGCCGCTGTCGGCAAAAAAGCTTTCGCCGTCACCCAAAAACTCACCGTCTGTTTCATCGGCGCTGTCGCCGCTTAAATTCGGCTCGTCGGTTATGTCGGCTTTTTCGTCGGACGATTCAACGTCGCTGTATTCTTCGTCAAAGTCGTCTGCACCGTCAAAGCTTTTAGATACGGCATTTTCTTCTTCGCCGTCAACATCTTCGTCGGAAATGAGAGAAACGCCTTCTTCCCCGTCCTCATTTTCGGCATCGACTTCTTCGTCTGTTATTGAAGCTTCGGTTTCTTTTGCTTCTTCTGCTTCTTCTAGCTCGTCTGCCGAGCCGCTTTCTTCAAAGCCGCTTTCGTCGTCCGAAACATCTTCTTCGGCTTCTGCAGTTATTTCTTCCGTTTCTTCGGGTATTTCGTTCTCGGAAAGCTCGCCGAAATCATCAGGTTCTGCGCCCGTTTCTAAAGTCACAGCTTCATTCGGCTCTTCTTCGCGGGCAATTTCAAACATTTCTTCTTCGACCTTAAAAATGCCGTGTGTTTCGGGCGCTTCGACAACGGCGGCAGAATTTTCAACCGTCTCGGAAAGTCTTCTGTTGTCGCCCTTTCTTACAACGGCGCCGTCCTCGGGGAGGGCTATTTCGGAAATGAGCTTTCGCTCTTTTGCACTGCCGTCAAACCCGATGCCGAACGAAGCGAAAATGTATGTAAGAACAAACACAAGCGCGCCGAAATCGACCGGTTCAAACGAAAACGAGAGCGGATTGCGGCGGTTTAACACCGTAACAACTATACGCGGAACGGTAATAAGCGATATAAAAACAGCCGCCGAAAAGCCGTAGCCGTATATGCCCCACATTGAATCGACCGAGAACACGCCCGTTGATATGCGCGCCTCTGCCAAAAAGAAAAGCACCAAAAATGCATTTGCCGCTATTTCAAACAAAATTTCGGATACGTTGAAATAATTGATTGGGTCCGTAAGATATGACATTGTTCTTATTACAGCCCAAAAGACAGGTGCAAGAGCAATAATCTTGTATCTTTTATAATCAAACTTACCGCCGAAATTGCCGACGGCAAAAAGCGCAAGCCATATAATTGTTATGACGGCAAGAAGCATTTTGGGAATGTTGAAAATCGGGGTGCTGTTTATAATATTCATCTTCAAAGCGCTGAAAAACACACTTCCCGAGGCCCCTGCTGGATACACCTTGACAACAAACCTTGAAACGTCATATAAAAGACCTGCGGCAAATATGAGTGCCGCAATGCCGAGCGGCATATTTTTGCCGCTTTTAAGCCTCGGCGAAGGCACTTCGCGGCTTAAAAAGCTAAGTGCCAAAAACAACACAACAAACAGCAAAATCAGCCCGTAAATAACATAGCCCGTTTTATCGCCGATTACAAAGAAGCCCGTAAGGCGTTCTGTAGCGGCAAGAAGCTGATACACCCTGAGCGGCAAAAGGATAAAAAGCGACGCCGCATACATAAACAAAAGGTATTTCATCTTTACGGACTTTAATGAACCCTTTAATTTTTTCATAATCGTCAAGCCTTTCGGTTATCTTTCTTCAAGCGGAACATACTCGTGCAGGAAGGTGCTTGCCCCCTCTTTTCTTTCGCCCAAAGGAATGTACTGTTTGGGCGTTCCCACGTTCTTATAAGCGGGTCTTATCACCCTGTTGCCGCTTATAAGCTCCTCTATGCGGTGCGCCGACCAACCCGCAACACGCGCAATTGCAAACAGCGGCGTGTAAAGGTCCATCGGTATTTTAAGCATTTCGTAAATAAGCCCCGAATAAAGGTCAACGTTGGCACAAATCTTTTTTGTGTTGTGTTTTTCTTCGGCAAAAATTTCGGGCGTGAGCTTTTCTATAAGCTCAAGCGCTCTGAGCTCTGCGCTAAAGCCCTTTTCATCGGCTATTTTTTGAGCCTCGCTTTTAAGTATCTTCTGGCGCGGGTCCGAAAGCGTATAAACCGCATGACCCATTCCGTAAACAAGGCCGCTTCTGTCGCCCGCTTCTTTATTTATTACTCTTCTTAAAAAGTCGGCAACCTGCCCTTCGTTTGTAATGTCGCTTACGTCCTCTTTCAAATAGCGCATCATTTCGGCAACCTTTAAGTTTGCGCCGCCGTGCCTGGGGCCTTTAAGCGAGCCTATGCCGGCAGAAATTGCGGCATATGTGTCGGTTCCGCTTGAAGTGACCACGCGCGTTGCAAAAGCCGAGTTGTTGCCGCCGCCGTGGTCGGCGTGAAGCATAAGGCAAATGTCAAGAAGCTTTGCTTCGGCGTCTGTAAATTCGCGGTTTGAGCGCGTTGTGTAAAGTATTGTTTCGGCTGTGGACTGACCCGGTACAATCGGGTGGATATACATACTCTTCTTATAATAATGACGTCTTTTTACCTGATAAGCATATGTCATTATCGTGGGGAGCTGTGCTATAAGCTGAATGCTTTGGCGCAAAACATTCTCGATTGAAATATCGTCGGGATTCATATCGTAAGAATAAAGCGAAAGCACCGAGCGCTGAAGCTTGTTCATAATATCGGGCGAGGGCGCTTTCATTATCATATCTTCGATAAAGTCCTCGGGAAGCTCTCTTGAGTCTGCGATAAGCCGCCTGAACCCCGAAAGCTGTTCTGCCGTCGGAAGCGAGCCGAACAAAAGAAGCCACACGACCTCTTCAAAGCCGAAACGGTCCTCTTTGCGGCAGCCGTCAACAATCTCGCTGACGTTCATTCCGCGGTATGTAAGTCTGCCTTCTATGGGCATTCTTTCGCCGTCTTCTATATAATAGCCCTCGACCGAGCAAACCTTTGTAAGTCCTGCCATAACGCCGCTGCCGTCGCGATTGCGAAGCCCGCGTTTTACATCAAATCTTTCAAAATAATCCTGGGAAATTGCGCTGTATTTTTCAAGCTCCCTGCAAAGGGGGGCAAGCGCTTCGTTAGGAATCGGTGAGATATATGTGGGCATTTTGATTCCTCCCTTAAAGTCATAAGATAAAATAATAATTCATATTATTTTATAACATCAAAGCGAACTTGTCAACAAAAAAATAGGACGGTGCACACTTATGAATCTGCGTTGTAAATAGATGTG
>DJRI01000173.1 GCA_002440045.1 Ruminococcaceae bacterium UBA6364 | reverse complement strand
CCGAGCGCGAACGCCGCGAATCCATCTTAAGGGCAGAGGGCGAAAAGGCAAGTCAGGTGCTTGTTGCCGAAGGTAAAAAGGAAGCACAGATTCTTTCGGCAGAAGCCGACAAACAGGCGGCAATTCTTCACGCAGAAGCCGTTAAGGAATCAAAAATCCGCGAGGCAGAGGGCGAAGCCAACGCCATAATCGCAATTCAGAAGGCTCAGGCAGAGGGCATAAGAATGATTAACGAAGCCGCGCCGTCAAGCGAATACCTTTCGCTTCAGGGTATGAAAGCGTTTGAAAAAGCCGCCGACGGCAAAGCGACAAAGATTATCGTCCCCTCGGAGCTTCAGTCGCTTGCGGGAATTGCAAGCGGATTAAAGGACATAGTAAAAGACTGACAGGAATATTTTCGGCCGCAGATTTTGTTTTGTATAAAATCTGCGGCTCTTTGTTAACTATGCACAAGTTATAACGCTTCTTTTCGGCGTTATTCCATATTGTTAATTTTTTATTAAAGTGCTATACTCACATTAGTAACACAATGTTATTAATTCGTTTACGGAGTAAAGCTTTGGATAAAATTTTAGATGTTTCAATAGTCAAGCTTACAAACTACCGCACGGTGTGGGGGTATATACACAAGAAAAAAAGCGTAACCATTCCCCAAATCTCAAAGGCGATAGGGTTAAGCCTGCCGACAGTCACACGCGCCGTCGAATACGGAATTAAAGAAGGCATAATAGAAAGTGTCGGCATAAGCAGTCCCGAGCGCGGCAGAAAAGCACAGGTTTATTCGCTTCGGGCGGACTATATACATTTTATACTCATATACATTGACTCGGAAAAACTTCGTTTTGTTGTTCACGACTTTTTGAGCCGCGACATAAAACACGGTGAAGTTCCCGTAAACAACGATAACGTCCTTCGCATACTTGAAGAGGTTTCGGTTTCTCTTTGCGAGTCCGACGTCTTAATCTCTATGATTTCAATTGCCTTTTCGGGCGTAATGCATAAAGGCACTGTTATCGACTCTGCCGCATACCGTTCGCTTAACGGTGTAAGCCTTATTAACGCCGTCGCCAAAAGAACAGGCAAGCTTGTTTTGGCTGACAATGACCTTCACATAACGGCTTTAGCCGCACCGACATATAAAGGCCACATAAAAGACGAAACAACTCTGCTTTTCGCTTTCGGCAAAACTGCAAGCGGTATAGGTATTACAATTTGTGATTATGTTATTCACGGAGCGGGCGGCGCCGCAGGCGAAACAGGCAACATTCCGACACTTACCGAAGATGTTGCAGAAAAAAGAACAGAATTTTGCGCCGAAAGGTTGCAGGCAGCAATAGCGCTTTTAAACCCCAAACGCGTAATAATGTATGAATTGGACGGCATTGTCCTCTCAAGCGATATTGAAGCCGTTTTGGCAAAAAATCTTAAACCCTATATTCTGCCGGAATTTGTAAAAGGAAGGGATTTTTCAAAGGATTGCTTTATCGGGCTTTCTTTATCTTGCGAAGAAGAAATTAAGCGCAACTTAAAAGAAAGGCTTGATTTGTGATATAGCATGGCTGAGTTCTTCAAGGGCAGTCTTTCGTATTACAATTAAAAATTGCCCGATTACAGAAAAATAAAGCTTTTAAGGCGTGTCGGTTTCGACCCTCTCTTACGCCTGCGGCGGTTTATACCGCCGTAATTTCGCCGCATTTAATAACATACCTTTATTAAATTTGTTTATCACCGCATTTCTTTGTGCATACAGCATAAAAAAATTCGGTTATAAATATATGTAATTAATAACACGTCTTTATTAATTACCTTTCGACAATAATTGTTTGCCGAAAAAATCAATTTACAAAGGAGAAAATCAAAATGAAAAAATGCAAAAAAACGTTAAGCATCATTCTTTGCCTGTGCATACTGCTTTCTTTTTCAACAGTATCGCTTCAGGTTTTTGCGCTTGACAAATCATCTGCGGTATCGGACTTTGAAGCCGCAGTAAACGGCTTCGGCGGAAATGTCGGCGTGAAAGACCCCACCGAAGATGACCTTAACGCCTACAACAAGCTTGTTGCCGCCTACAAGGCTTTGTCAAACGCCGAAAAAGAAAGCATTGATATTTTCGCATTTGACAATTTCTATCACATCGTTTTTGAACGCGAACGTCAGATTTCCATTACGGAAAATCCGAAGATTGCTTCGTACAATAAACAGCACTACATAAATGCCGCCGCAGGAACAGAGGCAACGCTCGGCACGCTCCCCTCTTATGTTGCCGCCGCGCTTAACCTTGCGGCAAAACTTTCGGACAAAAAAGTCTCAACAGACGATAAAAAAGCCCTTTGGACTTCGGCCGACCGCAACACACGCATTATGGCGGGATGCTACAGCTCATCGAACGGTGTTCTTTCATCTGCCCTCAAAGACAACATTTTCAAAGGTCTTAAGCTTATAACCGACACAGTTTTCAACGACCTTCTGTCTGAGAACCCCGCACCAGCAAAGCCGAAGAACCCCGGCTCTGCACCGAAGCCCTCAAAATACGAACAGGGCGAAAACGACCCCGCATATATTGCCGATTTTAACGAATGGCTCAAAAAATCGGAAGAATACAGCACAGCTTACGCCAACGAATATACTCACAAGGGTAACCTTTATATCGAGGCTCTTAATTGGGCGGCTTCTTCCGACAGCTTATATAAAGCCGCAACAGACGCTATTGTTGCATTGAAAAACGCAAAAGCAGCTTTCGACAGCGGCGACCCCGCGGCAACGGCGGCAGCGTCCTCTGCGGTTGCGCTTTATAACGCAATGAGCGAAGCCGACAAAAACTTCTTCAACGACATAAGCTACACATTCTATGGCGCACCCGTAAACAAAGTTACTTCTTGGGGCTATAAATCGTATAATTCCTCTTCCCTTTACGAAGCGTGCGTTGACATCGGAAACGCAATCTATGTAGACCGCTTTGTTGAAACGGTAGCGAAAATCACAGAGCCGTATGAAAGAGCCGACATAGACGCTGTAAAAGCCGCTTATGCGCTCGTTCCCGAAACGCTTAAAGGCACTATTCCCGAAGAAACGCTTTTAAAATATAAAGCCATTCTTGCGTGCATCGGTCCCGACGAACCCACAGGCGAAATGCCTAACCTTAAAGATTATAAGAGCACAAAGGTAAAATACAACCTTTCCGTTACAAAACGTTCCGTAACAAACTCAATCGGCGAGCTTGAAGCAGTTCTTCTTTCGCTTCTTGACCTTCCCGACGGCAGCCTTCAGGGGCTTACGGCAACAAAGCTTTACACAAACGAAACCGTTGCGCTTCTTGCCAAAAAGCTCTTCCCGCTTGTCGGCGGTCTTACGAATCTTGCCGCAAAAAGCCCTGCCGACCTTGCTTCAAAGCTTGACCACGAAACAAATGCCGGTGCAATTGCCGCTCTTAACGAAGCGGCAAACACGCTTGATTCTGACGGCAACAAAGTCGGAAAGCTTGACGCATGGCAGTACCTTACCGTTAAAGACGGCGATTTCGGCTTTGCAAACGGCGACAGAGAAGGCTTTATTGACGCTCTCTCTTCAATATTCCGTCCGCTTTCAATCGTTACCATGGTAATAACGCTTGAAAACAAAATCGACACATCAAACGGCACATATACCTACGGCGCATACGAGGACCTTGTACCCGTATTTGAAGCGCTCGGCATAGAAGGCTTTATGTCATCGCACGAATACACGCTCTATGTAAACGCAGGTGCAAATTCCGACGAAAAAATGGACCGCCGCATTCGTCCGATTCTTGTTGCGGTTTGCAACCTTATCGACAGCATCGCAAACTCCGAAGAACCGCTTACAGCCGCTCTTGAGCTTCTTCCGAAAGCCGCGCGCCTTATAGACACAGGACTTCTTGACAAGCAGTTCTATTCGCTTAAAAGCAAGCTCGGTCTCGGTCTCGGCGACAATATAAATCTTGACCTTACGACAGAAGGCATTTTCAATCTTGTCGCACCCAAGCTTTCAGACCTTGAAGTCAAAGCCGCAGAGGTTGACGAAAACGGCACCGAAATCTCGCCCGCAGTCAGAGTTTCGATAAATCTTGACAAAGATAATTTCCTTAAAGCAATTAAAGACATTTCCGGATGCGGCAAATTTGCTGCGAAGGAAAGCGTTGCACGCGGATGCAGATACTATGTAACAATCGAAGGCGACGCTGCGGATACATTCACCGTTCTTTTCAAATACCTCCACTCTGAAATCAAAGCAAATAAAGACGCTATCGGCACAGCTCTCGGTACTGTAAGCACAGAACCTGCCGTTTCGGCAATACTCAAGCTTGTTGTAAACGGCGTAGCTTCGTTAAGCGCAGAAAAAGCGCTCAGAGCAGTCGTTAAAATTCTTCCCATAGTAAGGGCAGGCGTGAGCGTCGTTAAGTGGATAAAGGTTATTTTCCGCTGATATAAGTTTATAAATCAAAGAGCGTCCCGGTTAAAGCCGGGGCGCATTTTTTATACAGTATAATTTGTAACACAGCCCCGAAAAACGAATAGTATAAGGTAGAGAGGACTGAGACAAATGAACAAGAAATTCCTCATTCTCGGCGGAGACGACCGTTCGCTGTATTTGGGCGAATATCTTGAAAAGCAGTCGCTTAACGTGTGTTACTATGCTTTTCGGGATACCGACTGCTTCAAAACGCTTAAAGAAGCCGTCTTTGACGTTGACTGCATAATACTTCCGCTCCCCTTTACCCGTGACCGTGTAACGCTCAACGCGCCGCTTTTTGACGAAAAAATTCAAATAGCCGATATTTGCGCTTTAATTGACTCTTCAAAAACCGTTTTCGGCGGCCAGCTGCCCAAAAGCTTTTGCGAAGAGCTTGATTTAAAAGGCGTTTTTTGGTGCGACTATTTTTCGCTTGAAGAGCTTGCCGTTTTTAACGCCGTGCCCACGGCGGAGGGCGTAATAGGTATTTTAATAGATAAGCTTCCCATAACCGTCCGTTCAATGAAATGCGCAGTTACCGGCTACGGCAAAATAGGTAAAGAAATAGCCGCGTCTCTTAAAGCGCTCGGCGCAGACGTCACCGTTATTGCAAGAAAGCCGCGCGACGCGGCAGAGATACTGTCACAATCAATGCACACCTGTACGTTTAAAGAACTTAAAACAGAAAAAAACGATTTTGACGTGCTGATAAACACCGTACCCGCAAAGGTCATAGGCAAAGAGGAAATGAACAACTTAAAATCGGATTGCCTGCTTTTGGAGGTCGCCTCGCCGCCGTTCGGCATAGACTTCGGCGCGGCTAAAGAGCATGCCCTGACTGTAATTAAGGCAAGCTCCTTACCGGGAAAGGTCGCCCCCAAGACCGCAGGCGAAATAATCGGTAAAACAATTTTTCCGATATTTGAAAAGAAAGGGCTGATACCTTGAAAACAATCGGATTTGCCGTATGCGGCTCGTTCTGCACATTTGAAAAAGTGTTTAAAGAGGCGGAACATCTTACAACACTCGGTTATTCGCTTGTTCCGATAATGTCCGAAAACGCATACAATCTTGATACCCGCTTCGGCTCGGCGGCGTTCTGGCGCGAAAAATTCCACGCGATGACCGACAGAAAGATTATTCACACGCTTCAGGACGCAGAGCCGATAGGTCCGAAAAAGCTTCTTGACGCGCTTATTATAGCCCCCTGCACCGGCAACACGCTCGCTAAGCTTTCAAACGGAATTACCGACACACCCGTAACGCTTGCGGCAAAGGCGCATTTAAGAAACGGCAGACCGCTTATAATAGCGCCCTCCACAAACGACGCGCTTTCAAACGCCGCAAAAAACATAGGCGCTCTTCTCAATTATAAAAACATCTACTTTGTGCCGTTCAGGCAGGATAATTCCGAAAAAAAGCCATGCTCCATGGTCGCCGAATTTGCGCTCATCGAGCAAACGCTTGAGGACGCATTTTCAGGCGTTCAGACGCAACCCGTAATAATAGCGCCGAAATAAAAAATTTTTAAAAACCTATTTACAAAAGAAAATTTTTCGTTTATGATATAAGCATAAAAGGGAGTAACTCGGCAACACCCTGTTGCTTGGCATCGGTCGTCAGTACGGCTATAAGCCCGCCGCTGCCGCAGTCATTGACTAAGAGTGAGACTTTTACCGCTTCAAACGCGGTAAAAGTCTTTTTTTGTTACTCTTTTTTAAATATTATTGTGAGGAATAAGCAATGAAGTATTACCTTGAGTCAACCGACGACGTTCTTAAATCCGTCAATTCATCAAAAGACGGACTGAACGCCGAAGAAGCCGCCGCAAGGCTTGAAAGAGACGGAAAAAACAAGCTCGCCGAGCCTAAAAAGGATTCGGCGCTGAAAAGATTTTTTTCGCAGATGAAAGACCCGATGATAATTATATTGATTGTTGCCGCGGCAGTTTCGGCAATAACCGATATGTTTGAAGGCGGAGCGTTTCATCTTAAAGTGCCGACAGATACGCTTATAATTCTTTTTGTTGTAATAGTAAACGCAATTCTCGGCGTTGTACAGGAGAGCAAAGCCGAAAAAGCAATTGAAGCGTTGCAGGAGATGTCTGCGGCAACGACAAAAACGCTTCGCGGAAAAAGCGTCCAAAACATCAAAAGCGAAGACCTCGTTGTCGGCGACGTTATTCTTCTTGAAGCGGGCGACAGCGTTCCTGCGGACTGCCGCATAATTGAGTGCGCAAGCTTAAAAATCGAAGAAGCCGCGCTTACGGCTGAATCCGTTCCCGTAAACAAGCTTGTAAACGCGCTTTCTTTAAAAAAGAAAGATGATGACAGCGTACCGCTCGGCGACAGAAAAAATATGGCTTATATGGGTTCGACAGTAGTTTTCGGCAGGGGCAAAGCCGTTGTCACTTCGACAGGCATGAACACCGAAATGGGCAAAATAGCCACCGCCATTACATTGGCGCAGGACGGCAAAACGCCGCTTGAATTAAAGCTTGAACAGCTTTCAAAAACGCTTACGAAAATAGTGCTCGGCGTGTGCATTTTTATTTTCGCCTTTGATATAATCACAAAATATGTTCTCGTTGCCGACAAACCCGACTTTTTGACGCTTTCGCTCGACAGCTTTATAACGGCAATAGCGCTTGCCGTCGCCGCAATTCCCGAAGGACTTGTTGCGGTAATGACAATAGTGCTTGCAATAGGCGTTACAAATATGTCTAAGCGAAACGCAATAATAAGAAAAATGACTGCGGTTGAAACGCTCGGCTGTACGCAAATAATCTGCTCCGACAAAACAGGCACGCTAACCCAAAACGTTATGACCGTTGTAAAGAGCTTTTCGGACGACGAAAAGCTTCTTGCAA
>DJRI01000087.1:5168-5713 GCA_002440045.1 Ruminococcaceae bacterium UBA6364 | reverse complement strand
AGCGTTACCGTGAAATGGCAACCTTAAAGGTTGTCGGCTTTAAGGACAGAAAGATTGGCAGACTGCTTGTTGAGCAGAATTTGTGGCTCTCTGTATTGGGTGTTATTCTCGGAATCCCCGCAGGCTACGCAGTGCTTGACGTGCTTGTTACAAAGCTTGCTTCGGAATACGAAATGAAGTCGACAATAAGTGCCGCCACCGTAATTTTCTCGTCGGCGCTAACAATAGCAATGTCGCTTCTTGTAAGCCTTGCCGTTGCACGCAAAAACAAAAAAATAGATATGGCGGAAGCCTTAAAATTCTCCGAATAAAAAAATATCAGACACCCAAAAATCCCACGGCGGAAATAAACCGCCGCGGGATTTTTGTTATATAAGTCTTATGCCTGAATTTATTCAACGTCCTGAATATCCTGCTCCGACGAATCCGAAATGCCTAAAATTCCGTCTGCGCCGTCGCTGTCAAAGACCTCAACATTTTTAAGCTTCTTTCTTATTATCGTGTTGCGCTTTTGCGCGTCTTCAAGGCTTTTGCCTGCTTCTTCA
>DJRI01000087.1:0-5131 GCA_002440045.1 Ruminococcaceae bacterium UBA6364 | reverse complement strand
TTTCAAGCACGTCGCCGAACTTGTCATACTGCGATTTTGCGGCGGCAAGAAGCGTTCTTACTTCATCTGCTTTTTCGTTTATCGCCATCGCTTTAAAGCCCATGGCAAACGAATTAAGAAGCGCCGTTATCGTCGAAGGACCGGCTATCATAATATTCTGCGCCTGAAGGCTTTCGGCGATTCCGCTTTTTGACGAAGCGATTTCGGCATAAAGTCCCTCGGTCGCAAGATAAAGTATTGCGAACGGCGTGGTTTTCGGCACGCAAATGTATTTTGCAACGTCCTTTGCTTCGGCTTTTATGCGGTCCTCAAGCGCTTTTCTTGCAGAAGCGAGCATAATGGGGTCAGCAGACTCCGCAGCGCCGCAAAGCCTGACGTAATCCTCCATCGGAAATTTTGAGTCAATCGGCAAAAAAACAGCTTCGCCGTTTTTTTCGCCGCTCGGAATCCTTACGGCAAACTCTACCCTTTCGCCGTTGTTTTTAGGCGAAAAATTCTTTTCGTACATTCCGGGGATAGTCTGGTCAAGTATCGCTTCAAGCTGAACTTCAGCCCATGTTCCGCGCGCCTTTACGTTTGTAAGCACCCTGTTAAGCGAGGTTACGTTTTGCGTAACGCCCTTTGAAAGCTCTTTCATTTCGCCCAAAGAGCGATAAACGTTTTCAAGCTGCTCCGAAACCGTTTTAAACGAGGTGTTAAGCCGCGTTGTAAGAGTTGCCGTAAGCTTTTCGTCAACCGTGGCACGCATTTCTTCAAGCCTTTTTTCGTTGCTTTCCTGCATTTTCGCCATATTCTCGCCGAGAACGCGCATTTGCCGTTCGTTTTGCTCAAGATTGTTTTTTTGTATTTCGGAAAGCGATTTTCCGAGCTTGTCGGAAAGCTCAAGACGGCTGTTAAAATTCTCTTTCGTCATTTCGCTGAGGCGTGCGTCAACCTTTTCAAGCCCTTTTGAAATTTCCTCGCGCGTTTCTTTTGCCGAGCGCGCCGCTTCTTCGCGGTTAATTGAAAACTCGCCCGAAAAATCCTTTGACTCGGCTTTTTTCTTAAGCGCCAAAAGCAGTGCTATAACAACGCACAGCAAAACCGCCGTTAAAACGCCGAAAGCGCAAATAACAATAGTATCAGTCAAAATTCCACCCCGCAAAGCTTAATGCTCTTCCCAATCCTTTGCGCGCTCAACGGCTTTGTGCCAACCGCGAAGCATTTCGTCGCGTTTTTCGCCGCTTATTGCGGGCACAAAGATTCTGTCAACCTCGCGCACTGTTTCAATTTCGTCAAGGTCTTTCCAAAAGCCGACTGCAAGACCCGCCATATACGCCGCGCCAAGCGCAGTTGTTTCAACAAGCTTCGGGCGGTTCACCTTTGTTCCCGTCATATCTGCCTGAATCTGAAGCATAATGCTGCTTACCGAAGCACCGCCGTCAACACGCATTTCGGACATAAGTATTCCGCTGTCACGGCTCATTGCGTCAACAAGGTCTGTTACCTGATATGTAATGCTTTCGAGCACCGCACGCGCAAAATGCGCCCTGTTTGTGCCGCGCGTAAGACCGACAATGCAGCCCCTTGCATACATATCCCAATACGGCGCGCCAAGCCCCGTAAATGCCGGAACAAGATAAATTCCGTTAGAGTCTCTTACGCTTTCTGCAAGAAAGTCGCATTCGCTCGGTTCTGCTATCATACGAAGCTCGTCTCTTAACCATTTTATAACAGAGCCCGCGTTAAAAGCACTGCCCTCAAGGTCATAGCATACTTTGCCGTTAAGACCCCATGCAATACCCTCTATCAGGTTGTTTTTTGAATGAATACGCTTGTCGCCCGTGTTCATAAGAAGGAAGCAGCCCGTGCCGTATGTGTTCTTTGCCTGGCCCGCGTTAAAGCAGGCCTGGCCGAAGAGAGCCGCCTGCTGGTCGCCGATTGCGCCCGAAATCGGAACGCCCTCAAGCTCTTTAAGCTCGGGAACGTCGCCCGAAATATAGCCGTAAACAGAGCTTGACTCTTTAATCTCGGGAAGAATGTTCATAGGAATACCGAGCTTTGAGCAAAGATAAGAATCCCATTCGAGCTTTTCAATATCAAAAAGCATTGTTCTTGCGGCGTTGCTGTAGTCGGTAACGTGAACGGCTTTGTTTGTAAGATTCCAAATAAGCCATGTTTCAACCGTGCCGAACAAAAGCCTGCCCTCGTTTGCAAGGGTGCGCGCCTCGGGCACGTTGTCGATTATCCACTTAATTTTTGTCGCCGAAAAATATGCGTCTATAAGAAGTCCCGTGTGCTCTTTAATATACGGCTCAAGCCCCTCGGCTTTAAGTCTTTCGCAAATGGGCGCGGTGCGCCTGCACTGCCACACAATTGCGTTATAAACAGGCTTGCCCGTTTCTTTATCCCAAAGAATAGTTGTTTCGCGCTGGTTTGTAATACCGATTGCGGCAACCTCAGAGGGGTTTATTCTGCCGATTTCAAGCGCCGAAGTGAGCGAATGAAGCTGAGATTCAAGAATCTCATAGGGGTTGTGCTCAACCCAGCCCGATTTCGGGTAAATCTGCGTAAATTCGTACTGTGCCTTTGAGACGATGTTTCCCTTTTTGTCAAAAACTATCGTTCTTGAGCTTGTCGTTCCCTGGTCAAGGGCAAGAATATATTTTTTCATTCGGTTCACCTTTCATCTTTGATTATATTGTAAATATCCCGAACGGAGTCAAGGATATAAGTCGGGCACACGTCGCTTTCTTCGGCGTCTTTTTTCGTTGTTTCCCCCGAAAGCACAAGCACCGAGGTAATTCCCGCGTTGACGCCTGTTTTGACGTCGGTATAAATTCTGTCGCCGACCATTGCCGCCTTTTCATAGGGCGTGTTTGTTTTTTCAAGAACAATGTCTATCATCGTTCTGTCGGGCTTGCCTAAAAACACAGGTCTTCTTTTGACCGCGTTATAAAACATATCGGCAAAAGAGCCGCAGTCTGGCAAATAGCGCCCGCCCTCTATCGGGCAAACCATATCGACGTTGGTGGCGTAATAGTCAGCGCCCTCTGAAAGAAGCGCGCAGACCTTTTTTATTTTTTCGTAATTAAGCTCGGTGTCATAGCCGAGAAGCACCGTATCGGCGTCGTCTTCTGTAACGTTTACGCCGTAGCTTTTAACCTCTTCACAAAGCGACTTTGTTCCGCACACATAAACGCGCGCGTCGGGCTTGTTTTTCTTTAAAAACAGCCCCGCCGCCATGCCCGAAGTGAAAACGTTTTCTCTTTCGCAGAAAAAACCGAGCTTTCGCATTTTTTCAACGTAATCGCCGGCGTTTCTTGACGAATTGTTTGTAAGAAAAATATAGTTTTTCCCCTGTTTTCTTACTTCGTCCAAAAAATCCTTGGCGCCGTCAATCGGGTCGAACCCCAAATTGACCGTTCCGTCCATATCGAGTAAAAAAAGTGAAATATCTTTAAGCTCTGCCATATTTACCCCTTAAATGCGCCCGTAAAGCGCGTTATAATATCTAAGCTCATCTTTATTTATAAAGCCAAGCTGTTCTTTTGTTATGCGATAAAGCCAGTTGCCGTAAGCTCTCCCGGGGACGTTAAGGCGCGTGTCGCTTCCGTAACCCAAAAGGTCCTGAATCGGGAATATTGCAAGCCCCGCAGAGCTTGCGAGAATTGTTTTAACTATTGCGCGGCAGCCGTTTTCGTTCCATTTTTCAGGGTCGCACGAGCAATAATTCATAACGTCGCGTTTTGTGTCAAGCGGCATTTCCCAAAGATAGCCCAAAAGCGTGTTGTTGTCGTGCGTGCCCGAATATGCAACGCAGTTGTTTATGTAGTTGTGCGGCTTGTGAACCGACTCGCCGCCCAAAAAGCCGAACTGAAAAACGCGCATTCCGGGAAAGCCGCTGTCGTTTACAAGCTTTATAACGTCCTCTGTAATGTCGCCCAAATCTTCGGCAATAATAAGCTTTTCGCCCGCCGTCTTTTTAAGCACATTAATAAGCTTCATTCCCGGGCCTTTTTTCCAGCTTCCGTTTTTGGCGGTCTTTTCAGAAGCGGGCACTGCCCAAAAGCTCTCGAACCCTCTGAAATGGTCTATTCTTACGCCGTCAAACAGCGAAAGCGCATTGTTTAAGCGCTCGCGCCACCACGAAAACCCGTCTTTTTCCATTCTTTCCCAATTGTAAAGCGGATTGCCCCAAAGCTGACCGTCCGCCGAAAAATAATCCGGGGGAACGCCCGCAACAAGAGAGAGTCTGCCGTTTTCGTCGGCACAAAACAGCTCCTTGTTAAAATAAACGTCGGCTGAGTCAAACGAAACATAAATGGGAATATCGCCGATGATTTTTATTCCGTTTTTATTTGCATAGCTTTTAATTTTTTGCCACTGATAAAAAAGCTCGTACTGAATAAAGCACTGTGCGAAAAACTCGTCTTTATCAAAAGAAACTTCGGTCCACTCTGTCCATGGTTTTTCGCCGTTAACCTCTTTAAGCGCCGCAAATTCGCAATAATCGCGTATGTAAGGGCGCGCTTTTATAAAATCCTCCACACTTTTTGAAAGCTCGCCGTTCGCGCGCGAGGCGGCTTTTTTCAAAAGCGCGAGCCTTTCTTTTTTCAGCCTGTCGTATTCGCAGTAATACGGCGTTTTCTGCACTGAAGCGCGGCGCTCGTCCTCGGTTATAAGCCCTTGTTCAAAAAGGCTGTCAATATCTGCAAAATACGGATTAAGAGCAAACGTCGAAGCCGATTTATAAGGCGAATTGCACTCGTCAACGGGGTTAAACGGCAATACCTGCCAATAAGAAAAACCGCAGTCTTTAAGAAAGTCGATAAAAGAAAACGCAGACTTTCCGAAACCGCCCGATGAATAGTCGCCGTAAAGCGAGGATATGTGCATTAAAACTCCGCTTTTTCTTTCCATAAAAGTCCTCCGAAACATATGCCCTTTTGCCATAATATATATTAAATTATATCACTGTTTTACTTACTTTGTAAATAAACAACTTATACAATAAAGAACAGCAAGAATAGTGAATTGTAAACAGTAAAAAGGCTCTAAAACTTTGCAAAAAGCTCTTTTTTACAGCAAAAAAGCGACCACTCAAAGAGTGGTCGCCCTTTTTGGATATGTCGGCATCGCCCTATCTTCC
>DJRI01000095.1 GCA_002440045.1 Ruminococcaceae bacterium UBA6364 | reverse complement strand
TTTCCCCGCGCCGTTCACCCCCAAAAGCGCGAAAAGCTCGCCCTTTTCTATTTCTAAATCAAGGCAGTCAACCGCAGTTATATCTTTGAATTTTTTTGTAAGCTTTACTGTTTTTACGGCTTTCATTTTTAACCCTCACTTTCCTTGCAATAGCGATATTTAAGCCCCGAATACGCATCGGTCAGCACTTGACTTATAAAGTCCTCCTGCCATTCAAGGTAAGAGGTTGCAAGCATTACCGCTATACCGTGAACATATATCCACATTTCAAGGTGGAACATTCGGGCGTTTTCCTCGCTTATTTTAAGATTTTTCACAAGCAGCTTTACAATTTCTTTAAGCTCCTCGTTGTTTTCCGCCGTTTCTTCAGCCGAGCGGTCGCGCATAAAAAGCAGCTTAAAAAGCTCCTTTTCCTCCCTTGCAAAGCGGATATACGCCATTCCGCTTGCCTTATAGGGCGGGTATTTTCCGCTTTCAACCCCGCTTTTCAGGTAATTTGTGTATATCACATAAGCGGCGTTTAAAACCTCCCCTTGCACCTCTGCCATATTTTCAAAAAGCCCGAATATCGGCTTCGGGGAGGAACCGAGCCGCTCGCCGAGCGCCCGCGCCGTAAGCGCCTGAAAGCCCTTTTCGCGCGTAAGAGACACTGCGGCGCTAATAATCTCTTCTTTAGTAAACATAAAATTTCTGGGCATTAAATCACATCCTTAAAGAAACAAACGTTGCGCAACGATCGTTTCTTTATTATAATGTCCAATTTTATAAAAGTCAAGGTTGAATTTAATAAGTCAATAGACTGATAAATCTATTTTAATCAAAATTTTTTTCAATTCACTATTGAAATTTATACTGTGCCGCAGTATAATACAGTTACAAAATCAGTATGGATTTTTCTGAGTTACAAGCTCATTTTTCGCCATACATCCGATAAACGCGGGTGTATGGCGATTTTTAATAGGAGGTTTTATTATGACAAACGAAGTATTAAAAACAATCATGTCACGCAGAAGCGTTCGTGCCTATAAGAAAGACACCGTGCCGCAGGAATTGATTAAGGAAATCTGCGAAGCCGGAACGTATGCCCCAACAGGCGGCGGGCGGCAATCACCGACGATTATCGCCGTCACTTCCGGAAAATACCGTAATGAGCTTGCTCGCCTTAACGCGGAGGTTATGGGCAGGGATACCGACCCGTACTACGGAGCTCCCGTAATTATTCTCGTGCTGGCACAAGGGTCGGCAAGTACATTTGTTGAAGACGGAAGCTGCGTACTTGAAAATATGATGCTTGCTGCCGCGTCACTCGGGCTCGGCTCTGTTTGGGTACACAGAGAACGTGAGATTTTCGACAGCGAAAACGGTAAAGCGCTTTTGCGGGAATGGGGACTTCCCGAAACACTTAGGGGAGTCGGCAGTATTGCACTTGGTTATCCCGCTTCGACACCCGGAAAGCCTGCAAAACGCAAGGACGACTATGTGCTGCTTGTGTAAGACTTTACTGTGATAAAGGAAGTGTTTAAAGGCAATGACCCGAAAAATTAAAATATCAAGCGAAATCACCTATTTTGCCGCAATCCTTCTGCTTTCTTTGGCGGTGGCAATTCTTTCCGCCGCCGATTTCGGAATTTCAATGATTGTTGCACCGGCGTATCTTGTAAGCCTGAAAGCAAGCTTTTTGAGCTTCGGTCAAGCTGAATATGTTGTTCAGGCACTTGTATTTATTGTCCTTTGCATTATCCTCAGAAAATTCAGGTTTGTTTACTTCTTTTCATTTGGAACCTGCCTTATCTACGGATTTGTTCTTGACCTGTGGAGAAAAATTCCGTTTCTGAATCCTGCGGCAACGCCGCCCGGAAGTATGAATCTGCCGCTTCGTATCGCAATGTTTGTTATTGGTATGATACTTACATCCTTTTCTGTTGCGCTATTTTTCAAAACTTACCTTTTCCCGCAGGTTTATGATTTTTTTGTGAAAGCCGTTTCTGCTAAATATGGAATAAAGCTCCCGCTGCTTAAAACAATTGTTGATCTCTCCTGTCTCACAGCGAGTGTAATTATGACGTTTGCATTTTTCGGCGAAATCAAAGGCATCGGTTGGGGTACCCTTATTATGGCTCTTTTAAACGGCACTGTAATAGGTTTTTTCTCAAAGCTGCTTGATAAGGCTTTTAACTTTCAGCCTACCTTTTCGCAATTTGCCGCACTTTTCAAATTGCAATCGGCATCATAGGTACGAAAAAAGCACCCGCCGCGCATCGTTGTGCCCTTAAAGCCGTGCCGACGGGTGCTTTATTTTTTGAAATATAGCAAATATGAAAAGCTTTTTAATTGTTTCGCACTGTCTGTGCGCGGTTAATAGCCTAAGCTTTCCTCGCAAATTATAACGTTAATTCTGTCCTTTACCCTTTGCATTGCCGAAACTAAGTAATCGCAGCAAATACGGGTGCTGCCGCAGCAGCCGTCGGTCATTTTAGGGTTATCGCTTTTTTCAAGGGATACGCAGTGACCCAGCTTTTTGCAGGGGGCGTCAACATTCAGCCGTGCCGTATTCATAGGCGCGGCTATTCTTTTTACGCGCAGAATCCCCTCGTCAACGTCCTTTACAATTTTATTCGCGCCTACCACCATAACTACCTTTTTTGGCCCGAAACAGATTGAGGACACGCGGTTTGCGTTTCCGTCAACATTTATAAGCTCGCCGTTTTCGGTAACGGCGTTTGATGAGCAGAAAAAGAAATCGCACCCTATTGCCGCGCGGAAAATTTCAAGCCTTTCCTCCTCGGAAATTCCGGGCTTTAATCTGTTAAAAAATTTATATTCGGGGTCGCTTATAATATTCCATACTCCGCTCTCGTTTAAGCTCATAGAGCCGCCCGCGGTTATAACCGCGCCGGGGAAAAGCATGCCCTTTACTATTTCGCAGACCTGCGCCTTGTTTTCGGCGTAATATGCTTTCATATTGTTGCGTTCAAGGCTTTTCATTGTTTTTTCAATAACAGCGTTCATCAGTTCCACCCTTTCACTATTGTTCCGCCGCCCACTACCGCGCCGCCGTCGTAAAACACTGCCGCCTGCCCGGGGCTCGGCGCGCGCTGCGGCTCGTCAAATT
>DJRI01000175.1:13080-13695 GCA_002440045.1 Ruminococcaceae bacterium UBA6364 | reverse complement strand
ACGGCGGCATAAACGGCGGAATCTCTAACGGTATGCCGATAATTTTCAGAACTGCCGTAAAACCCACGCCGTCAATTGCGACAAAACAGAACACGGTTAATTTCAGGGATTTTGAAAATACCGAAATCGCTATTGTCGGGCGGCACGACCCGTGCATTGCCCACAGGGCGCGCGTCGTTCAGGATGCAGTTACCGCTCTTGTTCTCGGCGATATGCTTTTGCAAAAATACGGCACAGACTTTTTGAGGTGAGAATTATGAAATACGGTTGCATAGGCGAGCATCTTTCGCACAGCTTTTCTTCCGAAATTCACGCAATGATAGGCTCGTATGACTATGAGCTTTGCGAAATACCGAAAGATGAACTCGGAAAATTTCTTAAAGAGCGCGACTTTTGCGGAATTAACGTTACCATACCGTATAAAAGCGCCGTAATACCTTATCTTGACGAAATAAGCGACTCGGCTTCTAAAATAGGCGCGGTAAATACAATTGTAAACAAAAACGGCAAGCTTTGCGGTTACAACACCGATTTCGACGGAATGTGCGCGCTTATTAAAAAGAACGGCGTTGATTTTTCGGGCAAAAACGTTGCCGTGCTCGGCAGCGGCGGCAC
>DJRI01000175.1:2963-12984 GCA_002440045.1 Ruminococcaceae bacterium UBA6364 | reverse complement strand
AACACCACGCCCGTTGGGATGTATCCCGAAATATACGCTTCGCCGATTGACGTTTCGGCGTTTCGTTCGCTTGAAGCGGTGTTTGACGCAGTTTATAATCCGCTTCGCACAAAGCTTGTTGTTGATGCGAAAAAATGCGGAATAAAAGCCGCGGGCGGGCTTTATATGCTCGTGTCGCAGGCCGTTTTTGCGGCAGAGCACTTTTTAGACGAAAAGCTTGACGAAAGCATTTGTGACGACATTTATAAAAAGCTTTTTAAGGAAAAAGAAAATATAATACTTACCGGTATGCCGGGAAGCGGCAAAACCACTGCGGGCAAGCTCGTTCACGAAATGACGGGCAAAACCTTTATTGACACCGATGACCTGATTTTGAAAAAGGCCAATATGCCCATAAGCGATATTTTCGGGCTTTACGGCGAAGATTATTTTCGCTCGCTTGAGCGCGAGGTGATTTTTGAAGCGGCGAAGCGCGGCAATTCGGTTATAGCAACGGGCGGCGGCGCGATTCTTGACGGGCGCAACATAGACGTGCTTAAAGAAAACGGTCTTGTTTTCTTTTTGAACAGACCGTTTGACGATATTTTGCCGACGGGCGACAGACCGCTTGCGAGCACCGAAGAGGACCTTAAAAAGCGCTTTGAAGAGCGGTTTGAGCTGTATGTTGAAAACAGCGACAGAATTATTAACGACTTTTCTTCGCCGAAGCTTACGGCGCTTAGAATTACGGAGAATTTTTATGAAGATACTTGTGATTAACGGTCCGAACATTAATATGCTCGGCATTCGCGAACCTGATATTTACGGCAAAAACACATATTCACAGCTTTTGGAATATATTGAAGCCCACTGTAAAGAAAAGGGCGTAGACGTCAGCTTTTTTCAGTCTAACCACGAAGGCGCAATCGTCGATGAAATTCAAAATGCCTTTCAAAAATTTGATGCGATTGTAATTAATCCCGCCGCTTATACGCATACAAGCGTTGCGATTCTCGACGCGCTTAAAAGTGTGGGAATCCCCACGGCAGAGGTTCACATTTCCGATGTTGACTCGCGCGAGGGCTTCAGGCAAAAAAGCTTTGTAAGCCTTTATGCCGAGGTTGTAATAAAAGGCAGGGGCTTTAAAGGCTACACCGACGCTATAGATTTACTATTAAGGAATAAAGAAAATGGTTGTAAAATTTGAGCCATCCGTTTTAAATGGCGAGGTTTCGGCACCGCCTTCAAAAAGCGTTTGCCACCGTGCGCTCATTGCCGCGGCGCTTTCAAAAGGCGAAAGCGTTATTAATAATATTTCGCTTTCGGACGATATTAACGCAACCGTCGGGTGTTTAAGAGCGCTCGGCGCAAAAATCGAAATTACGGGTAGCAGCGCGCTTGTTCGCGGCATTGAAAATCCGCCTGAAAGCGCCGAGCTTTTTTGTAACGAAAGCGGCAGCACTCTAAGATTTTTGATTCCCGTTGCGGCGGCTCTTTGCAAAAAATCGGTCTTTATAACCTCCGGCAGGCTTTCTGAACGCCCTTTGAGCGCGTATGAGGATAAATTCAATATAGAAAAAGACGGCGAAAAAATAACCGTTACAGGCGGTTTTCGCGGCGGAAAATGTACGCTTCCGGGCGACATCAGCAGTCAGTTTGTTACGGGGCTTTTGCTCTCAATGCCGCTTTTTGAATGCGGCGGCGAAGTTCTTCTTTCAAGTCCGCTTCAAAGTAAGCCATATGTTGATATTACTTTAAGCGTTATGAAAAGCTTCGGCGTTGAAGCCGAAAATTACGGCTACGGGCGGTTTTCCGTCGGCGCTTCACAAAAATACACGCCTAAAGATTTTAGAGTAGAAGGCGACGAGTCAAACGCCGCATTTCTTGACGCTTTTAACTGCTTCGGCGGAAAGGTCGGTGTTTTAGGGCTTTCTTCTGACACGCTTCAGGGCGACAGAGTATATAAAGAATATTTTGAAAAGCTTAAAAACGGCTGTCCTACGCTTGATATTACCGATTGCCCCGATTTGGCACCCGTTTTGCTTGCGGTCGCGGCTTCTCTCGGCGGCTGTGTGCTTAAAGGTACAAAGCGGCTTAAAATCAAAGAGAGCGACAGGGGAGAAGCCATGAAAGAAGAGCTTTTGAAGTTTTCTGCCGGCGTTACCGTTCTCGACGATGAAATTATCGTAAAAAAATCGAAGCTTAAAGCTCCGAAAGCAGAACTTTGCAGTCACAACGACCACAGAATAGCCATGGCTCTTTCGGTGCTCTGCATTAGCTTCGGCGGTAGTATTTCTGGCTTTGAAGCCGTTAATAAAAGCTATCCCGAATTTTTGAATGATATAAAAAAGCTCGGCGCGAAAGCCGAGATTTGCGAGGTGTAAATTATGAGTATGAATTTTAAAAGAAAATTGCCCATTCCCGTTGACATTAAAGAGGAATTTCCGTTAACTGCCGAAATGCACAGTCAAAAAATGAAAAACGACGCGGCAATCAAGGATATATTTGCGGGGTGCTCTGACAAGTTTTTGCTTGTGATAGGGCCTTGCTCGGCTGACTCAAAAGAGCCTGTTCTCGACTATATTTCGCGCATGCGCCTTTTGCAGGAAAAGGTGAGCGATAAGATTGTGATAGTTCCGCGAATTTACACGAACAAGCCGCGCACCACGGGCGACGGCTACAAGGGTATGCTTCATCAGCCGAATCCTTTGCACAGCCCCGATATGCTAAAGGGCATAATCGCAATACGCGACCTTCATATGTGCGCTCTCAGGGACTACGGCTTTTCGTGTGCAGACGAAATGCTTTACCCCGACAATTACAGGTATCTTTCAGACGTTCTTTCTTATGTTGCTGTCGGTGCGCGCTCGGTCGAAAATCAACAGCACCGCCTGACTTCAAGCGGACTTGAAGTCCCCGTAGGAATGAAGAACCCCACGGGCGGCGATATTTCGGTTATGATGAACGCAATAACCGCGGCTCAGCACAAGCACACGTTCATTTATCGCGGGTGGGAGGTTGAAAGCGACGGCAACGAGTACGCCCACGCTATTTTGCGCGGCTTTACGGACGGCAGCGGTCACAACATCTCAAACTATCATTACGAAGATATTTTAAGACTTTGCGAAGCATATGAAAAAACGCCGCTTAAAAATCCTGCGGTTATAATCGACTGCAACCACGCAAACTCCGGCAAGAAATATCTTGAACAGATACGTATTTCAAAAGACGTTATTTACAGCAGAAACCACAATGCCGACATTAAAAAGCTCGTAAAAGGTCTTATGATTGAAAGCTACATAGAGGACGGCGCACAAAAAATCGGCGACAATATTTACGGCAAATCAATAACCGACCCATGCCTTGGGTGGGAAAAGACCGAAAGACTTATATATGAGCTTGCCGATGAATTATAAAAGGGCAGAAAAAAGTCAGGAACGCAAAAAACAGGAAAAGGATAAATAATTGCTTCTTGCTATGAATTAATCTCACCTTAGCGAAAGACTTATATATGAGACTGCCGATAAGCTATAAAAAACAGCCCCGCTTGAGGGCTGTTTTTTTATAGCTCAATTTCAATTGAATTATTATTAAGCGGTCCGCCTGTCATTATTTCCGGCGCGGCGTTCTTTAAGTGTTCAAGCGTGTTTAAAAGCGAGTCGTTTTTTATATGAAGCTTTTTAACGATTTTATACGGCGCTGAAAGTGCGTCCGTAAACACGGTGTAATAAGCCGTGCCTTCATTATGGACTGTAAGCGAGCCGTCAAGAAGAGAATGAAAAGCTTCAAAAATCATATCCTTAACTTTCACTCCGCCGATTTCTTTGGCGGCTTTTTTGTTGACTGCTTTGCCGAAAGTAAGTGAATTAAAAAGCCTTGCGGCGCTTTTTACCGTCAGTGTGTCAAGCTTTTTTAAAAGCGGGCGCGCAACTATCCAAAGTTTGTTACTCTTTTCGTTGCTCATACCGACGGATTCCATAAGTGCGGCAAACTCTCGCTTTTCGTTTGTTGCGGCGGCGCTGATAACGTTTTGAAAAAGCGCAGTCGCGTGGTTTTTCAAATACTCGTTTTCGTATGTTTTGCCGTTATATTCAAAGCTTTTAAGGTGCGAAGTATTTACAGAAAGCTTGCCGTCTTTAATTTCGCAATAAGCAATCGGCGCGGGATAGCCGCTTATTGAACCGAGGTTTATTTCGTAATATTCGTTGCCGTTTTTTGAAATATGCCGCCTTATGTGCTGCATATGCGAATGACCGACAAACATCGCCTTAAAGCCGATGTCGGCAAATTTTGAAGCCTGTTCTTTTCTGTATTCGACAGACCCTCTGCCGTTTGTTGCACGTTCAAATTCGGTAAGATAAAGGTGGTGATGCTGCATACCGAAAACAAGGTCGCCGCGACTTTTAGCTTCTTTTACCTGTTCTTTAATCCAGTCAAAGTGTTCGTCGCTGTAGCCGGAGCTGCCTTTGCCGTTTTGGTCGTCGTTAAGGCAAAACACGGAAATACCTTTTTTGGGCGTTATAACATAAGAGGAATTGTTTAAATGAGTAAAATATTCCGCTGCGGCGTCTTCGGGACCGAAATCCTTATAAAAATCGCGAAGCTCGCCTGCGCCTAATGTTTCAACGTCGTGAAAAACTTCACTGCCTTCGTATCTGCGCGGGTTTTCGTCACAGCACCAGTCGTGTGTGGCTGTGACAACATAAACGGGCTTTGTCTTTTTAAAATCATAGAGCATCTCGCGCATTTCTTCGTGCGAAACTCTTTCGCCGTCGTTTGAAAGGTCGCCCGCTATCAAAAGAAATTCGGCGTCCGAATTTTTAATTTCGTCAAGAGCCGCCTTAACGGTACCTTTTGACTCTGCAAGCATTTTTTGGTCAGAGCCCGCTCTTCTTCTGTAGCTTTCGCCGCTTACGCCGAGTTTTTCAGAATAATAGTGCGGGTCGGCGATTACCGCAAATTTACAATTAACAGCTTCCATTTTTACCACTCGATTTTAAAAACCTTGCCGTCTCTTTCATAAGTCATTCTGTCAACAAGGTCAAGTGCGATTGCGTTTTTCAAGCCTTTTTCAAAGGCGTTTGCCATTTTTCTGTTGGGAAATTCAAGCGTAATATCAAGGTCAATAAGCGGACCTACGCCGAGCTGTAAAATCTTAAAGCCCGTAAGCCACCAATGCTTTTCGGGGCCGCGCGTAAATTCGTATTTGCCGCCGTTATAGAAATCAAAAGCCATTGTAATAAGCTCTTCGTCCTTTGCGCAGTCATACTGCGGAAGGAGTCGGTCTTCGGGCTTGTTATAAAGTCCTATTTCAGCGCCTGCGGTTATGCCGTATTGACCCTTCCAAATCTGAATCATCCAGTTTTTGCCGTCATAGTCAAAGAATATGCGCTTTGTGCTGTAAACCATTCCTACTCTTGGCGCAACGGTGTCATAAATAACATTGAAGCCGAAAAGTCTTTGAAGCGGGTCGAGCTGTGAGTAATATATACCTTGCTCTGCGTCGTATTCAAAGCCTGCAATTGTAAGAATTTTGCCTGCAACGTTGGGGTCAGTCGTGTTAAAAAGCATATCCTGGATTTCTTTAACGCTGAGGTTTGAAAGGTCAGGGTCTTTGCTTTCGTCGGTTGCGGGCGCAGTGGTTTCGGGTGCAGGTGCGGTTGTATTGCCCGAATTTCCGCCCGAGGGCTTTGAAGAAGGCTTTGTATTCGTCTTTTCGGTTACAGCGGGTGCGGTCGCCGAAGTTTCAGCCTCACTTTGGCGCGTTGCCTCAACGGTGTCGCCAATAGGTATTACGGCGTTTGCACCGTCAACCGAAGAAGGCTCTGTGTTCACGACCTCCGAAACAGGCGGCTTTTTCACGAGTGAAAGCACGCCGCAGCCCGAAAACGCAAGTATTGTTATAAGTAAAAGTGAAATTGCGGGAATAATCTTTTTAATGTTATTCATATATCAAGTTGAACGCTTCTTATTTGAAGTGTTTGCTCCTTTCCCAATATATAATTAGAATATAACATATACTTACGGTTTTGTCACGCTTTTTTTCAGATTGACAAGCGATTTTGAGGGCGTTATAATTAAAAATGTTTTAGGGAGAAATTATTATGGCTGATTTTACACACCTTCATGTTCATACCGAATACAGCCTGCTTGACGGTGCGTGCCGCATAGACGAGCTTGTTAAAAGAGCGGCTTCGCTCGGGCAAAAAAGCCTTGCTATAACCGACCACGGTGTTATGTACGGAGCCGTTGCCTTTTATAAAGCCGCAAAAAAAGCAGGAATAAAGCCTATTATCGGGTGCGAAGTTTATGTCGCGCCGCGGTCGCGTTTTGACAAAAATCATGCGCTTGACAGCGTTCGCTATCACCTTATTTTGCTTTGTAAAAACGAAACGGGCTATAAAAATCTTATAAAACTTGTTTCATCGGCGTGGACTGAGGGCTTTTATGTTAAGCCGCGCGTTGATTTTGACCTTTTAAAAGAGCACAGCGAGGGATTAATAGCGCTTTCGGGCTGCCTTTTCGGCGAGGTCGCGCAAAACATTTTGTCACAAAACGAAGAAGCGGCTATTGAAACCGCAAAAAGATATAACGCGATTTTCGGCAAAGGCAACTATTATCTTGAGGTGCAGAATCACGGTATGCCGGAAGAGCTTCAGGTTATAAGCGGCGCGGCAAAAATATCGGACCTTACGGGGATTCCGCTTGCCGCGACTAACGACGTTCACTATTGTACAAAAGAAGATTCCGACATACAGCGCGTGCTTATTGCCATCGGCACCAATACAACCCTCGGCGAAGAAAACGGTTTGAATTTTTCAAGCGACGAGTTTTATTTAAAAAGCGGCGAAGAAATGCTTGAAGCCTTTTCTTTGTACCCCGAGGCGCTTAAAAATACATGCGAAATCGCCGACAAATGCAATTTTGATTTTGAGTTCGGCGTTACAAAGCTTCCTCTTTTCGATATTCCGGGCGACGACCACCGCGAGTATTTAAAAACCTCGTGCGAAAACGGTCTGAAAAAAATATTTAAAGACGGCGTGCCGCAGGAATATTTTGACAGGCTTTCTTACGAGCTTTCGGTTATTCACGAAATGGGCTTTGACGATTATTTTTTAATAGTCGCCGATTTTATTGATTTTGCAAAACGAAAGGGGATTCCCGTGGGTCCCGGGCGCGGCTCTGCGGCGGGCAGTCTTGCGGCGTTTTCGCTCGGCATTACAGGCATAGACCCGATAAAGCACCGCTTGCTTTTTGAGCGCTTTTTAAACCCCGAGCGCGTGAGTATGCCCGATATAGACATTGACTTTTGTTATGAGCGGCGAAACGAAGTTATTGAATACGTCACCCGAAAATACGGCGAAAAGCGCGTCGCGCAGATAGTCACTTTCGGTACTTTGCAGGCAAAAGCCGCCGTAAGAGACGTAACGCGTGCGTTGGGGCTGCCTTATGCCACGGGCGACATAATAGCAAAGCAAATTTCGCGTGAGTTCAGCGATATAAGCGAAGCTTTAAAGAAAAATACAGAGCTTAAAAAGCTATATGAAACCGACGAAAACGTTAAAAAGGTTATTGATATTTCCGTGCGCGTTGAGGGTATGCCGCGCCACGCGTCAACCCACGCCGCGGGCGTTGTTATAACGCGCGACGACGTAAGCTCTTATGTTCCTCTTGCCAAAAACGGCGAACAGCCCGTAACGCAATATATTATGACCGAAATTGAAGAGCTTGGGCTTTTAAAGATGGATTTTCTCGGGCTTCGCACGCTTACCGTTATAAGCGACTGCGAGCGCGAAGTCAGAAAAAAGCTTCCGGACTTTTCTGTTGAAAACATTCCGCTTGACGATAAGCTTGTCTTTTCCGAGCTTTCTTCCGGCAACACCTGCGGCGTTTTTCAGTGCGAATCGGGCGGAATGACAAATCTTATAACAACGATGAAGCCTAATTGCTTCAACGATATTGCCGCGGCGCTTGCGCTTTACAGGCCGGGTCCTATGTATTTTATAGACTCTTACCTTGCAAACCGCAAAAACCCGTCGCTTATAAAGTACAAAACACCGCTTTTAAAAGATATTCTCGACGAAACAAACGGCTGTATGGTCTATCAGGAGCAGGTAATGCAGGTTTTCAGGACTCTTGCGGGCTACAGCTACGGCAGAGCAGACGTTGTAAGGCGCGCCATGAGCAAGAAAAAACACGACGTTATGGAGAACGAACGCGAGGTATTTATTAACGGCCTTGTTTCGGAGGACGGCACGGTTTTAATTGACGGAGCTGTGCGGCGCGGCATAGATAAAGACACTGCCAACGGCATTTTTGAAGATATGACTTCGTTTGCTTCTTACGGGTTCAATAAAAGCCACACAGTGGCATACGGACTTATAGCGTACAGAACGGCATATTTAAAAACTCATTTTCCGATTGAGTTTATGGCGGCGCTTCTTACAAGCGTTGTCGGCGAAACGGGAAAGACAATAGAATACATCAACGAATGTAAAAGGCTTAATATAAAAATAGTGCCGCCTCACGTCAACAAAAGCTTTGAGCGATTTGTTTCCGCAGACGGCAGTGTAATTTTTTCGCTTTTGGGAATTAAAAATATCGGCAGGGCGCTTATTGAAAAAATAGTTGCCGAAAGAAGCGAAAACGGCGAATTTGCTTCATTTTGGGATTTTTGCAAAAGAGTTTACGGCACCGAGCTTAACAGAAGGGCGCTTGAAGCGCTTATAAAAAGCGGCGCGCTCGACTCTTTAGGGCTTAACCGCCGTGAAATGACGGTAAACTCCGAAACCGCTCTTCAGGCGGCCGCAAAAGAAAAAGAACTTTATGCCGGCGGCCAACTTGATATGTTCGGCACCTTCGGCGGTGCGCACGAAACAGCGCCGCATTTTAAAAACAGCGAGGATTTTACTTTAGAGGAAAGACTCGGTTTTGAAAAAGAAATGTCCGGTCTTTATTTTTCGGGGCATCCGCTTGAACGCTATCGCGAAGTTTTTAAAAAGCTTCATTGCGACGACCTTAACACCTTGAAAAACAGCTTTGAAAACGGCGAAAATATCGACGGAAAAGCCGTAAATCTTATTGCGGTTGTCGCGAGTATCAAAAAGAAGGTTACAAAGCGCGACGAAATAATGGCGTTTTGCGAAATAGAGGACCTCGGCGCTTCTGCGGAAATGATAGTATTCCCGAAAACGCTCGCGATTTTTTCAGAGCTTGTCGCAGTCGGCACGGCGCTTTTTATAAAAGGGCGAGCGTCTTTAAAAGACGACGAAATAAAAATTATACCCGACTCTCTTGCCTTAGCATCGGGCTGCGAAAAAGCCGAAATATCAACGCCTAATGAAGAAAAGCAGAGCGAAACAAAAAAGAAAAAACGCGTCGGCATTTTTATAAAAACCGCAAAGTCAGACGAAAAAAAGCGCGAAAAGGCCGAAACTCTTATTTCGATTTTCAGCGGAAACTTCCCCGTATATTTTTATATCACCGAAGAAAAACGTTATGAGTTTGCGGGCGAAAAGCTTCTTACTTCGCCGAATGAGCCTATGTTAAAAGAGTTAAAGCATATTTTCGGCGACGAAAACGTTGTTTTTCGCTCTTAAAATGCATAAATTTCTTTGATTTCTTAATATTTAACAAAATAAGACAAAAAATATTGTAACTTTCAAAAGACTGTGATATAATTCCTGTGTTTTGTATTTACTTTATTGAGTTTTGGAGGTTTCATTATGAAAACCATTGGTGTTTTAACAAGCGGCGGCGACGCCCCCGGAATGAACGCCGCCATAAGAGCGGTTGTAAGAGCCGGCTGTGAATCCGGAATGAAGGTTATGGGTATCCGCAGAGGCTATAAAGGTCTTATCGACGGCGATATGTACGAAATGAATCTTCGCTCGGTTTCGGACATAATTCATCGCGGCGGCACAATGCTTTATTCTGCAAGATGCCCCGAGTTTGCCGAGTCCGAGGTTCAGGACAAGGCAGTCGAGGTCTGCAAGGCGTTCGGCCTTGAAGGCATTGTTACCATCGGCGGCGACGGCACATT
>DJRI01000175.1:2208-2908 GCA_002440045.1 Ruminococcaceae bacterium UBA6364 | reverse complement strand
AACTATCGACAACGATATTTCCTCGTGCGACTATACCGTCGGCTACGACACGGCGCTTAACACAATTATGGATATGGTTGACCGCATCCGCGACACAACAGAGTCTCACGACAGATGCTCGGTTGTTGAGGTTATGGGCAGAAACGCAGGCTATCTTGCGCTTAACGCAGGCCTTGCCGTCGGCGCTACATGCATACTTATACCCGAAGTCGATTACGATATAGATTCTTATATCATTGAAAGAATGAGACGCACCCAAAAGACCGGCAAGCAGCATTTCATAATCATTGTTGCCGAAGGCGTAAAGGGCGTTGAAGCTAAATCACTTGCAAAATATATTCAGGAAAAAACAGGCGTTGAAAGCCGTGCAACGGTTCTCGGCCACGTTCAGCGCGGCGGTTCGCCCTCTGTACGCGACAGAGTTCTTGCAAGCCAGATGGGCTATCAGGCGGTTCAGCTTCTTAAAAACGACATCGGTAACCGCGTTGTTGTCGTTTCAAAGGACAAAATCGTCGATTACGATATAATCGAAGCTCTTAATATGAAAAAGACAATTGACCTTGAGCTTTATAAAATCGCAAACGAAATTTCTATCTGAATAATTTTACTTATTGTGCCCGTAACGGTAAAATCCGTTGCGGGCCTTTTTTTGTTTCGGCATAATTTTGTTTCGGCATATGTCCGTATTGCAAGGAGAAAA
>DJRI01000175.1:0-2153 GCA_002440045.1 Ruminococcaceae bacterium UBA6364 | reverse complement strand
GGTTCGATTCTCTTATGCCTAAAAATAAATTTAACAATTAATCATCTTTTTTCAAATCATATTCCGGGCGTATTTAGGCAAATTAATTTTGCAAGCCGATTTTAAAAAAGCTTGCGTTCGGAGGTGAGTTATGAAAGGCAAAAAGATATTTTTTTCGCTTTGTTCTTTTTCGTTAACATTGCTTTTTCTCGTTTCGGTATTTACTCCGACGGCGTTTTCGGCGTTTAAAACACAAGCCGCTTCAAAGGGACTTAAAGAAAACATTTCGTCGCTTTCCGATTTTTTCGATTTGTTTAAAAATTCAAAAAACGCCGATGAAAATAATCTTTCCGAAAATGCCGAAAATAATACGCGAAAATATGTGTACGCCGCAGGTACTCCTATAGGAATAAAGCTTTATTGCAACGGTGTTATAGTAGTCGGTACCGATGACATTGAAACCGAAAACGGTAAAGTGAACCCGGCAAAAAAAGCGGGGCTTTTAAAGGGCGACGTTATAAAAAGTATTAACGGAGAAGAGATAAAAACGAATCGTGCCGTTACAAAATTTATTGAGGAAAACGGCGGAAACGAAATGACGTTTGAAATTGAACGGAACGGCGCAAAGCATACTTTGAAATTTTGCTCTGTAAAGGATATAAACGGCGATTTTAAAGCGGGTCTTTGGATAAGAGACAGCTCTGCGGGCATAGGAACGCTGAGTTTTGTTACCGAAGACGGCAGATTTGCTTCGCTCGGACACGGCGTGTGTGATATTGATACGGGAAGCGTTTTACCGATAGGCGAGGGCACTACGACAAATGCGACCATCACAGGAGTTTTTAAAGGCGTCGAGGGGAGCGCGGGCGAATTGTGCGGCGAGCTTAGTGCCGAGGCGACAGGCGTTATTTTTTCCAACGATTCGACAGGAATTTACGGAAAGCTTTATTCATTTGATTCTGAAAAAATGAAAAAGTACCCCGTAGCGAAAAAAAGCGAGGTCAAAAAAGGCAGTGCACAGATAATTGCAACCGTTGAAGAGGGGAAAACTGCGTATTACGACATCGAAATTACCGACCTAAGCCCCAATTCCACCGACAACAAAAACCTTGTCGTCAAGGTGACGGATGCGTCGTTGACGGAAAAAACAGGCGGAATCGTCCAGGGAATGAGCGGCAGTCCGATAATCCAGAACGGAATGCTTGTCGGTGCGGTAACTCACGTCTTTGTCGACGATCCGACCGAGGGCTACGGAATCTTTGCGCAGAATATGACCGAAACCGCCGAGGGAGTGGAGGACTATCTCAAAGCCTCATAAAGTGATGTCAATTTAAACAAATTATTCAAATTAAATTAAAAATAATTTCCTTTTTGCTCCGTTGACTTTGATACCGCTCTATGTTAGAATAAAAGCACATAAGAGAGGTTCTTTGTGACTGACGGAATTGTGGGTCACCACAGGGGAGCAAGGAACAATACAAGCCGACCGTCTGGGCACACTTATACCTTTAATCTGTATAAGTGCGCCCTTATTTTTTTACGGAGGGATATTTATGAAAAAAATCGCCGTTATTATGGGAAGCGACAGCGATCTTCCCGTAGTTAAAAAGGCAGTTAATGTTCTCGAGGAATTTAATGTGCCCTATGAGGATCATATCTTCTCAGCTCACCGAACTCCCGATGAGGCTGCCGAGTTCAGCCGCACCGCACGTGAGAACGGCTTCGGAGCGATAATTGCCGCCGCAGGTATGGCGGCTCATCTTGCAGGGGCTATTGCTGCAAACACCACACTTCCCGTTGTCGGTATTCCGATTTCTTCGGGCGGATTGGGCGGTATTGACGCACTTTTATCAACGGTTCAGATGCCAACGGGTATTCCTGTTGCTACCGTTGCCGTAAACGGTGCTGCCAATGCCGCTTTTTTGTGTCTTCAGATGCTTGCGATCTCGGATCCCGAGCTTGCCGATAAGATTCTCAAAAGACGCAAAAGCGACAGCAAAGCGGTTCTTGAAAAAGATAGGTCCGTTATGTCCAAGATCAAAGAGTCTTGACGGATCTTTTTCCGAATTAGATATTAGACGTTAGATATTAGATGTTAGATGTTAGATGTTAGAAAAATACCCCTCAGTCAGCCATTCGGCTGACAGCTCCCCTCTGTAAAAAGAGGGGAGCCT
>DJRI01000149.1:9324-9486 GCA_002440045.1 Ruminococcaceae bacterium UBA6364 | reverse complement strand
TGCCGCCCCTACGAAGCGTAAACGATACTACGCTTTTTCATTTGCTAATCATATAAACAAAAAACGGTATTTTAATTTTTATTTTAAATGGCATTACTGCATAAAACCCTGTCGGCTTTAGCGCGGATTTCCCCACATTTTCCGTAGGGGCGGCAATCTGCC
>DJRI01000149.1:0-9257 GCA_002440045.1 Ruminococcaceae bacterium UBA6364 | reverse complement strand
CGCAGCGGGTACAATGGCTAACAGCTAACAGCTCGTAGCTAACGGCTCATGCGGCAACGCCGCGCGCTAACAGCTAACGGCTTCTCAGAATCTTTGCTTTTTAATCTTTTGCCAATACTCCCTTGCCGCCTGTTCCTGTTTATTGTCGCCGAACTCGTAATATTTGCGGTCGCGAAGTGCGTCGGGAAGATATTGCTGATAGACCCATCTGTTTTCGTAATCGTGCGGATAAAGGTAGAACTGCCCCTTAACCTTGGCGTCGTCGCCGTCGAAATGCTTATTTTGAAGATTTCGCGGGATAGGTCCGCTTTTTCCGTTTTTAATATCGGCAAGCGCCGCATCAAGAGCGGCATAAGCCGTGTTTGATTTGGGCGAATTTGCAACAAGCACAACGGCGTCGGCAAGGGGTATGCGTGCTTCGGGCATTCCGACCTGAAGCGCAATGTCGGTCGCCGCCTTTACAATCGGCAAAATCATTGGATAGGCAAGGCCTACGTCCTCGCTTGCGCACACCAAAAGCCGCCTTATTGCAGATGTCATATCGCCCGCTTCAAGAAGCCTTGCAAGGTAATGAAGCGCCGCGTCGGGGTCGGAACCGCGCATTGACTTTTGAAAAGCCGACAGAATGTCATAGTGCTCGTCGCCCTCGCGGTCATAGCGCATGGCGCTTTTTTGTGTAAGCGCGCGCGCCATTTCGAGCGTAATTAAACGCTTTTCGCCCGCCTTCGGGGGGCGCGCCGAAAGCACGCAAAGCTCAACCGCGTTAAGCGATTTTCTGACGTCGCCGCCGCATGCAAACGCAATGTGAGACGTTACGCCGTCTTCAATTAAAAACTCTTCGTTTTTTTCTTTTTCAAGAAATTTAAAGCCCCTTATTACGGCTTTTTCAGCCTCTTTAGGCGTGACATATTTAAACTCAAACACCGACGAGCGGCTTAAAATGGCGCTGTAAACATAAAAATACGGGTTTTCGGTGGTTGAAGCTATCAGCGTGATAGAGCCGTTTTCTATGTATTCAAGAAGCGTCTGCTGCTGCTTTTTGTTGAAATACTGAATCTCGTCAAGATAAAGAAGTATTCCGTTAGGCGCAGAAAAAGCGTTAAGCTCCGACACAATGTCTTTAATATCCTGCGTTCCTGCGGTTGTACAGTTAAGCCTTCTTAAAGCGCGGTCCGTCTTTTTTGCTATCATTCGGGCAAGCGTTGTTTTGCCCGTTCCCGACGGACCGTAAAATATGAGGTTGGGCAATTCGCCCGACTCAATAATATTTCTTAACGGCTTGCCATCACCTATAAGATGAGTTTGCCCCACAATATCGTCAAGCGTTTCGGGGCGGATTCTGTCTGCAAGAGGAGTCATCATAAAAAATACACCGTGTACCGAAAGGTACGTTCCTTAAATTATTTTCCGTGTCGATTTTTGTCGAATTTTGTCGAAACCGATATAAAATAAACTTTTTGCGCTTTTAAAATTCAAACTCTGCGCCGTCGTAAGAGACTTTAAAACCGAGTTTTTCGGCAACCGGAACAAGGTCGTCGTAAACGAGCCTGCCGTTGTGCGAAAAGTGATTTACACAAAACACCGTTTTTTCGTCGGCATTTTTGTTTTTAAGAAGCCTGTCCTTAACCTCTTTACACGTTTTAAGACCCATGTGATTTCTTACTGCGTCGTCGTCAAGAATACATGTGCAGTCAAGCGAAACAAAGTCAAAACGGATATTGCTTTTTTCTATGTAATCCCACGTCTCGGGAAGAAAATATCCCGTATCGTGCGCATAAAGAAGCGCTTTATTGTCTTTTTCGATAATGTATATAAGCGGCTCTGTCTTTATGTCGTGGTCGGCTTTTAAGGGCGTTATTTTATATCCGTCCGCAAAAAAGCTTTCAAAAGCTCTTACATTATTGCAGTGAACGGCGTTTTTGTCGCTTTCGTTCATACATATCGCGGCAAAATAACTGCGAAGCTTTGCGCCCGTCGCATATGACGAATAAACCTCAAGCGGCTCTTTTTTGCTTTCGTCGGGGAAATAGGCGTAGCCGTGCATGCGGTACTGAAAATCGTAGGCATAACAGTGGTCGTCGTGGCTGTGGGTAATTATACACGCCTTTATTTTTCTTAAATCAAGACCGTAATTTAAAACGTGAAGATATGTGTCCGCGGGAAAATCTATAAGAAGCTCTCCGTCAACAAGCGCCTGTGAGCGCGTTCTTATGTTTCTTCCGCCGAGACGGCGCGCCTTTTCGCAGGTTTCGCAGGAACAGAACATTCCCGGAAAGCCCTCTGCGGCGCAGGTGCCGAGATATTTAAGTTTCATAATTTTAACCTCTCTTTAGGGGTGCTTTTGATTTTTAAAAGAAGAACAGAATATCGAGAAACGCCGCGACAATCGCAAGACCCAAAGACGTTCTGCAGTCACGCATTACAAGGTCCTTTTCTTCTGAAAGATTTTGATTTTTTTCGCATATTTTGTTTATTCGCTTTTTTGTGGCGTCAAAATACATATACGTTCCGAAAACCGCAACAACGGCGCGCATAACGTAAATTGAAATTCTGACGGTAATGCTTACAGCCTTCGGAGTTGCGGCGTTTTCAACAGCCTTTAAAAAATCCGCTTCGGCAGAAGTGAGCGTCGCGTTGTCGGAGCCTAAAAACGAATATGCTTTCATCATACCCTCGGCGCCCTCCTGCTCATAAAGAACGGCAGCGGCGTTTTTTAAATCCTCGTTACGCGCAATCGGAATATACAGTATTGAAAAAATCAGCACATAAAAAGCGAGTATCGCCGCGAAAAGCTTATAAATTCTTTTATAACCCGCCCACGCAAGCGGACAGAGGAATGCATAAAAACTGAACAGTATTTTTTTATCCATTCTGTCAAAATAAATAAACCGCGGTATATAGTAGCCCGACTTTACACCAGTTGCGACTTCGTAAAGAAGCGAGGGCTTGCCGTCGATTTTAACTTCTTTTCTGTCGGAATGATTTATGTCGTAAACTATTTTTCTTAATTCTTCCTGCTCTTTGTTAAATTCTGCGTCCTGCTCTTCGCCGTCTTTTTGGTCGGCGGTTTCTTCTCTTACGTCTTTAAAATTTTCTTCTAAAAGAGTTTTGTCGTTTTTTTCATAGACATACCCTTCGCTGTGAATATCGGAATTGATACACTTTCCGTTCTTGTTATAGCATTCTCTGTGATGCGGTGTTCCGCAAACGGGGCAAACAACTATATCGTCATCCTCATTAAACCGTTTGCCGCAAACGGGACACACCAATTTTGTAAAATCCATATTTTTTCCCTTTCAATCTATTTAACCGGGGGTAGGCTGGGCGCTTTTAATAAGATACAAGTTAACCTGTGCATACACCCATTAAAATATTACTAAAATATCAGAAAAATTGCAATATATATTGTAATTATTTTTACCTTTATTTTTTGTTAAGTAAGGTTGCAAACAGTATGTTTATATGTTATACTATATGGGAATAACTATATACTTTTTTATTTTTCTTAAACGTTTCTTCGGGGTGAAAATTTTTGGACAATTTGTACGAGATGTGGCAAAGCATTCTTGACGAGCTCAGGCATCTTTGCACGGAGACCGTTGTTAAGGCATGGATGGAGACTTTGGAACCCATTGCAATTTCAGACGACAGCCTTATTTTAATGGCTCCGAACGATTTTAAAAGAGAAATAATCGAAAACAGATTTATAAAAGAAATTGAAGAGGCAACCGAAAATGTAATAGGCTTCAGCCTTAACGCAAAAATAGTTACCGAAGCAATGCTTAATTCCGGCGATAACTTTGACGACGTTTCGGACCCAACGGGCGTTGCGGCGCCGTCGGGCAACCTTGACTGTACTTTTTCAAACTTCATTGTCGGTTCTACAAACAAATTCGCTTATACGGCGGCTCTTGCGGTTGCAAAAAATCCGGGCTGTATTCATAACCCGCTTTTCATTTACGGCGAATCGGGGCTCGGAAAAACGCACCTTTTAAAGGCTATTAACGTGGAGCTCGCTTCGGGCAGACCGAAAATGAACATCATTTATACAAACGGCGAAAGCTTTCTTAACGAAATGATTGCTCATATCGCCGAAAAGAATATGAGCGAGTTTCATAAAAAGTACAGAACGGCAGACGTTCTTTTGATGGACGATATTCAGTTTATAGGCAGAAACCCCACCGTGCAGGAGGAATTCTTTTATACCTTTGAAGCGCTTATAAACGAAGGCAAGCAGATTGTTCTTGTATCGGACAGACCGCCTAAAGACATTCAGTCTTTGGAGGAGCGTTTAAGAAGCCGCTTTATTCAGGGTCTTTTAGCTGACATTCAGCCGCCGCTTCTTGAGACGCGTATTGCCATTATAAGACGTAAATCACAGCTTCTCAATATGAAATTGAGCGACGATGTTGTTGAATTTATTGCAGAGCGCCTTAAAAATAACGTTAGGCAGATTGAGGGCGTTGTAAGAAAGATTTATGCCGTATATCAAATGAACAACCGCCAGCCCACAATCGGCGACGCAAACGACGCTATTAAAGACGTTATTTATTATGCCCAGCCGACGGAGGTTACAATTAACAACATTATTCAGCAGGTCGGCAAGGCGTTCGGCATTTCGCCCGAGGATATCCGCTCTGAAAAGAAAAAAGCCGAAATTTCAAACGCGCGGCAGTTTGCCATGTATGTTATGAGGGAAATAACAAACCTTACATACGAAGATATAGGTAAAGAGTTCGGCGGCAAAAAGCACTCGACGGTTATTTATTCGCTCGAAGCGGCAGAAAGCAAAATGGAAGAAAATCCCGCTTTGAAATCTACCGTTTACGACATTATGAAGAACATAAAAAACGAACGCGACGAGTAATTTTTAAACCCTGTTTTTGACAAGTTGAACGTTCAATGTTCAGAAGTATTGAACATTTTCTTCATTATTCTTAAAAAGAAAAATTTTGTCTACATAAACAAACATTTTTTCAACAGGAAAATTTTTCCTTTGAGCCCTTTAAAATCACCGTTTTTTACCTGTTTCTACAATTTCTACACACACTACTTCTACTACTGTTTATATAATAATTTAAACCGCAAAATTTTTGAAATAAATCAATAAATTTTATTTTTACACGGAGGTCCTTAATTATGAAAATTATCTGCAATACAGGCATACTTGCCGAGGCTTGCTCGATAGTGCAAAGGGGCGTTTCTCAAAAAAGTACGATACCTGCAACCGAGGGTATTCTGTTTCAGGCAAAAAATTCAAGTCTTACGCTTTCGGGCTACGACATAGAAGTCGGCATTACAACCGTTATCGAATGCAAGGTTGAAACAGAAGGCAGCATAGTTCTCAATTCGCATCTTCTCTGCGATATTTTAAGACGTCTTCCGAACGACACGGTTGAAATTTCAATAGACGAACACAATCTTTGCAAAATTCATTCGGGCAACGCCGAATTTACATTAATAAGCATTCCGTCCGACGATTATCCCGAGCTTCCAACGGTTTCTGGCGGTATGCCGCTTTCTGTTAAGCAGTCCGTGCTTAAAGATATGATAAGGCAGACAATTTTCGCGGTTGCCGTTTCTGACTTAAAGCCCGTTCACAAGGGTATTAAATTTGAGGTCGAAAAAGGCAATTTAAGACTTGTTTCGTGCGACGGTTTCAGACTTGCCGTAAGAAACGAAGCTATCGACTACGACGGAGACGAGCTTTCGTTTGTAGTTCCCTCAAAAACTCTTTCGGAGGTAGTTAAGCTTATAACCGACAGCGACGAAAAAATTACGCTCAGCATCGGCAAAAAATACATTCTTTTTGAAATAGGCAATTACAGAATAGTTTCACGTCTTTTAGAGGGTGAATTTTTCAACTACAGAAACGCCATTCCGAAAGAAAATTCAACAAAAGTAATTGTTAATTTAAGACTTTTAACCGACAGCGTTGAAAGAACATCTCTTCTTATTACGGGCAAATTAAAAAGCCCCGTGCGCTGTGTGTTTGAGGATAATTCAATAAAAATTTCAAGCGCAACTACTCTCGGCGCGGCAAACGACAAAATTCCCGCAAAGATAGACGGCAAGCGCATTGAAATCGGCTTTAACAACTCTTATCTTACAGACTGCCTTAAAACGGTTGATTCGGACGAAGTTTTAATGGAGCTTAACGGGCCTATTTCGCCGATAATAATAAAGCCGCTTGAGGGCGACAGCTTCATCTTCCTTATTATTCCCATGAGACTTAAAAACGAATCGTCTCAACAGCAACAGTAATATATAAAATGAAAATAAAACTCAAAGTACTGAAAAAAGAAGAAAAAGACTTCTTTTTAAAAAGCGATTATATAAGGCTTGACGACCTTTTAAAAAACGTCGGCGCCGTGTCTACGGGCGGCCACGCAAAAATAGTCATTCAAAACGGCGAAGTTAAAGTAAACGGCGAAACGTGCACCATGCGCGGCAAAAAGCTCAGAAACGGCGACAAAGCCGAATTTGAAGCCACGGTTTATAACGTATATGACGGTAAAATCAATTAAAATCGAAAATTTCAGGAATATTTCGGAAATAAATATTTTTCCGTCCGACGGCGTTAACGTTATTCACGGCGAAAACGCACAGGGTAAAACGAATATTCTTGAAGCGATGTGGCTTTTTACGGGCTGTAAAAGCTTTCGCGGCGCAAAAGACAGGGATTTTATTAAATTCGGTGAAAAATCGTTTAAAAACGAAATTCTTTTTGACGACGGCACGCGCGAAAAAAAAGCGTCGATTTATTTGGGCGAAGGTAAAAAAGTCACCTTAAACGGCGTTGAGCTTTCGTCAACCTCAGAATTGATTGGTAATTTTTGCGCTGTTGTGTTTTCTCCGTCACAGCTTTCGCTTGTAAAAGACGGGCCTTTAGAAAGGCGAAAATTTCTTGACGTTGCGCTTTGCCAGTTAAAGCCGAAATATGCCGAATATTTAAAATCGTATAAGCACGCGCTTTTTCAAAGAAACGTTATTTTAAAAGACCTTTATTATTCAACCCAGCTTTACGACTTACTTGACAGTTGGGACGACTGCCTTGCAAGATACGCCGCTGTAATTATTTTTGAACGGCTTAAATATTCAAAGCTTTTATCTGAAAAATGCGAAGAAATTTATGCGGGAATATCCGATAATAAAGAGAGTTTTTCCGTTTCGTATTCGTCATTTTTCAAAGAAGAGCCGCAAAGCATACACGACCTTTATATTTTAACTCTTGACGAGCTTTTAAAAAGGCGAAAAGAAGATACAACTTTTAAAACCACGTCTATAGGCCCTCACCGAGACGACCTTGAGCTTTTAATAAACAAAAAAAGCGCGCGAAGCTTTGCTTCACAGGGGCAGCAGCGCTCAGCGGCGCTTGCTTTAAAGCTTTCGGAAGCAAAAGCGGTTGAAGAAATAACGGGCAAAACGCCCATAGCGCTTCTTGACGACGTTATGAGCGAGCTTGACGAAAAAAGACAGGACTATATTCTTAATAATATTAATGAGCGCCAGGTGTTTCTTACATGCTGCGACCCGTCGCAGGTTATGAGAATGTGCGGCGGCAAGTCGTTTCATATTAAAAACGGCGCCGTTTTTGAGGATAAATAATATGTATATTCATATAGGGCAGGATTCGCTTGTTACGGACGACGAAATAATAGGTATTTTTGATATGGAAAACACCACGGTAATGCGCGACACGGTGAATTACCTTGTAAAAGCCGAAAAAAGCGGCGAAGCTTTTGTAGTTGCGCCGTACGAGCTTCCGAAATCATTTGTTGTTTGCGAAAAAAACGGCAAAAGACGCGTTCATATTTCACCTGTTTCGGTGGGTACGGTTCTTAAAAGAACCGAAAAACAGGGGCAGTGAAAATTATATAGATTAAATTATATTTCTTCCAAACGGAGGTCAAAATTTTGAACGAAGATATAATAAAAAGCGAAGAAGAAATTAAAGAAGAACAGCTTGAAGAAGCGCTTGTTATCGACGAAAGCGAAGATACAATCGACACTTCCGTAACCGAAAAGTACGACGCAAGCGCCATTCAGGTGCTTGAAGGACTTGAAGCTGTAAGAAAAAGACCCGGTATGTACATAGGCTCCACGGGGCCTAAAGGTCTTCATCACCTTGTTTATGAAATTGTAGATAACTCTATAGACGAGGCTCTTGCGGGATTTTGTACTCATATTGAGGTTGAAATTCTTCCCGGGGACGTAATAACCGTTCGCGATAACGGCCGCGGAATACCCGTCGGCATAAACGAGCAGCAGGGGCTTCCTGCGGTTACGGTCGTTCTTACGGTGCTTCACGCGGGCGGCAAGTTCGGCGGAAGCGGCTATAAGGTTTCGGGCGGTCTGCACGGCGTCGGCTCTTCGGTAGTTAACGCGCTTTCGGAGTGGTTCGAGGTTGAGGTTTCGCAGGAGGGTCACGTTCATTTTCAAAGATTTGAGCGCGGCAAGCCCGTGTGCGACCTTAAAGTAATAGGCGATACCGACAAAACAGGTACTTTAATACGTTTTAAAGCCGACCCCGAAATATTTACGGAAACCACGGTTTATGACTTTGAAACTCTTGAAAGGCGTTTAAGAGAGCAGGCATTTTTGAATGCGGGTCTTTCAATCTCTCTTACAGACAGAAGAAACGAGGAAGAAGTAAGAGAAGAAGTATATTGCTATGAAGGCGGCATTTCTTCCTTTGTTGAGTTTGAAACAAAGGTAAGAGGTCTTACGCCGCTTCACGAAAAGCCGATACATTTTTCTGCGGTAAGCGGCGACAGAGAAGCAAATATAGCAATGATTTATAACGACAGCTATAACGAGCTTATTTTAAGCTTTGCAAACAACGTCAGAACGATTGACGGCGGTACTCACGAGCAGGGCTTTAAAACCGCGCTTACAAGAGTATTTAACGACTACGGCAGAAAATACAATCTTTTAAAAGATAACGACAAAAACCTTTCGGGCGACGACGTAAGAGAGGGTCTTACGGCGGTTATCAGCGTTAAGCTTACCGAGGCTCAGTTTGAGGGTCAGACAAAAGGCAAGCTCGGCAACACCGATATTACGCCGCTTGTTTCAAAATGCGTTTATGAAAAGCTCACAACGTATTTTGAAGAAAATCCGTCGGAAGCACGCGCAATTTTCGGAAAGGCGCTTGACGCTTCAAGAGCGCGCGAGGCTGCAAGAAAAGCGCGTGACAACGCAAGAAGAAAATCGGCGCTTGAGGGAAACCATCTTCCCGGAAAGCTTGCCGACTG
>DJRI01000064.1 GCA_002440045.1 Ruminococcaceae bacterium UBA6364 | reverse complement strand
CCGTTTCCCGTGCCGAGGTCGCAGCATTTATCTTTTCTTCTCGGGTGTGAAAAATCCGCAAGAAGAATTGCGTCCGAAGTGAAAATATGCGCTTCGCTCACAAAAATATTCATACTTTTTGAAAGCGCTTCGGTGCGCTCGCGCCTTGAAGCCATAAAAAAACTCCTTGGTTACTTAGAAAATTACATTAAAGTAATTCTATCACAAGGAGAAAAAACATTCAATAAATTATTAGAAATATATATTTTTTTGGTTGTATTGCACAACGTCGGCACGGCAAATTTATTTATTCTTCCATTTGCTTTCCCAAAAAAGAAGCGGCAACCTGCGCTAACTTGATTTCGGTTTCACCGGGCGCTTTGGCTTTTTCACCCAAAAGGAAAATAACCGCACCCAATATGTCGCCCGAGCCTATAATCGGAAAGGCGATTGCCGCCTGTACATCGGAATTTTCAAGCGGTAAAAACGGCTTTCTTGCACCCTGTGAAAACGTAAACGATTCGCGCTCCTCCATAAGCTCTTCAAGCTCTTTTGAAATTCTTTTTTCAAGTACCTCTTTTTTCGGAATCCCCGAAGCCGAAACAACATGGTCGCGGTCGGTAATTAAAACGGGCAGCCCCGATGCACGGCTCAAAACCTCCGAATACTGACCGGAAAATTCCGATATTTCGCCCATCGGCGAATACTTTTTGAATATAACCTCGCCGTCGCTCGCCGTGAAAATTTCAAGCGGGTCACCCTCTCTGATTCTCAGAGTTCTGCGTATCTCTTTCGGTATGACGACTCTGCCGAGGTCGTCGATACGCCGAACAATTCCCGTAGCTTTCATATATAAAAAACTCCCTTTGTTTTTGATTTATGCGTTAGTATTGTTTTCAAAAACAAAGGGTTTATTCAAATTTTAAAATCGTTTTGGTTCTGTTTTTTTGTATGTAAAATTTTGGGAAATTTTTAAACGCCTTCAAGGTCGAACGGAGGAATATACTCTTCTTTTGCCGAAGAAAGCTCCTGCATAAAGCCGTCCTCAATGCCGCTTTCAAAAAGGTAATCGGCAATTTCCGAATACTCTTCTTTCGTCAGCCTCCTGTAAAGCTCGTCCGTATTACAGCCCTCAACAGGTGTGAATTGGCTCATCAGGCTGAAAAGCACTTCGCCCGGCGCAAATTCGTTTTTGACCCAATCTATAACCTTTTTTGTGTTTTCAAGCTGACCCGGAAGAATCAGGTGGCGTATTATTACGCCTTTTTTCATTATTCCGTCATCGCCGATGTCATATTTTCCCGTTTGGCGGTACATTTCTTTTACAGCCGCTTTCGCCGTTTCAAAATAATCGGGCGCGGCGGAATATTTTTTTGCAAGAGCATTGTCCGAATACTTTATATCGGGAAGGTATATTTGTATTTTTCCCTCAAATCTTTTGAGCGTTTCAACGCTTTCGTAGCCGCCGCAGTTATAAACGACGGGGACGGGGAGCTTCGGTTCAAGCGAAGCGAGCACCGCGTCTGCAAAATGCGTCGGCGTTACAAGGTTGATGTTGTGCGCGCCTTTATCTATCAGTTCCTCATATATTTCTCTGAGCCTTTCGGGCGTTACGGTTTTTCCGAAACGTCCGCGGCTTATTTTTTTGTTTTGGCAAAAAATGCATCCGAGATTACAGCCGCTGAAAAATACCGTTCCGCTGCCGTTTTCGCCGCTTATCGGCGGCTCTTCCCAAAAATGAAGCGCGGCGCGGGCAATTTTCGACGCGCCGCCCAAACCGCAAAACCCCTCGCCGTTTTCGGCAAGGGGCAGACGTTCTGCGTTGCATTTTCTCGGGCAGATGTTACAAACCGCCATTTTTAACCCTCGTTTTGAGCCGTTGTTGCGGCGGTCGATGACGAAGCGCCAACAGGCTCAAGGTAGTTCATTGAAAGCCAGCCGCCGCTCTTTTCGTAAATAACATAGCCCCAATCTTCCCAAACGGCGAGGACTTCAACCTCTTCTCCGCTCGGAACATATGTTATTATATCGGTTTTTACGTTCGGGCCGAGTCTCAAATTAAGCGGGTCGCCGCTTGCGGCAACTCTGTATTTGCCTGTGACAGCTGTCGGAGCAAGTGTGGTTTCGACTGAATTTTGAGCCGCTATTGCGGCAAGGTCAAGCGTTTGCGAAGCCGTCTCTGACGGAGCTTCTTTTTTCTCAGTCTGCTTGTTGCCGGAAATGGCAACAACGGCAATAACTATTGCGGCGACTATAAGCAGCGCCGACACTATAAGAATAATTGTGTTTTTGTTTTTGAGTTTGTCCATAATAATTCTCCTTTCGGACAATCCCCATAGCAGCATTTTTTGCTGTTTTCCTCGCTAAATAAAATACATTAAAATCTTCATTCTGTCAAGTTACATAATTATTACAGCAAATTTACAAATTTTTCTGTGCGTAAAAATAGTTAATATTGTGTAAATCATAGTATATTTTTGTTGATATTTACTTGCGTGTTATGCTATAATAAAGTGATTTATTACGGGTGGTGAAAGCGTGGTAATTTTCGGAATAGACCCCGGCTATGCTATTGTCGGCTGCGGGGTAGTCAGGTACGAGCGCGGCAATTTTTCGCTTATAGGTTACGGCGCGGTTACCACAGACAAAGATATGCCGTTTAACAAAAGGCTCAAAAAAATTTATGACGACCTGTCGGAGCTTCTTTTGCGCTTTAAGCCCGACGCCGTAAGTATGGAACGGCTCTATTTCAACACAAACCAAAAAACCGCTATAGACGTAGCCCAGGCAAGGGGCGTTGCGGTGCTCGCCGTAGAAAACGCGGGCATACCGCTTTATGAATATACGCCGCTTCAGGTCAAGCAGAGTATTGTCGGCTACGGCAGGGCAGAAAAAATACAGGTTCAGAATATGACAAAAATGTTTTTGAAGCTTGACAAAATTCCGAAGCCCGACGACGCGGCGGACG
>DJRI01000089.1:5675-5799 GCA_002440045.1 Ruminococcaceae bacterium UBA6364 | reverse complement strand
ATCTTCCTTGATATGACAATTCACGATTTTGATATGGCAACGTTCCTTACAAACAGCGATGTTGAAGAGCTTTATGTAAACTCTGCCGTACTCGTTGACCCCGCAATAGGCGAACAGGGCGACT
>DJRI01000089.1:480-5608 GCA_002440045.1 Ruminococcaceae bacterium UBA6364 | reverse complement strand
AGATGTCAAACGGCGCGCTTGCCGTTATCGACAATTCAAGAAGAGCAGCATACGGCTATGACCAGAGAGCGGAGCTTTTCGGCTCTAAGGGCATGGTTGCAACCTCTAACGACACGCTTTCGACTGCTGTGGTTTCGGACGCAAACGGCGTTACGGGTGAAAAACCCCTCTTCTTCTTCCTTGAAAGATATATGGAGTCTTTCTCTGAAGAAATGCGCCAATTCGTTGACGCTGTAGAAAACGACAAAGAAGTTCCCGTAGGTATTCACGCGGGTATTCAGTCGGTTAAAATCGGACTTGCGGCAAAGCTCAGCGTTGCCGAGCACAGACCGGTTAAGCTTTCGGAAATCAGATAATTCAACCCAAAGGAAAAAGAAATGTGTAACTATGACATAATTGTTATAGGCGGCGGCTGCGGCGGTCTTACCGCTGCGGCCTGCGCCGCAAAAGAAGGAAAAAGCGTATTACTGCTTGAAAAAAACGGCACTGTCGGCGGCACTCTTTCGGGATTTGTAAGAGGTCGCTTTGAATTTGACACGTCGCTTCGCGCGGTTCCCGATTTAAACGACGGCGACATTAAAGCTGTTTTTGACGAGCTTAATATATCCGACAAAATTCAATGGCAAGAAACCGACCGCGCATACAGACTTATTACCCACGGAAGCGACAATTCTTTAATTGATGCAGAAATACCCGTCGGGCGCGACGCATTTGTTGCCGCCGCGGAAAAATACGTACCCGGCAGCAGACGCTCTGTTGAGCGCCTTATGCAGCTTGTAAGCGATGTTTGCGAGGGATTTAAATATATTTCGTCAATAGACGGCGGACTTAATCCCAAAAATTTTAAGACGTTAAGAAAAGAACACGGCAATTTTATGAGAACCGCCGCTTACAGCGTGGACGAGGTTCTTTCTAAGCTCGGTGTTCCTAAAAAAGCGTGTGATATTTTCAACGCGCTGTGGGTTTATTACGGCGTTGACACGTCACAGCTGAATTTTGCTCAATATGCGCTTATGTTCGGCTCATATATCGCAGGCGGCGCTGTTCCGAAAAACGGCGGCGTTGAAATAGCAACGGCACTTGCAGAGTGCATTGAAGATTACGGCGGCGAAATTCGATGTAACTCCCCTGTTGAGCGCATTATTTTTGAAAACAAAGCGGCTGTCGGCGTTATTCTTAAAAACGGCGAAAAGCTTTTTGCAAAGCATATTATCTGCAACTGCTCGCCCACGACGGCTTTTACAAAACTTATGAAGCCAAAGGATGTGCCCGAAAGCGCCGCAAAGCGCATAAATGCGTGCGGCTTCGGCGTGCGCGCCGCTGCGCTTTATCTCGGACTTAACCGTTCGCCCGAAGAATTGGGCATTAAAGATTACAGCGTTTTTATTACCGACACAGCAAACACCGAAAAACAGCAAAAGCTTATGAAAACGCTTGACGGCAACAACACTGTTATTGCCGTTTGCCCGAACGTGATTATTCCGGAGCGCTCGCCACAGGGAACCTCTGTTCTTACTTTAACAACGCTTTATACCGACAACTGTTGGGCTAACATTGAACCCGAAAATTATTTTGAAGCTAAAGACAGGTTAGCTTCTAAGCTTGTTTCGGTTTATGAAGCCGCCACAGGCATAAACATCCGCGACAGTATAGAAGAGCTTGAAACGGCAACACCGCTGACATTTGCGCGAATCCTCGGCACGCCGCAAGGCGTGGGCTTCGGCTATCGCTCGGACGGAATCAACAGCCTTCTTTCAAGAATTTCGACGGAATCAAAAGACCGCGATGTAAACGGGCTTTCGTTCTGCGGCGGTTGGGATGTTCAGCTTGCGGGTGTTTCTTCTTTTATAGCTTCGGGCAGAAACTGCGCTTATGCGGCGCTTTGTGAGCTTCAAAATAACAATACAGACACAGAAAAGGAGCAGAAAGATGAAAGATAAAATTGTTATTCGCTCCTCTTTTAAAGACGTTGCCGCTTTTACAGCCGTTCCGTCATACAGAAGCGGCGTTATAAACGAAGCGCCGTCGGAGATTAAGCATATAAACTATGCCGTCAATTCAAACGCCGCATTTTTGCACCCCACCGTGCAGAATTTAGTGATAAAAAGCGTTTTAAAAATATCGCCCGATGTAAAGCTTTTTGTGCTTGAACCCGATGTTTCGCAAGGCACTGTTAAGCTTGCGTACTTCAGACCCGGTCAGTATATACCGATTAAATTTAAAATCGGTTCCGCTCTTTTTGTAAGACCGTTTACACTGTGCGCTTCGCCGACGCTTTCGCAAACGGGTGACGAATATCTTATTCACATCAAAAAAACGCCTCTCAACGCCGAATCCGCTTATATTTTCGATAACTGGGAAAAAGGCACTCGCCTTTCTTCGGGCGCGCCCGACGGAACATTTTATTATCAGCCGTTAAGAGACGAAAAAAATATCGTCGGCATTACCGACGATTTCGGTGCCGCGCCGTTTTATGCAATGGCATGCGCTGTCGCGGACGGGCTTCTCGATATTGAGCTGACGCTGATTTACGGCTGCCGCAAAAAAAGCGACGCTGTGTTTATGGACGAATTTATTGCGCTTTCGCAAAAGACCGAAAAGTTTAAGCCGATATTTGTTTTCAGCGACGAAAAAATAGATAAATGCGAGCGCGGATTTATTACAAAGGCGCTTTTGGAAAAATACGCCCCCGCAGGAAAATTCAGCGTGTTCATAAACGGCTCTTCGGGACTTTATACTCGCACCGCACCGCATATTTCGGCAATGCGTCTTGAAAAGAAATATGTGCGCTTCGGCTCGGGCGATTTCGGAAAGGATTTTGTATTTCTTAACGGCTTCCCCGAAAAAGAGCGCGGAAAAATTTATCTTTGCAAGGTAATTAAAGATAAAAAAATAATGTCTCTGCCGTGCCGCTCGGACGAAACGCTTCTTGCCGCTTTGGAGCGCGAAGGTATTGATGCAAACGCCTGCTGTAATTCGGGCGAATGCGGCAAGTGCCGTGCAAAGCTTCTTAAAGGCAACGTGTTTATTCCGAAGGTGTATGACAGACGTCGGCGCGCCGATATAGCTCACGGTATAATTTACACCTGCTCGTCTTACCCGATAAGCAACGTTACAATATCATTTGATTAAGGCATAAACGTCGAACCGATACGGTTTTAAAACTCTCTTTTCGCCGCTACTTCGACCTTCTTATGACTAAAACTAAAGCTGTAATTCGTGAAATTTTTCAAGCGAATTACAGCTTTAATTATATAAAATTTCGATTACATACCCTCTGTGAGCGTAGAAATAACGGTGATATAAAGCTTTGCGGGGTCGTCAAGAAACGCGTCTTTGAGCTGTTCTGCCTGCAAAATATCAGCCGCATAAAGCGAAAGACTCATAAGCTTGTCGCCGTGGCTTTCGATTATAAACGTTACCGTGTAGCCCGTTTCGTTTTTTTCGATATTCACGGTGGTTTCGCGCTCGGCGCGCGCCCTTGCAAGAAGCTTTAAGGCGGCTTTAACAGAGCGCTCTCTTGTTGTGTTTGTAAGGGTTGTCTCTAATATTCTTGAATTGCTTTTGCCCGCCTCGGTTACTTCAAGACTCGTTTCGCCGAGATACTCGGTTTCGCAAATCATTTTGCTTTCAAGAAGCTCGTCAATAGCCGTGTTAAGGTCAAAGTAATTAACAAGCCCCGTGTTTTGCAGGCACTCGCAAAGCTGTGCGCGCGTCATAGGCTCTTTAACCTTGTCGAGCAAATAACAAACCAATATTTTGATTTCAAGCATATTGCGGAGTCCCCCATAGACTATTCCGCTTGCAAATGCGTCAAATTCTGCCATTTTAATACCCCGTTCGGTTGGATTTATGATGAAGAACGCTCTGAATAATGATGCGCTTCTTCAAGCATCATATTTTTGACCTTCATAAGCCTTGTTGTTGTGCTTCGGTCGTTTTCATCGAGCTTCATCGTAATATATTTTATTGTTTCTTCATATTGCGGAATCATTATATACTCAAGCGCGTTTACCCTGCGGCGCGTTTTTTCTATTTCGGACGCCATAAGACTGCATGCCTTTTCAACCTCGGCAAGCCTTATCATAGACGGCATTATTTCGGAATATGCCTTTACCGCCTCGTCAAGGTCCGACGAAGTGTCGGCAAATCCGTAAGAGTATATATCGTTCTCGTCAGCGGTTTTAAATTTTACGTTGAACTCGGGAATCATTACGCTCATAACGTTTTTTTCGCCGATGTCAAGATACATTTCTTCCTTTGGCATCATAAGCGCAACGTTTAAAACCTCGTCGCTCATACTTGAGCGCGCAAGCGCCATATATCCGTTTGCCTTTTTAAGTCCTGCTTCAACTTCGGCTCTTAACCGCTTGTTTTCGCGAACCAAATCAAGAAAACGGCGCATAAGCTCATCGCGCTTGTCTTTTAAAAGCTTGTGGCCGCGCCTTGCGGTCGTAAGCTTTCGTTTTAATTGCGTAAGCTCCATTCTTGTCGGATTGACATTTAAAACAGCCGTACAAATCACCGCCTTTAATTATTTGTTAATCCTTCTTGACCTTATCCTTGTCATAGTACATATCAAGGAATTCGTCGCTTATACGTTTAAGCTCACTTCTCGGAAGAAGTCTTAAAAGCTCCCAGCCGATGTCAAGCGTCTCTTCAATCGTTCTGTTTGTGTCATAGCCCTGAGAAACATATTTTTCCTCGAACTCAACCGCAAACTCGGCGTAAAGCTTATCTATATCGGTAAGCGCCGCTTCGCCGAGAACAACCATAAGCTCTTTTGCATCTTTGCCGCGCGCATATGCAGAGAAAAGCTGGTTCATTGTGTTTGAATGGTCTTTTCTCGTTTTGCCCTCGCCTATGCCCTTGTCTTTAAGACGGGACAGCGACGGAAGAACGTCGATAGGCGGCATAATGCCTTTTCTGTAAAGCTCGCGGCTTAAAATAATCTGACCCTCGGTTATATAACCCGTAAGGTCGGGAATCGGGTGAGTCTTGTCATCCTCGGGCATGGTAAGAATCGGTATCATAGTGATACTGCCCTCTTTGCCGTGCTGTCTGCCTGCTCTTTCATAAATAGAAGCAAGGTCGGTATACATATATCCGGGGTAGCCGCGTCTGCCGG
>DJRI01000089.1:0-469 GCA_002440045.1 Ruminococcaceae bacterium UBA6364 | reverse complement strand
GCCGGGAACTTCTTTTCTTGCCGCCGAGACCTCACGAAGAGCGTCGGCGTAGTTTGTTATGTCGGTAAGTATTACAAGAACGTGCATACCGCAGTCAAACGCAAGATATTCAGCCGCCGTAAGCGCCATTTTGGGCGTTGCTATACGCTCAATGGCGGGGTCGTTTGCAAGGTTTGAGAACATTACCGTTCTGTCGATAGCGCCTGTCTTTTTAAAGCTTTCGATAAAGAAATTCGATTCTTCAAACGTGATGCCCATTGCGGCAAAAACAACCGCAAACTGCTCGTTATCGCCGAGAACCTTTGCCTGCCTTGCAATCTGTGCGGCAAGCTGTGCATGCGGAAGACCCGAAGCCGAGAATATGGGAAGCTTTTGCCCCCTTACAAGGGTATTAAGACCGTCTATAGCGGAAACGCCCGTTTGTATAAATTCCTGCGGATAGCTTCTTGCGGCGGGGGTCATGGGCGTG
>DJRI01000143.1 GCA_002440045.1 Ruminococcaceae bacterium UBA6364 | reverse complement strand
GTTCGACCCTCTTATGCTTATATTTTAAAAAATTTTTACAACACACAAGCCGGGAGGTTCTCAAAAAGAAAACCTCCCGGCTAATTTTTTATACAACTTTCCCTGTTTTGCTTTTATCTTTTCACTCTTGCGTTGCCGTTCCAGACGTCCCAGACCTGGGCTTCGTCCTGCGGCTGTGCGTAATCTGTAAGGAATGTTGTTGCAAGCGCGCCGCACGCCCAACCGAAATGAAGCATATCTTCGGGCGAAAAGCCTTTAAGTATGCCGTAAATAACGCCGCCGACAAAGCCGTCGCCGCCGCCGATTCTGTCAAGCACGGTAATTTCGCGCGGGGGGACTGTGTACCACTCGCCGCCCGAGAGCATAACCGCGCCCCACATATGTGAATTTGCGTTTTTCACTTCGCGTAAAGTAGTTGCAAAAATTTCGACATTCGGAAAAGCCTTTTTGGCTCTTTCAATCATATCTTTAAAGCCGTCAATTTTTGAAGAAAGCTCTTTGCCGCCGGCTTTAGGACCCGAAAGCCCCAATGCAAGCTGAAAATCCTCTTCGTTTCCGACAAGAATATCCGAAACCGAAGCAATTTCTTTGAAAGCGGCTCTTAACTCTTCCTCTCTGCCCTCCCAAAACGAAGCGCGGTAATTAAGGTCGAACGAAACGAGCGTTCCGTGTTTTTTTGCACATCTTGCAAGCTCAAGGCAAAATTCGCTTGTTTTTTGCGACAGCGCCGCTATAAGCCCCGAAAGATGAAGCACGCAAACGCCCTCGTCCCCGAAAATGCGTTCAAGGTCAAAGTCTTTCACATCAAGCATTCTGCCGACTTCGCCTGCGCGGTCGTTATGAACGCGCGGCCCGCGTGAGCCGTATCCGCTGTCGGCAATGTTGAATTGGTGGCGATAGCCCCACGGACCGCCCTGCGGCACGTCCTTGCCCTCAAAATCCATATTGCGCGCTCTTAAATCCGATTTTATAAACCGCGCTATGGGACTGCCCTCGACAAAAGTTGTGAGCACCTTTACGGGCAAGCCGAGGTATGAAGAAATGCTTGCGACGTTTGTTTCGGCAGAGGTCGCCTGCATAAAAAACATATTTGAAGCCGCAACGGGCTGACCGCTTTGGGGCGTTATTCTTACACCCATACTTGTCGGCACCAAAAGCGCGTATTTGCAGTTTTCTTTAAGCTTTTTCATATAATTCAATTCACCCTTTATGCGTTGTATTGGGTGGCGGCGGTATCTCCGCCCTCGCCCGTCCAGTTTGTGTGGAAGAATTTGCCGCGCTCGCAGTCAACGCGCTCATATGTGTGCGCGCCGAAATAGTCGCGCTGTGCCTGCAAAAGATTTTGCGGAAGTCTTTCACAGCGATAGCCGTCAAAATATGAAAGCGCGCTTGCCATTGCGGGAACGGGAATACCGTTAAGAGCCGCCGCCGCGCATACTCTGCGAAGCCCCGGCACAGCCTTTTTGAGCTGTTCTTTAAAGAACGGGTCTAAAAGAAGGCTTGAAAGCTCGGGGTTTCTGTCATAGGCTTCTTTGATTTTACCTAAAAACGAGCTTCTTATAATACAGCCGCCGCGCCACATAAGCGCAATGCCGCCGTAATTAAGATTCCAGCCGTAATTTTTCGCCGCCGAGCGCATAAGCGAATAGCCCTGCGCGTAAGACATAAGCTTTGAAGCATAAAGAGCGTTTTCAATATCGTTTATAAACGCCGCTTTGTCGCCGTCAAACGAAATTTCGGGGCCCGACAAAACCCTTGAAGCCTCAACGCGCTCTTCTTTTTGAGCGCTTAAGCATCTTGCAAAAACAGCCTCGCCTATTAAAGTGAGCGGAATGCCCTCGTCAAGCGCGGCGATTGCCGTCCACTTGCCCGTGCCCTTTTGACCCGCCGTGTCAAGAATTTTTTCGACAACGGGTTCGCCGTTCTCTTTAAAGCCGAGTATATCGCGCGTTATTTCAATAAGATAGCTGTTAAGCTCGCCTTCGTTCCACTTCATAAAAACATCGTGCATTTCGTCGTCGTTCATCAAAAGAAGCGATTTCATAAGATGGTATGCTTCGCAGATGATCTGCATATCGCCGTATTCTATGCCGTTGTGAACCATCTTTACAAAGTGACCCGCGCCGTTTTCGCCGACCCAATCGCAGCAGGGCGTGCCGTCCTCAACCTTTGCACATATTGCGGTGAAAATCGGTTTAACTATTTCCCACGCCGCCTTTGAGCCGCCCGGCATCATAGAAGGCCCTTTGAGCGCGCCCTCTTCGCCGCCCGAAACGCCCGTTCCGACATAAAGAAGCCCTTTGCTTTCAACATAAGCCGTTCTTCTTGCGGTGTCGGGAAAGTGCGAGTTGCCGCCGTCGATTATCACATCGCCCGGTGAAAGAAGCGGCAAAAGTCTGTCAATCATTTCGTCAACGGCAGAGCCTGCTTTTATCATCATCATAACTTTTCTCGGGGTAGCGAGCGACTCGACAAGCTCCTCCAAAGAATATGTTCCTACTATGTTTTTGCCCTTTGCCCTGCCATTTATGAATTTTGTTACCTTTTCTTCGGTGCGGTTAAAAACCGAAACCTTAAAGCCCTTGCTTTCCATATTCATAACAAGGTTTTCGCCCATAACGGCAAGACCTATAAGACCTATATCGGATTTTTTCATAAAAATCTCTCCTTCTTAAACGCTCCAAAGACCGAGCGCGGGATTGCTTATATAATAAGTTTCTTCGTTTTCCACGGTATTAAAACCGTCTTTAAGCTTTGCGGGGTCGTATTTTTTTACAGCCTCGTCATACGGCATAAAATTAAAATTCACGCCCTCGACTTCTTCTTTTGAAAGATATTTTGTGCAATAGGTAATTTTAAAACGCCCGTCAGAAGAGCCGTGAATAAGATGCGCCGCAACCGAAAGATTGTTTTTTAATTCCTCCTCGGTTTTTGCAAGCTCCAAAACGCGCTCGCGCCCGACATAGCCGAATTTTCTTATGAGCCTGTCGTTTTCGGGGTCCTCGCCGAACTTTTTGACGCCCGGCGCCAGAACAATAAGCTCGCCGCCCGTTTTAATCGCAAGGCGCGTTCTGTAAACCGCCTTGTTGCCGAGCCAAGTGCTTTTAAACTCGCGCCCGTCAAGAAAAACAACGACCTTTGAAAGCGGCTTTTTTGTATAAACAAGGTTAATTTCGCGGCTTCTTTTAACAGCCATCTCAAAAAGCTCGCGCTTTCTGCCGATATAAATATCGTGCAAAAGCGTTTTGTCGCCCTCGTTTGTCGTTACCGTCAGAACATACATTATCGGTATATCCTTTAAAAAATGCTCTTCGGCATAGTCAAAAACTTTTCTGACGGGTGAAAAATCGCGCCCCATAATGCGCTCAAGCCCGTAAAACGCGCCGAGCATATGCGACGAATTAATCATACTGCTGCCGCCGCACCCGACAAATATGTTTTTTGAATAATTCGCCATTCCCACAACCTCGTGCGGAACGACCTGACCGACCGAAATTATAAGGTCATACGATTTGTCTTTGAGCCTTTTGTTAACTTCAACGTCTATTTTGCTGTCAACAAGCCCCTCTGAAACCTCTTTTACAAAATCCGACGGCACTTCGCCGATTTTTACAACACCGTTTCGCCAATCGTGCACGAGTATTTTTTCAAACGGAACGTCGTCGGAAAAAAACGCCGTGCATTCTTCTTTTGTCATCGGCTCGTGCGTGCCGAGGGCGGGCATTATATCGACCTCGCAAACGTCCTTTAACATATTATAATACATTCTCGTTATTTTACCCGCGCCCGAATACATTCTTGTATAATCGGGCGGCAAAATGAGAACCTTTTTAAGGGCTTTTCCTTTAACCGATTCTTCAAGAAGGGCTAAAAGCTCGTTATCGCTTATTTCGCCTGCGCCTTTTTCGATATACATTTCATCACTTCTTTTTTTAAGGTTAAGAGAGCCGAACCCGGTCGCCCTAAAAGCTTTATTTTCCACATCTTCGGTCGTTTCAAAACCGTACTCTGTTCGACGCTCTTAGCCTTAAGACTTTACATACTTAATATATTTCAAAATCGCCCCGATGTCAATAAATCAAGTTGACATTTTCGGGCTTGAAGAAAGAAAAATATTGTGCTATATTGATAAAGAACTGACCGTTCGTCTCTTCTTAAAAACGGAGGTGTTTTATAAAATGAAAAATTTTATGGACGATAAATTTCTTTTGACCACAAAAACAGCCGAAGCTCTTTTTGACGCCTGCAAAAACGAGCCGATTTTTGACTGGCACTGCCACCTTTCGCCTAAAGAAATATACGAAAACAAAGCTCCCGAGGATATAGCAGAGCTTTGGCTTTCGGGCGACCATTACAAATGGCGCGCAATGCGCTCGTGCGGCATAAACGAAAAGTATATAACGGGCGACGCTTCGCCATATGAAAAATTCAAAGCATGGGCAAAAACAATGCCGAATCTTATCGGCAATCCGCTTTATCATTGGACTCACCTTGAATTGCAAAGATTTTTCGGCGTATACGAGCCGCTCAGCGAAAAAACGTGCGACGAAATATGGGAAAAGGCAAACGCTCAAATAAAAAAAGGCGGCTTTACCCCGCGCGAGCTTATAGAAAAAAGCAACGTTAAAATCGTTTGTACAACCGACGACGCCGCAGATACCCTTGAATATCACGCGCTTTTAAAAGACGACAAAAACTTTAAGTGCAAAATTCTGCCTGCGTTCAGACCCGACAAGGCGCTTTCTATAGAGCAGGATGGCTTTCTTCCTTGGCTTGAAAAATTATGCGGCGTTTCAAAAAAGAGCGTCACAAGTTTCACCGAATTAAAAGAGGTTTTGGCTCTTAGGATTGATTTCTTCAAGTCGCTCGGCTGTGTGGCCTCGGACCATGCGTTCACACGCGTTCCCTACCTGAGAGCCGGCGAAGACGAGCTTAACGCAATATTCAAAAAAAGGCTCAAAGGCGAGGCTCTTTCAAGCGAAGAAATTGACAAATACAAAACAGAGCTTATGCTCTTCTTTTTCGGCGAATATTACAAGCACGGCTTCGGCACGGAGCTTCACATAGGCGCGCTCAGAAACAATAACACAAAAATGTTCAACGCCCTCGGGGCTGATACGGGCTACGACTCGATTGCCGACAGCGAAATTGCCGCAAATCTTTCAAAGCTTCTTGACGCGGCAAGTCTTGAAACGGGGCTTCCCAAAACGCTCCTTTTCTGCCTTAACCCCAAGGACAACTTTGTTTTGGGCACCATGATAGGCAACTTTCAGTCCGACGAAGCCGCTTCAAAGCTTCAATTCGGCACGGCGTGGTGGTTCAACGACAATTACGACGGCATGCGCGCTCAGCTTTCGGCGCTTTCAAATCTCGGCGTGCTTTCAAAATTCGTCGGAATGATTACGGATTCGCGAAGCTTCCTTTCATATCCGCGCCACGAATATTTCAGAAGAATTCTTTGCGAATTTATAGGCGACCTTGTTGAAGAGGGAAAATATCCTGCCGATATGCCCTTCCTTTGCGAAACGGTCAAAAACATCTCATATAAAAACGCTCTTGAATATTTCAAACCGAATATTTAACCGTATTAATAAAAAGAAAAGCCGCAAATCACGGTCTTCGTGGTCTGCGGCTTGTTTTGTTGCGGTTTTTAATTAAAACTGCTGATTGTTGTTTTGGTCAAAACCGTTCTGCGGTGCGGCGCCTGTTGCGTCATAATATCCGCCGGCAGGGGGTGCGCTTGTAAAGTCGGCGATTTTGTTAAGGTCGTTTTGCATAAGAGCAAGGTCAACAATCCAAAAGCCGAACAAAGCAACGATAAGATAAACCAAAGAATTGTCCGAAATGGGCAATCCCATATTTGAAGCGCCCTCATAGAGCTTTTTCTCTGCAAGATAAACGCCTACAAACGGCAAAAGCAACATAAGAACGACTTCAAGCGTTCCGTCGTCGTTTGCGTCTTTTACCGAAACCGCTTCTTTAGCTACCTTTACTATCCAGTATATTTCGTATATACCGCATGTAACGATAGAAAGAATTATGCATTTCGCAATGTTTCTTTTTTCGATGTTCATAAAAATATCCAACCCTTCACATTTTGTCGTACGAATAGGAAAAGCCCGAGCGGCTGAAACCGGCGGTTCTTTTCTGCCGTACAAAATATATCAAAAGCAAAAACCGTCACATTTTTGCGATTGAACAACTCCTCATGCAGATTGTATCATAAGAGCGCGCCTCTTTCAACATACAATCACGTTTTTTTATTTCGTTTTTCACATTTTTTATAAATAACGCCGCTTTTTATTTCAGCGCCGTTTCTTGAAAGAAGCTCGTCAACGCGAACAAAATCAACGCCCTCATCCTTCAATTCTTTAACCGCTCTCAAAACGCCCTCTACAGTTGTTTTCTTTGTGTCGTGCAAAAGAATTATTGCGCCGTCCTTCGCGGCTTTTTTTACCTCGTTATAAACATAATCGCTGTCTTGATGCTTCCAGTCGTATGTATCGTAAGACCAACCGGCAAAAACCGTGCCCGTGAAAAGCTTTTGGTGCGGCAAGACATATCCGTGCGGCGCTCTGAAAAAAACAGGACGTTCCCCCGTGAGCCTTTCCACGGCGTCGGCTGTTTTTTCAATCGAAGCTTTTAAATCACTGACAGAGCTTGTAAGCATATTTATGTGTTCAAACGAGTGATTGCCCAAAAGATGCCCTTCGGAATATATCCGCTTTATTGTGTCGGGGTGTTTTTCGGCGCGCTTGCCGAGGACAAAAAACGTTGCCTTTGCGCCGTATTTATTCAGCCCGTCAAGAAGCTCTTCGGTATAAGCATAAGAGGGTCGAACTCGGTCGCCCAAAAAGTTTTATTTT
>DJRI01000070.1:6834-10323 GCA_002440045.1 Ruminococcaceae bacterium UBA6364 | reverse complement strand
GTCGGCGTTATCGTAATCAGTATTCCCGCAATAAGTAGATTCTTTGAAATTCAACGGGGTGTTCACAGTCGGCTCGTTGCCTCGCCCGCAAGAGCAAAGGAATATAACGAATAAAGAAAGAAATAGGGTAAATAGTCGTTTCATATGACACTCATCTCCTTTTACTCGGTAAACACGGCATATCTTTTATGAACATTTGTAATATCATATTCTTGTGGTGTTATTATTGTGCTTCTATCTCTGTCGTGATTCATTAAAGATTTGTTTGACTCTATGGGCGGATTATCTCTTAAATAAAAGCAGTGTCCAATTTCGTGTGCAATAATACCCTGTCTTTTTTTAGAATCATTTGGCATCTTTGCAAGATTTATTTTTATTTCAAATCCTGTCACTTTGTTATTGTCAATAGTTGGGGTGTATATCGCATAATCATCTGAACTATAATCGGTAAAAGCCACAAATTTGTAAGGAGACTCATTTTGTGTAATTGTAATATTGACGTCAACTGAAGCGGAATTCCAACTGTTTGCTGCCGCTTTTATTATAGGCAACCAAGTCGAATTTCCTGTTACACCAACAGTTTGAATTGCAATATTTTTTAATGGTACTCCATACATGTAGTAATCTCTGACATCAAGCAAAAACCATTTCATCTGTTGGGCATCAGAAGTCCAATTCCACATCTGAAGATTTGCGGCAGAGCGACTCGGGCCTTCTATATCCAAGACTTTAGTATTGCTGCATAGGGGCATTATTCTGTATGTTCCGAGTCCATCGTTGTTTGCAATAATAGAAAAGTATTGTGCGTCAGATTGATTAGATGTATAAACTTGCCAATTCAAGCCATTTGTGTCCCCTGCTCCGGGAACATCTACACGCAATGATGTATTGTGTTGAGGTATAAATGTATAAAGACCGTTTCCAACATATACAAGTTTGAATTGCTGTGCCGCACTTCCATTAAACTCATACTGAGTCAGCGCCGCACCGGAACCGCCGGCATATTGCACATCCATAAAAAGTCCGCTGTAATAACTTCGTAAATAATATATGGCGCCGGCATCTATATTGGGGTTTTCGCCTTGAAGCGCAGAATAAGTGATGCATAATCTGGGGCGAAGTTCAGGGTATAAAGTGTACTCTTTTGCAGCAAAGTATTTACACCCTGTGCTTTCACTTTCTTTATTTGATTTGAGCATCACACCATAGTGTTCGTTTCGGTGCCCATAAGTATTACCTACCATCCAATCTTTTACGGCTGCAGTTATGTCAAACGGATACCAATAACCGCTGCTTCCCGACCCGTCACTATTTGAGTATCCATTGTTTGAATACACAATCTGTGAACCCATTGCATCTGTATATTTATACCAATGAGTTGCGCCTGTAACCGTATTTTCACTCCAAGATTGTGTTACTCTATATGCCGTAATTGTATGGCGTTCGGAATTCGGGTAAACATCACGCAAAACCAATTTGGCTGATAAAACTTGTGAGGGTCGAAGTATTTTAAAGGTTGTGTTGCTCATTAGCCCGGGAAAACGAAAGAGAGAACGTGCAGGTTCATCGTTAAAGCCCGGGTAATGTTGTGTCGAACTGCCGTAGTTTACGTTAGAGTTGTAATATATTGTTGTATCTTCTATTTGAGCGTTGCTTGTGGATATTGTGAATGAAGGGTCAATATAGACAGGATATTCAGTTTCTGGTGACTCAAGAAAATCCTTATCAACTACAACAGTGATTTTGTAATTACCGTTGTTGTCTAATTTGGAAAATGACATTGAATTTTTGTGAGTTATATGGGAGAGACTGTCAACGGTTATTTCCGTTCCCAAACTGTCATATGCAACTATCGGACTCAAAAAACAAGAAGCTTCATTAGAAGACGGCTTTTTTAGTACAATTGACCCATCGTCACCATATGATGGAATCAGAGAGCCGATATTAATTTTAAATTCAAATTTATTTATTCCACAGCGTTTTTCTAAAATAATTTCCTCCTTAATTCCCTCGTAAGTGAGTGAGTATCTTATTGAAGTTTCTGCCCCAAAAACGTTTGCATAGGTAACTGAATCCCGAACAATGCCGCTTGATTCGTTAATATTACTTGCTTTAGCAATATTGTTTACCCCTGTAATTGATTTTAATTGGCTTTTAACATTAATAGGGTACATTGTTATAGAAACATCGTCTTTTTCAAGCGATAAGGGCGTTTCGCTTGTAAGCAAAGTGGGAAAATAGGTAACAATATCGTTATCAGCTGAAACAAACGAATAATTTTCTCTGTGGCTTGTCGCCGATATTTTTGTGCTTTTATCCTTTACGGTTCCATTCTCGTCTATATATTTCACAGGATATGAAAAGCAAAACATCGTGTTATCGCCATTTTGATTTTGATAAATAAGTGTATATAAATCATCTTTTGTTCCCGCAATCTATTGGCAAGTTTACTTGTTTCGGCAGCTTTTATTCCTATTACTTCTGGCACATCTTTTTCTGCTACTTGCATATTTTTAAGTTGCGCTGTGGTTAGTTCGCCTGCATTCAATCCGGCTGTGCCGGTAGTTTCATAAAAAAAGCTCCGGTTCAAAATCTGATGCATATACCTGTAATCCGAAACCACAAAAAATTATAGTTATGAAAGATAAGAAGATGGATATAATTTTAATTCTGTTTTTTTGCATATGTGTCACCTCGATTATTATTTAAGCGTTAAATATAAAAAACACGCGTTCTCGGCAGAGCGCGTGTTCTAAAAGCATAGGTTTCTATTTTTCCCTTAACTTCCCCAAGCAAAAGAACAAAGCGCCGCTGCACAGAAAAAGTTTAAAATGCACATCGGAATCACATCCTTTCGCTTTTCTAATTCAAAAATAACATATAATTTTCCGTTTGTCAAGTATTTTATTGATTTATTGATATTTTATAATTCGTATTAAACAATTTGTTTTTTGCACACAACTATTAAATCGTGGCTGTTAGGCAATCATTGATTAATTGACAAGCACAAATCTTGACAGTGTGTTACCCATTATATAGCACAAATCATCTTGATAATATGAATGTGATAACTGCAATAACCTGAATAATCTGACAAAAATCTCATCGTTAATATTTGCATTCGTAATTAATCAGCTATTGCTTAGTGTGCGACACCGCCGCACGAGCCGTTAGCAATTGGCTTTTAGTGCGCGTGGCGGTGACTTGCATATTATCATTTTTATATTGTTTTCAATAATTAGCCGTTGCGCGGCTTCGCCGCGATTATAATCCGCACGTTGTGCGGAAAAATATAGGAAAATGCTACGCATTTTGGCGGGCGGCAGGTTGCCGCCCCTACGGGGACGATAGGAAAATCGGTGCAGAAAATGCGAAGTTTTTGCGAAAAAAAGAATTGAAAACGGCATAAAATATTCAAATATTTTTTCACAACAAAGCCCTGTGTTTGGACAAAATCCATTCACGGGGATGTTTTATATCGACACAAAT
>DJRI01000070.1:3978-6703 GCA_002440045.1 Ruminococcaceae bacterium UBA6364 | reverse complement strand
GCGTTCCCACGGCTCCCGCGCAAGCGGGTATAATGGCTAACAGCTAATAGCCAACGGCTTTTATGGCAATCTGCCGCCCGCCAGAACGCGTAAGCGTTCCCACGGCTCCCGCGCAAGCGGGTATAATGGCTAACAGCTAGTGGCTAACGGCTCGTGCGGCATCGCCGCGCTAACGGCCAACGGCTAACGGCTGATAATAAAACCCCGTGAAAGAAAAAACATTTCATTCACAGGGTTCATTTTATAACAATATAAAAATGAAAATATACAAGTTACTGCCACTCAGGCTAACGGCTAATAGCTAACAGCTAACGGCTTATTTGTACAACGGGCCGTATGCCGCGCATGCTCTGAAGTCTGCGCCCTCTTTATCCTGCGTGCCGAATGCGTTCCAGCAAGCGGGACGGAAGATTTTCTCTTCGGGAACATTGTGAAGAGAAACGGGTATACGAAGCATTGAGCAAAGCGTAATGAGGTCTGCGCCGATGTGGCCGTAGGAGATTGCGCCGTGGTTTGCGCCCCAGTGGTTCATTACGTCATAAGCGCTTGTGAAAGCACCCTTGCCGTTAAGAATGGGTGTAAACCATGTGCAGGGCCATGTGTAGTCGGTGCGCTTCCAAAGCTTGTCTGAAACCTCATCGGGAAGGTTAACGGTATAGCCCTCGCAAATCTGAAGCGTCGGCCCTAAGCCTTTAACAAGGTTAAGTCTTATCATGGTTGCGGGCATTTCGGCTCTCGTAAGGAATCTGCCCGAGAATCCGCCGCCGCGGAAATATCCGTTGTCGGCAGGGCACCAAGTGGTGGCTTCAAGAATCTTTTTCTTGTCGTCCTCTGTTACGTTATACCATTCTTTCATAACGCCGTTGCCGTTTTCGTCTTTCATTTCGCCGCAAGCGTCAAGGCAGCAAGCGCCGGAGTTTATAAGATGAATAAAGCCTTTGCCCTCTTTTGCAACGCCTTCAAGCTCATAGCCTGTTACGCGCTTTGTGGCTTCGGGGCTCCAATATGTACGAACGTCGGCAAACATCTGCGGCTTGTTTGTAAGAAGCTTCATAAAGAGCATTCCGAGGCCGTTTAATGTGTCGTTTTCGGTCGCAAGAACATAAGGCTCGCGCGTGCCGTTCCAGTCAAACGAGGTGTTAAGCATAGCTTCGGCAAAGTCGGCGTTCGGATAGTGGTCTGTCCACTGTCTCTGACCCTGGAAGCCCGCCGCTATGGCGTTGTGGCCGACGGCCTCTTCCTCTCTGCCCTCGGGAAGATTCTTGTTGCCGTTCATAAGGTCTTTGATAATGCACATCATCTTGACCGTAAACTGCCAGTCTTTTTCTTTCTGCTCGTCGCTCTTTCTTACAAAGTCGGGGTTTTTGTCAAAGCCCTCTTTGCAGTGCTCTTTAACCCATGCATAGGCTCTTTTGTATTCTTCTTCGTCATAAATATTTTCTTCCATACGGCGAAGAATTTCAACCTCGTCAACAGACTCAACGCGCATGCCGAGATATTCCTCGATAAAGTCGGTGTCGATTGAAGAACCGGCAATACCCATGCAAATAGAGCCAATCTGAAGATATGATTTGCCTCTCATTGTGGCGGCGGCAACAGCGGCTCTTGCAAAGCGAAGAAGCTTTTCTTCAACGTCTGCGGGGATTGTGGTGTCGTCAGCCTCCTGAACGTCGTGGCCGTAAATGCCGAATGCGGGAAGACCCTTTTGCGCGTGAGCCGCAAGAACAGCCGCAAGATAAACCGCGCCGGGGCGCTCTGTCGCGTTAAAGCCCCAAACGCCTTTTATCGTCGTGGGATCCATATCCATAGTCTCCGAGCCGTAGCACCAGCAGGGAGTAACCGAAAGCGTAATGGCTACGCCCGCTTTTCTGAATTCGTCGGCACACTGCGCCGCCTCTGCGACTCTGCCGATAGAGGTGCTCGAAATAACAACCTTAACGGGCTCGCCGTTTGAATATCTGAGGTTCTCCGTGAAAAGCTTTGCGGCGGATTTCGCCATGTTCATGGTCTGCTCTTCGAGCGATTCCCTGACCTTAAGCGGGCCGCGTCTGCCGTCAATAATGGGACGAATACCGATAACGGGATAATCCCCGATATATCTGTTTTCTGCCATAAAAAATACCATTCCTTTCAGCCGCGGCTTGCACCTCGGCATAATTTACATAATAAGTATAACACAAATTGCCTTTTATTCAATAAGAATTATGCAAAATTTTCTTGCCGCTTTACTGTGAAAATTGACAAAAGCCGAGGATTTTTAAAAAATGCCGACCGCCCGAAATTGCATTTCGGTGCGGTTTTCGTGCATTTCGTGCAAAGTGTATTTACATTTTTTTCAAATGGGATAAAGTTAGGCTAAGAGAGTCGTATCGGTTCGATTCCCTTATGCCCAAAGTTGCAGATTGTTTTTTAAGTTTTTACGGTCAACGGCATTTTCGTTATAAGAAAAACCGTACCCCCGCCATTTGTACAGTGCACCGTATAAGGGCGGCGGCAAATTCGGCGGCTGACCGTCGGTTTCGATACTTGATTTTACCGTTACAACATATTCGCTTTTGCGGCAACAACAGAAGAAATCCGCAAATATCTATTCACATTTGCGGAAGCGGTCACCCCGCCGCATGTCGATAACCGCCGACGCTTCTGCTTTTTTGCGAAAGTTTCAATTGTCGGAACCTACGGTCAGCCGCCGAATTTACAACGCTAAACCAACAATACCCCCGCG
>DJRI01000070.1:1165-3947 GCA_002440045.1 Ruminococcaceae bacterium UBA6364 | reverse complement strand
CGCGGGGGTATTGTTGGTTTAGGTGGGACTAAATATTCGCGAAGACATATAAAAAGAATTCGCGAAGTCATACGTAAAAAGTATTTGCGAAGTCATACGTATACAAAAAACATTTGCGAAGCCGTATAAAAATATTTGAGAAGTCTTATGTGCTGTATTGACAAAAAGGAAAATAGGTGTTAAAATGGCGGCGATATATATTGTTCAATCTATAACGCGCGTAACCGAACGTGTGCGGATTGTTCAAAAGGAGAGATTAACTTGCTTAAAATAGACGGCTTAACGAAAAAATACGGTGAAAAGCTTGCCGTAGACAATCTTTCGCTTCACATAGCTCCCGGTGAAATTTACGGTTTTATCGGGCACAACGGCGCGGGCAAAACAACGACCCTTAAATGCGCCGTCGGGATATTGCCGTTTGACGGCGGCGAAATTGAAATCAACGGCGTTTCTGTCAAAGAAAATCCGCTTGAGTGTAAAAAAATGCTTGCATATATACCCGACAATCCCGACCTTTATGAGTATATGACGGGCATTAAATACCTGAATTTTATTGCAGATATTTTCGGCATCGACGACGGTTCGCGCCGCGAGCGCATTGAAAAATATGCCGACGCATTTGAAATTAAAAACGACCTTTCAAAGGCAGTCGCTTCGTATTCGCACGGAATGAAGCAAAAGCTTGCCGTGATTGCGGCGTGGCTTCACGACCCGAAGCTTATTATTATGGACGAACCTTTTGTCGGTCTTGATCCGAAGGCGGCGCACACATTAAAAGGTATGATGCGCGAAAAATGCCTTGACGGCGGCGCAATATTCTTTTCGACGCACGTTCTTGAAGTAGCCGAAAAGCTGTGCGACAAGGTTGCCATAATAAAAGGCGGAAAGCTTATTCGCTCGGGCACGGTCGACGAAGTTAAGGGCGACGACACTCTTGAAGAGGCGTTCCTTGAATCGGAGGGAGACATATGCTGAAGACGCTTTTAAAAAAGCAGCTGACAGAAATATTCCGCAGTTATTTTTATGACGCAAAAAAGAACAGGGCGCGTTCAAAAACGTCGATAGCGCTTTATATTGTGCTTTATGTGTTTTTGATGGTCGGGCTTCTCGGCGGAATATTTACGTTTTTGGCGCGGAGTATGTGTTCTGCTTTGGCGTCTGCCGGCGTTTCGTGGCTGTATTTTGCAATATTGGGACTGCTTTCAATCTTTCTCGGCGTGTTCGGCAGTGTTTTTAACACATATTCCGGGCTTTATCTCGGAAAAGACAACGACCTTTTGCTTTCTATGCCGATTCCGCCAAAATATATTCTCGCCTCGCGCCTTTTATCGGTCTATTTAATGGGCCTTATGTACTCGGGCGTTGTGTCGCTCCCTGCGGTTGTTGTTTATTGGTTTTCGGTGAGAGCCTCTGCCGCGACGCTTTTCGGCGGCATTATGTTTGTTTTGCTTATTTCGGTTTTTGTGCTCACGCTTTCGTGCGTGCTCGGCTGGCTTGTTGCAAAAATCAGCCTTAAGCTCAAAAACAAAAGCTTTATTACGGTTATTGTTTCACTGCTGTTTTTCGGCGCATATTACTTCTTTTATTTCAGGGCGCAAACGCTTATAAGCACGCTTATCGCAAACGCCGCTGTCTGGGGCGGAAAGATTAAAGACAGCGCTTATCCCATATACGTTTTCGGCAGAGCCGCCGAGGGCGACATTTTGCCGCTTGTTGCAGTAACCGCAGTTGCGGCAGTGCTGTTTTTTGCGGTTGCGGCGGTTATGTCAAAGAGCTTTTTAAAGCTTGCGGCGGCTTCGGGTGTAGAGTCTGACTCGAAATCGAAAAAGGTGAGCTTTAAGGGGCGCAGTGCCAAAAGCGCGTTGTTTTTTAAAGAGCTTTCGCGCTTCACTTCAAGCGCGGCATATATGCTCAACTGCGGGCTCGGCACGCTTTTTCTTGCCGTCGGCGGAATAGCTTTGCTTTTTAAAGGCCCTGATATTTCAGCTGCTCTTTGTGAAATTTTTGAGATGAATGCCGACAGCGTATGCGCGCTTTTTTCCGCTCTTATTTGCGCGGTGGCTTCATTGAACATCACCGCCGCACCGTCGGTATCGCTTGAAGGCAAAACGCTTTGGTGCTTGCAGTCGCTTCCCGTAAACACGTTTGACGTTTTAAAAGCAAAACTTAATTTGCAGCTCATTTTAACCGCCGTGCCCGCGCTGTTTTGCGCGCTGTGTATGGCAGTCGGCGTAAAGGCTTCGCCCGCGGCATCACTTTTTTCGTCGCTTGCCGTAGTTGCGTTTACGCTCTTTGACGCCGCAAGCGGACTTGCTTTGGGGCTTAAAATGCCAAACCTTACATGGACAAACGAAATTGTGCCGATAAAACAAAGCGGCGCGGTGTTTATTTCAATGATTCTCGGGTGGGTGTATTGCGTTTTGTTCATCTTACCGGTAATATTTTTCGGAAGGCAAAACGGCGCGGTGTTCGCACTTGCCGCGGCGGCGATTCTCTTTGCACTTTTTGCGGTTGTTTTTGTGTGGCTTAAAAAGAAAGGCACAAAGATTTTTGAGGGTTTAACGGCGGGATGAGAATAGCTGTTAGCCGGTAGCTATTAGCTGTTAGCTACGCGGCTTCGCCGCGGATTATATTCCGCACGTTGTGCGGAAGTATTAAGGAAAACGGCGTTGCCGTTTTTGCGGGCGGCAGAGTTTGAAGTAAGAAGTAAAATGTAAGAGGTAATAAGTGATTATAATCCGCACGTTGTGCGGGAATTTATAAGGAAAATGCTTCGCATTTT
>DJRI01000070.1:957-1141 GCA_002440045.1 Ruminococcaceae bacterium UBA6364 | reverse complement strand
CCGCCCCTACGAAGTGAAAACCCAAAACCGCGTTTTATCATTTTTACATTATAATAAAACGAACCCTGTGAGCGGATTGAACTTTGTCCGTTCACAGGGTTTTGTTGTCAACCGTTAACGCACGGCGTTGCCGCGATTGTAACCGCGCAATGCGCGGTGGAATTAAGGGAAACGCTTACGCGTT
>DJRI01000070.1:694-934 GCA_002440045.1 Ruminococcaceae bacterium UBA6364 | reverse complement strand
CCCTACGAAGTGAAAACAAAAACCGCGTTTTATCATTTTTACATTATAATAAAATGAACCCTGTGAACGGATATATTTTCCGTTTGCAGGGTTTTATTTATGTCGATATAAAACATCCCCGTGAACGGATTTTTGTCCGAATACGGGGGTTTTGTTTTATAGAAATTTGATTTTTATATAGGTATTTTCACGCAAAAGCTTATCGTTTTCCGCACCGATTTCCCCATATTTCCCGTAGGG
>DJRI01000070.1:0-651 GCA_002440045.1 Ruminococcaceae bacterium UBA6364 | reverse complement strand
AAGCGTTCCCCTTAACATTTCCGCGCTTAGCGCGGATTAAAATTCGCGGCGAAGCCGCGCGCTAACAGCCAGCGGCTGTATTACCCGATTATTTTTGAAAGCTCTTTTGCATCGTCTCTTTGGCGCCAGTTAGGGTTATCGTTCTGCCATTGCGCCCAAAATGCTTTTTCGCTTTCTTCACCGCATGCGGCGGCTATGTCGCCCGGCGAAAGCGGCGGCATATCGGGCATATTGCCGAACGGATACATAAGCGGATATACCGAGTAAAAAGAATCAATTAATGTCAGCCTGCCGTTTTTCTTGCTTAAAACAAGCATATATCTTTTGTCCGTGTCAAGAATCGGCGTGCCGGTTGAATAATAAACAGTTTTGTCGGGCTTTTCGCCGAGCGCTTCAAGCTGTTCTTTTTCATATTTATCGGGAATGCCGCCTTTTACGACAATATCAACCGCGCCGTCGGCTTTCCCTTTAAGAACGTTTTTCACTTCGACCGTATAAACTGTGCACAGCAGAGACTCTTTTTTTGAGGCGGTGTTTTTGATTTCTTTTTTCATCGCTTCATCAAAAAGCTTAAAAGAAATGTTTTTAACCGTTCCCGTAAGAATTATATCCGCGTCGTTTACAAGCTTGTCGGCGTTATCGTAATCAGTA
>DJRI01000076.1:9148-15165 GCA_002440045.1 Ruminococcaceae bacterium UBA6364 | reverse complement strand
GGGAACGCTTACGCGTTCCGGCGGGCGGCAGGTTGCCGCCCCTACGGGCTTATTCCGTCGCGGGAGCCGTGCTTTTCAGCTGTTAGCTGTTAGCTGTCGGGTGCCTTCGGCACGGATTGTAAACCGCTTACGCGGTAAAGAATCCTCCACCGTTCGCAAGCGAACGGTCCCCCTCCTTTCGAAAGGAGGTAGGCGCGGCTGCGCCGCGAAGCTGTTAGCTTTTAGCTAGTAACTAATGGCTAATGGCTAATGGCTAGTGGCTAGTGGCTAGTGGCTAGTAGCTAATGGCTATACTATTTATATATATACGGTTTTATTCGTTCCCCGTCCCCTCCGAAAAGGAGGGGGCGGAGCTTTTCAATTCAAAGTCGGTTTGTGCTTTGGGGCGCCCCCCGAAGCACGCCGTGCTTTAAAAGAAGGAATAAATTGCTTAACTTAACCTCTTACAGCTGTGTTAACAACCGCTGCATAGTCAGCAACTGCGATAGCGCCGTCGTTAGTAACGTCGCCTGCCGCGAAGAAGAGACCGTTGAGAGAAGCGTTGTTATTAGCTGCAAGTTCAACTGCCATAGCGTCGAGAGCGTCAACAACGCCGTCGCCGTTTACGTCGCCCTTAACAACAAGGCTGAGGGTGTAAACAGGAAGGGCTACGCCGTTAACTGTCTTAACGAATGTGAGAGTTGAGCCTGTGCCGGTGTAGATAGCAGTGTCGTCGCCCGAAAGAGCATAAGTGCCGTTCAAGGAAACAACCTTGTCATCTGCAGCAGCGAGTGTGAAGAGACCCTTAACAGCATCAGCTGCAAGTTTCTGGTCGATAACAGCAGCCTTAACGGTTACTGCATTGCCGTCTTCGTCCGTACCAACCTCTGTTTCGGCAGCGCCTGCAACAGTTGCACCCTTGAAGGTGAGTTTTGCAAGAGCAGCACGAAGAGCATCGGCAGCGCGGTCATACTTGCGCTGGTCGTCAACATCATAAGATTTGTCTACGATATTGAGAGCGCCGTTCGGGAAGAGGTCAACAGAGTTGCCGTCAGCGTCTGTTACGTTTGCCATGCCGAGAGCAGCAAGAACTGCACCGAATTCGGCATTGGTGTTGTCATAAGCAGCAGCGCCTGCAAGAGCAGCCTGTGCCTGAGCGATAAGAGCCTTAAGCTCGGTATCGTCGGCTTCTTCTGTTCTGAGTTCGTTGCGTGCAACCTGAAGTTCATACTTAGCGTCGAACATCTGAACCTGAGACTCGTTTGCATTAAGAGCAGCCTGTGCAGCCTGAAGAGCGGCAGTATATCTTGCCCAGCTCTTGTCGGTGTAGTTACCCTTTGATGTGATTGCGGCAGTAGCGTCAGCAATTTCCATCTGGAGGTAATATGTCTGCTTGGTGCCGTTGTAACGCTCGATAAGTCTTGCGGTTGAACGGTTGTACATGTTCTTAGCCTGAGCTATGTCAAGACCCGAAACGCTGTTGAGACTCTTAATGCCGTTGTTGTACTCGGCAAGAGCAGCAGCTGCTTCTTCCTCTGTCATATTGACAAGAAGAGCGTTGATGTAAGCTTCATAAGAAGTCAAAGCGGCAAGCTTTTTAACCTCGGAAGCTTTAAGATTTGCATAGGGGAATTTCTGCGTTTCGGCAGAGCCTGCAGAAACGGCAGCAGCACGGTTGATGTAATCGTTAGCTTTGTTTCTCCAGTTTACATATCTGTCCCAACGGTAAAGCAAATAATCGGTATAGCCCTTTGTGCGAGCGTCCTCATATGCTTTTACGGTTGCTTTGAGGTCTGCGATAGCAGCTGTGTTATCAACTGCGCCGTCCTCGGGAACTGTGGGATTCTCAAGCTTTGCAGCTTCAAGAGCGGTAACAGCGTCAGCAAGAGCAGCCTTAAGACCGTTATAGTCCATATTTACGGTTGATCTCATAGCGTTGTCGGATGTGTAAGCAGAAGCAAACGCAGCCTTAAGAGCGCCCATGTATGCTTCCCAAGCAGCTGAGTCATACTCATATGCCTTACGAGCCATCTTGAGTTCGTCCTGAACATCTCTCTTGAGAGCGTCACGCTCTGCGCCGTTATAGAGATACATCTTTACATTAAGAGGAGAGTTGGTCTTCGTTGTGTAAGATGTCTTACCGGAAATAGTCCATGTAGCAACGCTGCCGGAAGCAGTGTTTGAAAGTGCAGTTGCATCTGAAACCGAATAATAAGTTCTGTACGAATCATCATTTTCGACAGTCTGCTCACTGTTTTGCAAGTCGGTTACCGGAATCGAGATGCCGTGGGTTTCGCCTGCTTTAATAACAACCTGAAGTCTTGCAGGTGTGCTGAGTTTCTTTTCGCCCTTTGCATAGTAAGCGGTAAGTGAGCCGAGTGTGCCGGCAACATCGCCGCTGATGTTTACAAAGTAGGGTGAGAAAGCGTGGATTTCCTCCCAGCTGGTGCTTGCATATTTCTTACGCTCTGAACGGAATACCGTGGACTCATTCGTGCTTTCTGCGCCGTAAGCTGCAAAGAAAGTCTTATCGATTGAGAATTCCTGACCGCCGAGCTGGTTACCGTCTTCATCAAGAACCTTGTAGAAGATTTTCATGGTAACTATCTGACCGCCGACCGGGATACCCGTACCGTTAAGAGTAACTTCCTGCTCTTTAACAGCTCCGCTTGTTTCGCCGAGCTTGCAGGCAAGGTTAGAAACGGACCAGTTGGAAAGAGCGTTGCCCTCAAGGTCTGCAAATGTTGCACGGGTGATTTCGTATGAATACTGTTTATCATACTGACGTGTGCCCGAAGCGTCAACATAGCTTCTCCACATACCCTTTGTGCTGCCGGAGATTTTGAATTTGCCGCTTACGGAACCGTTATTGGAACCAACGTAAGTATCCGAAACAGAAGCCTTGGGAGTAGAAATAGCCTGCTCGCCGCCCCAATCGGAAATGAAGATTGCAACAACGGGAAGAGCGTTGTCAAGAAGACCGTCTCTTCTGTTGTTAATTCCCTTTAAGAGGTTTGTAAGAAGTGTTGCAAGGTTGGGACCTGTAATAGCTGCGTTAAGGCTGCTTGTATTTGCAAGAAGTTTGTTGCCCGTTACAAGAGAAAGAACGCTGTTAAGAAGGTCGAGAACTGCTGTTACAACATTTTTATCTTTAAGGAAATTGTAGTGTGTGTTGCTTCTGCCGAAGAGTGAAAGAACCGCTTCAATATCAAATTCTTTTACAAGAGGCATAAGAACACGGTCATAGAACGCCTGAACGTCGAATGCATAGCTTTCAGTCTCGCAACCCGAAATAAATCCGAGAGGAAGAAGGGTATTAAGAATGTATGAAAGCTTGTTGAAGGGACCTTCGATAGAAGCTATCTTGTTCGGGTCGAAGCCGTTGAGGACACTTGAAGAACCTGTGCCGACATATTCTACAGCCCAAAGGATGATAGTATCGAGCATTCCCTGCCAACGTTCAAGAGTGATGCCCTGAGCAGGAGTCTCTGCTGTGAAGTTTGTGATGTTTCTGAGCTCTTCGAAAGCAACATCCATACCCATATTGAGAAGAACGTTAATCCACTCGTCTGCGGTGTGGTTTGCATACTTTCTGCTGCCTGTTCCGAGGTCAGTATAAATGTATGAGTCATAGTTGACATCGGGAGTGATGTCGGTTAAGAACTCACGGATAACAGAAACGCCGAATTTAACGAGCTTTGCTTCGTTATCGCTGCCAAGACCGTCAGCGGGAAGAATAAGCTGAGGCATAGCGTCGCCGAAGAAGGGAAGGCCGATGTACTCTACAAGCTCAATAAGGCTTGAAGAATCAACCTTCTGTGCAAATGCAGCTGTTGCCTTGTAGCCGTTGGCTGCGTCAACAAACTCGCTGTTTTTGCCGAAGATGCGGCGGGTGTAGTTCTTAAGAACATACTTTGCGGTGTTAAGAAGGTTTGCGTTGATGTGGCTGTTGTCGCCGTCTGCCCAAACAGTGTTAACATCGAGAACGTCGGAGTTAACCGCTTTTACAAGAATCTTGTAAAGGAGCGAGTTAAGGCTGCCGAAGAGAGAGCCGTACTGAGAAATCATTGCCTTAAGGTCAATGTCGCCGGGAACGAATTTATAATCCCAATTTACGATATCATAGAATTCGTTTGCGCCGGAAACGTTAGCCTTGAAGAAGCGGTCTTCTTTAGAAACGATTTCGTTGCCGTCTGCATCAAGAAGAGCATTGCCGTCGGCATCGCGCTGAACAACGTTAACGTTGTCACGGAAGTACCAAACGCCGCCGACTTTCCACATCTGAGCGTTGCAAAGATAATTCTTTACGGAAGATACGTCAGAAGCGGTTGCTACGTCAACATAATCGGGAGCAGCTTTAATAGTTGCTATAAGGCTTGCATCCTTTTCGTTGTCAAGCTTAATGAAGTCAACGCCGGTTGCTTCCATAAGAAGCTTTTTAGCGTCGTTGTTAAGAACGGTGGGACCGAACTCATCATAAGCAAGGTTGATAACGTTATCAAGGATTCCCAAAAGAGAATTGGTGTTAACGTTAACAAGTGCTTTTGCCGTTTCGGGGTCAAGTGCTGCAAAAGACTTTGAAACGATTGAGTTTGCATCCCAAACCTTGTAAGCGCCTTCGCCTTCGCCTTCATACTTATAGCTCTGAGGAGTTGTAAGAAGGTTATAAACAGCTGTGTTCGCAAATGCGTCAAGGCTGAGTGAGCTTGTGCCGGATTCCTGATAGGTCTTGTTGTCGCCGTTGGGATATGTAACGCCGTCAACTACCTTATCTTTGGTATAAGCAAAGGAGCCTTTAAGGAGCATCTCGAAAAGCTCATATTTGAGGAAGCCGGGAACGTCTTTGAGAAGACCGTTAAGGGTATAACCCGAACCCTTGATAATCTCGTCGCCTTCGACAATCTCTTTAAGGCTGAAGCCAAGGCTTATGCCGATAACTTTACCGTCCCAAAGAATGCCGCCGACACCGAGCTGTGAGCTTGTGCTGGTTTTGCCGATACCGCCGATGAGAACCTTCTGAAGGTTCGCACCTGCGCCAACGTTGTCAGCAAGGAACTCAAGCAAAGCTTTGAGGACTTTAAGGTCGCCGCTGCTTCTTCTGACGCCTTTAACAGCGCTGACATCAAGCTTGGCAACGTCTTCGCCCGCAAGGTTTGCAAGCGTTTTAATGCCCTCAAGAGTTTCAAGTGTGGTGTCAACGTCCTTGATTACAAGTCCTGCAGCGGAAACGTCAAGGTTAACGCCTGCAAGAACTTCATCAAGAATGTCGTTGATTATGCCTGCAACCTGTTCGGCGGTAAGCTCCGCCTCGTCGATGCTGTTATACTTAACCTGTGTGGCGGCTGTGGGGGTCAAGGCACTTACGCCGACCGAAAATACGCCAAACATCATAACAACTGCAAGCACAAGACTTAACAATTTTTTTGATTGTTTCATAAAAGTTTTTACCTCCATATTTTAAGTACGCCAATACAAAAATATGTTTTCGTGCGTCGCCGGTAACACCGCCGCGTGTACGCACTGCCGCGCAGCGGAAATCATCACCGTCACGCATTCCCCCTTTCTTGAATATTCCGAAGAGACGCCGAACGCAAAATGCGTAAAGCGCCGCCCGGTTTTTAAAGTAACCGTGGGCAGAGCCGCCCGGGATAACCCGGAAAAGCTTGCAAGATGCACAGCGCCGAATTGCTCAAAGCGCATTGCGGTGAGCGTTTTTTCGGCAAAACCCGGAGACAACTCAACCGTTTTGCCGGACCCGAAACCGGGGACACAACCGCTGCCTTTGAGCAACGCCTTGTGCACCAAGCGCCCACACATCTTGAAGGACAGGCGGCATTGACCGGCACCCAAAACAGGGTGCACTTGCCCCACTGCCCCAACCTTATGGTCGATTTTATGATAGTATATATCGCCGCGCTTGTCAAGGGATTTTTTAAAATAATTTTGAGATTTTTTGTATATATAATGTCGCGCGGGCGCGACGTGCGGCGGAGCCGTGCGAGCTGTTAGCTGTTAGCTGTTAGCTGTTAGCTTTTAGC
>DJRI01000076.1:0-9032 GCA_002440045.1 Ruminococcaceae bacterium UBA6364 | reverse complement strand
GCAGATTGCCGCCCCTACGAAACATAAAGGGAACGGCGATGTAAAAATGAAAAAACAAGCTGACCGCCACTCGGGCTAACGGCTAACAGCTAATAGCCGGCGGCTCAAGCGGCAACGCCGCGCGCTAACGGCTAACGGCTAACAGCTAACAGCTCGTTTGTGCAAAATGACGAAAATGCTTTTGCGGCGGTTTATTAAGAGTTGAATAAAACCAACGAGTCCGCCCGATTGTTTTTGGCTATTATGCACAAATAAACTTGCAATTATTACGGCATTATGACGAAAAACAGAATTTATTAAAAATAGGTTACGAAAAAGTTTGTTGAACTTTTTTCAAAATTTTCCAAAAAAATTTCGCAAAAAAACATCAAAAGACGGTTTTTTGCGAAGTATTTTTAATTTATCAGCCACCGAGATATGCTTTAACAATCTCTTCGTTGTTAAGAAGCTCGTCAGCTTTGCCTTCTGCGGTGATTTTGCCCGTTTCAAGAACATATGCTCTGTCTGAAATAGAAAGCGCTTTTTTTGCGTTTTGTTCAACAAGCAAAATTGTTGTGCCCGCCTTGTGATAGTCTTTGATAATATCAAACACCTGGTCAACAAGCAACGGCGAAAGTCCCATAGACGGCTCGTCAAGCATCAAAAGCTTTGGGTGGCTCATCATAGCTCTGCCCATGGCAAGCATCTGCTGCTCGCCGCCCGAAAGCGTGCCCGCTATCTGCGATTTTCTTTCGCCGAGACGCGGGAAGCGCGTGCATATCTCGTCTATATCTTCTTTAATTTTCTTTTTGTCGCTTTGCGTATACGCGCCCAAAAGCAGATTTTCGTAAACGGTAAGCTCCTGAAAAACACGTCTGCCCTCGGGAACCTGGCTCATGCCCATTCCGACAAGCTTGTGTCCGGGAATTTTATTAATCTCTTTGCCGTCGTAAACGACAGAACCGCTTTTTATCGGTATAAGACCCATAATGCTTTGCATTGTTGTGGTCTTTCCTGCGCCGTTAGCGCCGATAAGCGAAACAATTTCGCCCTCCGAGACTTTAAAGCTTATTCCTTTAAGAGCACGGATAACGCCGTAATAAACCTGAAGGTCTTTTACTTCCAATAACGCCATATAAACTCCTCCTTACTCGCCGATATAAGCCTTGATAACCTCAGGGTTGCTGAGAGCCTCGTCTGTTTTGCCCTGTGCCAAGACCGTTCCGAAGTTGAGCACCGTAAGCTCGTCGCAAAGACCCGAAACGAACTTCATATCGTGCTCGATAAGAAGTATCGTCATATCAAATTCATCTCTTATGCGCCTTACAATATCCATAAGCTCGTCGGTTTCGTGCGGGTTCATACCTGCGGCAGGCTCGTCAAGAAGCAAAAGGCAGGGATTGGTGGCAAGAGCACGCGCAATCTCAAGCTTTCTTTGCTTGCCGTAGGGAAGGTTGCATGCAAGGTTGTTGCGCTCGTCATAAAGGTCGAATATTTTTAAAATCTCTTTTGCTTTGTCGCGCATTGCCTTTTCGTTTTTGAAAAACTTAGGCAGACGGAAAATACTTGTGAAAAGTCCGCATTTAAACTCGGGCTGATTGTGAAGTCCGACAAGAACGTTTCTTATAACGCTCATATTATTGAAAAGGCGTATATTCTGGAACGTTCTTGCAATTCCCTTGTGATTAATCTGCTCCTGCGTTTTGCCTTTAAGCTCTTCGCCGTTTAAATAAAACGTGCCGTGAGTAGGAAGATAAACGCCTGTGAGCATATTGAAAACGGTTGTTTTGCCTGCACCGTTAGGGCCGACAAGACCGTAAAGCTGCTTCTTCTTTATCTCAATATTTACATCCTGAACGGCTTTAAGACCGCCGAAGGAAATTCCGAGATTCTCTGTTTTAAGTACAACGTCAGACATCTTTCTTTCCTCCTTTTTGCGGCTTGTCGGGCACAAACTCTTTGCCCTGCTGCATATCTACCGAGAGAATTTCGTCCATCGAAATCTTTGTGGGAACGTTGCTCCACTCGGCTTTATCGTCGTTAATATCTTCGGGCTTGCGCTTTTTCTCAGCCATACGCTGAAGAATAAATCTCGGCGCAATGCGCTCTTTTATGGGCGCAAGTGCGGGCGCGTTGTTAAAGATAACGACAACTATAAGAACAAGCGCATATATCAGGAATTTAAGCGCGGCAAGGTCGCCGGGAAGCTTGTCCTGAAGCTCGTAGTTTATAAAAGTTAAAAGCGTTGCGGCGACTATGGAACCGTTTATGCTTGCCATACCGCCGAGAACGACCATAACAAGAATTTCTATAGAATAGTTATATGAGAAGAACGACGGCTGAACGGGCGTAACGTAGTGTGCGTAAATAACGCCTGCAATACCGGCAAAGAACGCCGAAAATACAAATACAAAGAGCTTATAAAACGTTACGTTTATGCCCATTGCCTTTGCGGCGATTTCGTTGTCGCGTATTGCGGTAATGGCTCTGCCGTGCTTGCTTCTTATGAGGTTATTAATCATAAACAGAACGATAAGCACAACAACAAACGAAACGATATAAAGCGACGTGTTGTCGCGCGTGTCATACTTGATTGCGCTCGTTCTGAGTCCCATTGCTTTTCCGAAGCCGTCAAGGTTTTTAAAGACTGTTCTTACTATTTCGCCGAAAGCGAGTGTTACGATTGCAAGGTAGTCACCCTTGAGCCTTAACGCGGGAAGTCCGACTACAAGTCCGAACACAGCCGCAAGAACGCCGCCGACAAGCATACTTATTATAAGAACCAAAAGCTTGCTTTGGATTACCGAAGAAAGCTGAATTGCAACATATCCGCCGAGGTATGCGCCGATGCACATAAAGCCCGCGTGACCGAGCGAAAGCTCGCCCAAAAAGCCGACCACAAGGTTAAGCGAAACCGCAAGAATTACGCTGTAGGCAACCTGAACAAGAAGATTTGAAAGCGAGCGCGGAAGATTGCCCGTTCTTTGCATAACAAATGAAAGAATGAGCGCCGCGGCGACCATTATGTAACCGCCGTAATTTTTAAATTTAAACTTACTTTTCTTTGTCTTGCTCACGGCTTACACCTTCTCTCTTCTTTTTTTGCCGAGTATGCCGATAGGTCTTACAAGCAAAATAACAATAAGCAAACTGAATTCAACCGCCGTGGTGTAGGGTGCGAGCACCGGCACGGAAAGGCAAACCTTTTCAATAACGCCGAGAAGCACGCCGCCTATCATAGCGCCGGGAATAGAGCCGATGCCGCCGATAACAGCCGCCGTAAACGCCTTTATGCCGGGCATTGAACCGAGCGTAGGCTCTGCGGTGGGAATCTGCAAAAGATAGAAAATGCTGGCGCAAGCGGCAAGAGCCGAGCCGATTGCAAATGTTATCATAATTATTTTATTGACGTTAATACCCATAAGCTGAGCGGCGCCCCTGTCCTCCGAGACGGCAACCATGGCTCTGCCTGTTTTTGTCTTTTTGACAAAAACGGTAAGCACCGCCATTATTATTGCGCCGACGACAAGTGTGACGACAGACGACAGGCTGATTTTTGTGCCGAAAAGCTCAATCGCGCCCAAAGACGGCAACGATACGCTTTGCGCCTTTGCGCCGAAAACAAGCTGTGCAATGCTTTGAAGAAAATAGCTGACGCCGATTGCCGTGATAAGCACCGCAAGCGGAGACGCACCCCTTAAAGGCTTATAAGCCACTCTTTCAATAAGAATGCCGACAACAGTGCAGACAACTATCGAAGCGACAAGAGCTATGGCGACATGACCGCCCATAGAAAGCGTAACGAAAATAGCATATGCGCCGACCATTATTATGTCGCCGTGTGCAAAGTTCAGCATTTTGGCAATGCCGTAAACCATTGTGTATCCCAATGCAATAAGAGCGTAAATCGCGCCCAAGCTGAGACCGTCAAATAAAACACTCATAAAACTACTCCTCATTCGGGAAGAAAAAATAAGCGCGGCAGGAGAGTAAAGCCTCCCCTGCCGTTTTAACCAATAAATAAATAGATAATGAAATTAAGAATAAAATTTATCAGCCAAGCTCAACGATAACGGGGACCTTGTTGCAGGCGCCGCTTGTTTCCCAAGTCATTTCGCCCGTAACGCCCTTATAAGAAAAGTCAGAAGCCGTGACGGCTGCTATCATAGCGTTGCCGAGTTCTGCGGGGTCAACCTTTACGTTGTTGACGCCTGCCTTCTTCATGGCGTTGTAGATAATGTAAACTGCGTCATAGGCGTCAGCCGCGAACTGGTCGGGTAAAGCATTGTATTTTTCTTTGTAAGCCTTAACAAAAGCGCTTACCTTTTCATCACTGCTGTTTACATCAAAGGGAGTGATGTATTTAATCTGGTTCTTGACAGAAGAATCTATCTGGTCCTTAACGCCGTCAAGACCGTCGCATCCGTAAAGAACTGCGCTGCAGCCCTTTGCCGAGCAGGTTTTTGCGATAAGACCCGCTTCGGTGTAATAAATCGGAAGGAAGATTACGTCGCAGTCTTTAAGAGCCTCAACCTGAGTTGAGAAGTCACGCTTGTTGTCTTTATCAAAGCTCTGCTCGATATACTCAACGTTAAGCTTTGCCATTTCGGCTTTAAAAGCGTCGTAAATGCCTGTTGAATATGTGTCGGAGTTATCGTAAATAGCACCGATTTTTTTGTATTGTGAAGTAAGCTCTTCTGCTGCGAGAGTACCCTGGTCGGGGTCGCCGAAGCAAACACGGAAAGCGTATTTGCTGCTCTCAATAATCGAAGCTGCCGAGGCCGAGGGGGTAATGAAGAATAAACCGTCCTGAGCTGCTTTATCGGCAAACTGTTCGCAGGAGCCCGATGTGACAGAACCGAGGGCTACCTGCATGCCGCTTTCATAAAGAGCGTCATAGCCTGTGCCGGCTTCGGTTGCGCCTGCCTTATCGTCTTTAATGTCGAATTTGAAGTTTACGCCGTTAAGACCGCCTGCCGCGTTGATTTCGTCAACTGCGAGCTGTGCGCCCTGCTTTACGGAAATACCGTAAGACGAAGCGTCGCCTGTAAGGGGGCCTGTGGCACCGATAATATACTCTGTGTTTTTCCCCGAATATTCACCCTCTTTGGAAAGGTCATAAGCTGCACCGGAATTGCCGTTGTTTTCACCGGGTTTTGTTGTGGAGTCGTCGGAGTTGCCGCCGCATGCTGCGAAACAGCACACAACTAATGCAAGAGCGAGGACGAGTGCTAATACTTTTTTCATAGTCAATCCTCTTTTCTGGGAGTATATTTTAAAGCGTCATTGCTTTAAACAAAATAAAAAATAACGGTACCGATTCTTTATTTTTCCCGATTATACTTTGTTCGCAATAAACTGTCAATACCTACAAAACAAATTCGACTTTTTTGCTAAAAATAGACAAAAACAAAAACCTCGATTTATCATTTTTAACAACGGGAAAAATGCATTATTTCTGCATATTCCGTAATATATTCAAAAAATATTCACACGCGCCGTTTTCAGGGCGAATTTCTGACGTTTTTTGCCGCCAAATCACAATATTTTATTGAAAAGAGTGGTAAATACTGCTATAATTACGGCGGAGGTAAAAATATGAACGACATTACATTTGAAAACATCTCTCTCGGCGGCTTTTGGGGCGAGCGCCAAAAAACGAACCGAGAGGTTACGGTATACAATGTATACAAAAGATTTAAAGACACGGGCAGATTTGACGCTTTCAAGTGCAACTATAAAGAGGGCGACCAAAAAAAGCCTCACTTTTTTTGGGATTCGGACGTTGCAAAATGGATTGAAAGCGTTGCATATATAACCGCAAAAACGCCTGACGCGCGTCTTGAAAAAATTGTTGACGAAACGGTTGCGCTTATTAAGAAAAATCAGACGGAAGACGGCTATTTCAACATCTATTACACCGTAGTAGAGCCCGGCAAGCGTTTTACAAACCGTATGAATCACGAGCTTTATTGCGCGGGGCATCTTATGGAAGCTGCGGTAGCCTATTACAAAGCAACGGGCAAAAGAGAGCTTCTTGACTGTATGGAAAAATATGCAGACTGCATAGAGCGCGTTTTTGTAAAAGAAGACAGCGCCGCTTTTAACACCCCCGGCCACGAAGAAATAGAGCTTGCTCTCGTTAAAATGGCTGAATGTACAGGCAAAGAAAAATACCTTGACCTTGCAAGATATTTTGTAAACACGCGCGGCACAAGCGAAAAGGACGAAAACTCCCCTTATTTTATAAGCCAGGCATACAGCCAAAGCCATATGCCCGTTCGCGATATGCGCGAAGCCGTCGGCCACTGCGTAAGGGCGGTTTATCTTTACAGCGCAATGGCTGACCTTGCGAGAATAGACGGCGACGAAGAGCTATTTTGCGCCTGCGACGCTGTTTTTCACGATATTGTCAATAAAAAAATGTATATTACGGGCGGCTTGGGCGGCTCGCTTATAGGCGAAGCGTTCAGCGAAGCTTATGACCTGCCGAACGAGCTTGCATATTCGGAGACTTGCGCCGCTATAGGCTTTGCGCTTTTCTGCCGCAGAATGTCGCTTATAAAGCCCTCGGCAGAGTACGACAACGCCGCAGAGCGCGCTATATACAACGCGCTTATTGCGGGGTGCTCGTCCGACGGAAAATCGTTTTTCTATGAGGACCCGCTCGAAATCAACCTTAAAGAGCGCAAAATGATTAAAGAGCATCGCTGTGAGGAACAGCATTTGCCGATAACCGAGCGCGTTGAGGTGTTCGACTGCTCGTGCTGTCCGCCTAACTTCACGCGCTTTACGGCGTCGTTCGGCGACTTCCTTTATTCTGCCGACAGCGACACGGTATATGTTCACCACTATTGCGAATCGGAAGCTAAGTTTGACGGCATTTCGATAATTCAAAACACAGCCTACCCGGCAGACGGCAACGTCGCATTTAAAATAAGCGGTATGCAGGGCAAAAAGCTCGGCTTACGCATACCCGATTGGAGCAAAAACACAAAATTCCTTCACAACTCAAAAAAGGCTTCACCCGAAATTAAAGACGGCTTTGCTTATTTTGACATTGAAGAAGAGAATTGCACAATAAAGGTTCTTTTCGATATGACGCCGCGCCTTATAACGGCTGACCCGCGCCTTGAAAACAGCTTCGGCAGGGCGGCTTTGTGCTACGGCCCGCTTGTATATTGCCTTGAGGGCATTGACAACAGCGCGCCGCTTCGCTCGCTTGCGGTTTCAACGGAGCTTAACGCCGAAATAATCAAAAACGGCGGACCGCGCGTTCCGACAATAGAAACGGACGGCTTCAGGTATGAAAACTCTTCGCAGCTTTATTTTGAATATCCTCAGAAGAAAACGCCCGTCAGACTTAAATTTATTCCGTATTTTGCATTTGCAAACCGCGGTGAAACTGATATGCTTATATTTTTGAGAGTAGAAAACAAATAAAGGGACGGTAAGAGTGAATAAAGCGTTATCAAAAGAGGCTCTGTTTTCTTCCGCCCCCATAAGAAAAGCGGTATTTTCGCTTGCCGCGCCCACGGTTTTAAGTCAGCTTATCACCGTAATCTACAATATGGCAGACACATTTTTTGTGGGGCGGCTCGGCGACCCGCTGAAGGTCGCCGCCGCAACCGTGTCTATGCCGCTTTTTATGCTGCTTACGGCATTCGCAAATCTTTTCGGAATAGGCGGTGCAAGTCTTATTTCACGCGCGCTCGGCGCGGGAAACAAAAACAGAGCCGCCCGATGCTCGGCGTTTTGTATTTTCGGCGCCGCCGCGGTCTCGCTTTTTTACGGCGTACTGATAATGATTTTTGAAAACGCCGTTTTACCGGTGCTCGGCGCGGACGGCGAAACCACGGAATTTGCTTCTTCCTATATTTTTTGGACGGTTGGAATAGGTTCTCTTCCGACGGTTATGAATCCCCTGCTTTCGCACCTTGTGCGCGCCGAGGGGTATTCAAAGCAGGCAAGCTTCGGCATTGCGCTCGGCGGAGTTTTGAATATGCTCCTTGACCCGCTTTTCATTTTTGTTTTTAAAATGGGTATAACGGGCGCGGCTGTGGCAACGCTTATTTCAAACGTTATTGCAACCGTCTATTTCCTTTTGTTCATATTCGTTAACCGACATATTCTTGCGGTGAATTTTTTGCCGAAAAACTTCACATTCGGCGATAAAATTCCGCAAGAGGTTATAAGCGTGGGTCTGCCGAGCTTTTTTATTTCGATGATGGCGACCGTCTCGAACACGGTGCTCAATAACATAATTTCATCTTATGAAAACGCCGCCGTCGCTGGAATGGGCATAGCTAAAAAAATAGACCTTGTGGCGTTTGCCGCCGCACAGGGAATGACCCAGGGCACATTGCCGCTTATAGGCTACAACTTTTCTTCGGGCAACCAAAAGCGTATGCACGACTCGATAAAGGCGCTGTTTTTAATGTGCCTTGTTGTGTCGCTTTCGGCGGCAACAGCGCTGTTTTTCGGCGCAAAGGCAGTAACGGCGTGTTTTATAAACGACGCCGCTACTGTAAGCTACGGACAAACGTTTTTAAAAATAATTTGCCTTGCGTGCCCCACAACGGCTTTAAACTTTTTTGCGATAACCGTTTTTCAGGCGACGGGCAAAAAAATTCAGCCGATTATTCTTTCGCTTTTAAGAAAGGGCAGCCTTGACGTTCTTTTAATGTTTGTTTTCAATTCGCTTTTCGGGCTTTCGGGCGTTGCCTGGGCAACGCCCGCGGCGGACTCTGTTGCACTCATTATTTCTGCGGTGCTTGTTGTTCCTTATATAAAAAAGCTTTGAGCTTCGATTGAATATTTTTATAAGAAAAACCGTGTTTCGGAAAATTTCCGAGACACGGCGTTTTTTATTGTTCAATTAAAATTCGATAGGGACTGTAAAAACTTTTTACAGCCTCAAAGCAGTTTTATACGGAAAAGGGGCTTGTAAAAAACGTTCAGAATGAATTAATCGAATGCTAAACGCCGTTTTCGGCGTTTAGCGCTTGCCCGACGGCGTACAAAGGTACTCCGAGGCAAGGCTAAGAAGAGCA
>DJRI01000075.1:12387-16202 GCA_002440045.1 Ruminococcaceae bacterium UBA6364 | reverse complement strand
CACGGCTCCCGCGCAGCGGGTATAATGGCTAACGGCTAACAGCTAATAGCTAACAGCTAAAAGCATTTCTCCCGTCTCTTTTTTCTGCACTCCTCTTTGCGTTCGCATCGGTAGCAGACCTCGTTTTCGGACGTGCGCCCGTCAAAAAAGTCCGTAATATTTTTCACGGTTGTTTCGGCGATATTTGAAAGCGCTTCGTTTGTCAAAAACGCCTGATGCGAGGTTATAAGGACATTCGGCATAGACACAAGCCTTGCCAATGTGTCGTCCTGAACGATATGAAAAGAATAATCCTCAAAAAATATATCCGACTCTTCCTCGTAAACGTCAAGGCATGCGCCGCCTATTTTCTTCTCTTTAATTCCGCTTATGAGCGCCTCGGAATCTATAAGCGCGCCGCGCGAAGTATTGATGATTATTACGCCCTTTTTCATTTTTCTTATTGTATTTCTGTTGACAAGGTGATGCGTTTCGGGTGTAAGCGGGCAGTGAAGCGAAATTATGTCGCTTTTTTCAAAAAGCTCGTCAAGAGAAACATATTTTATGCCGCTTTTTTCATCGGGAAATGCGTCATAGGCGCAAACGTTCATTCCAAAGCCGTTGCAGATATTGATAAACACCCTGCCTATCTTGCCCGTGCCGACAACGCCGACCGTTTTGCCGTGCAAATCGAAGCCCGCAAGGTCTTTTAAGCTGAAATTGAAATCCCTTGTTCTTATATACGCCTTGTGAGTGCGGCGAACAATTGTAAGAAGCATGGCAATTGCGTGCTCTGCTATGGCATACGGCGAATATGCGGGCACTCTTAAAATATGAATTTTTCCGAAAGCCGCTTTAACGTCCACGTTGTTAAAGCCCGCGCACCGCAAAACAATCAGTCTTATGCCCGCTTCGTAAAGTCTTTCTATAACGTATGCGTTCACGTCGTCGTTAACGAAAACGCAAACTCCGTCAAATCCGTTTGCAAGCTTTGCCGTGTCGGCGTTAAGCTTTGCTTCAAAAAACTTGAATTTTACGCCCGCATTTTCGCCGAACGAAACAAACGCCGGCTCGTCATAGGGTTTTGTATCAAACATCGCTATTTTGTACATTTCAACACCTCTTTTATATTATCCTCATTTTTTGAAATCTTAAACCAAAATCATCGGGAGCGGCAAAAGCGTTCCCGATGATTTTTAATCACTTTACAAATTCTTTATATATTGCGTTAAGCGTTTTAATGTAGTCATTTTCGTCAACGCCGACTATAATGCTGAGCTCCGACGAGCCTTGGTCAATCATTCTGATGTTTACGCCGCTGTTGCCGATAGCCGTAAACACTCTGCCAGCAGTGCCCATAGAGCCTGCCATGCCCCTGCCGACAACCGCGATAAGCGCAATCCCGCCGTTGAGCGTAATGCTGTCGGCGCGCGTTGTGCGCTCAATCTCGTGAAGAATGGCGTCTTTTTTGGGAAGAAAATCGGCATCGTTCACAATTACCGACATTGTGTCGATTCCCGAGGGCAAATGTTCAAAGCAAAGGTCGTGATTTTCGAGCACCTCAAGCACTCTTCTGCCGAAGCCGACTTCGGAGTTCATCATATCTTTTTCGATTGCGATAACCGAAAAGCCCTTTTTGCCCGCAACACCCGTTATAACCGTGTCAACCCTGTTTGACTCGACCGACGGCACAATCATGGTGCCTTTGTCCTCGGGGGCGTTTGTGTTTCTTATATTAATAGGTATACCCGTTTCGCGCACGGGGAAAATCGCGTCCTCGTGCATTACGGTTGCACCCATATAAGAAAGCTCTCTTAACTCGGCATATGTTATCGTTTCTATAACGGCGGGCGACTCAACGCAGCGCGGGTCAGCCATAAGCATTCCCGAAACGTCGGTCCAGTTTTCGTATATATCGGCTTTTATCGCTCTTGCAACGATAGAACCCGTAATATCTGAGCCGCCGCGCGAAAACGTCTTTATCGTTCCGTTGGGCATAACGCCGTAAAAGCCCGGAATAACCGCTCTTTCGTGGTCCTTTAAAAGCTTTGCAAGCTCGGTATTTGTTTTTTCGGTGTCAAGGACGCCGCTGTCGGTAAAGAAAATGCCAAGCTCTGCGTCAATAAAGTCATAGCCGATGAAGTCGGCAAGAATCATTGAGTTAAGATATTCGCCGCGGCTTGCGATATAATCCCTGCCGGCGTGGTGAAGTATGGCATTTTTAATTTTGTCAAACTCGGGCTTTAACCAAAGCTTTAAACCAAGGTCTTTTATAATTTCGTTATAGCGCTCCTCGATTTTTTCAAATGCTTCGTCTATATCTTTATCCTGCTTCACAAGCTTATAGCAATCGTAAAGCATATCCGTAACCTTTATGTCGTCGCTGCTTCTTTTACCGGGGGCGGACGCTACAACATATCTGCGCTCCGGCTCTGCCTTTATAACCGCCGCCGCTTTTCTGAACTGGCCGGCGTCTGCAAGAGAGCTGCCTCCGAATTTAAGTACTTTTACCATTAAAAGCGCTCCTTAAAGAGAAATAATAATTATTTAGTACATACTATCATTATTTTCCGGTTTTGGCAACAAAAAAGCCCGCCGTTTAACAATTTTTTGATGTTTAAATAAATGTTCAAAGATTTCGGGCGGTGTATTTATTGATAATTACCACCGATATTGATTTTCAGGCGAAATGTGATATTATATTTGCAGTATTTTTGAAGGGAAGATTTATGTGGACGCTTTGGACGCCGCCTTGATAAAACGCTTTAAGGAGCTTTCAAACAATGCCGAAATGCGCGGCATTTATCTTTTCACCGATTTTTTGAACGTCTTTGAGCAAAGCGCTTTGCTCACGTCGGGAATAAAAAACGTCTCGCTTTTCGGCGGATTTGATGACGCAGAGCGAAAAATCGCCGTTTTCGGAAATGAGAGCGAAACAGGATATGCGCCGCAAATCCCCGTTTCGTGCATAAAGCTTTCGCCGCTCAACAAAAAATTTTCAGACGAGCTTTCGCACCGCGACGTTCTCGGCGCACTTATGAATCTCGGCATAAAGCGCGAGGCTTTGGGCGATATTGTGTTTTTCGGCGGCGACGTATATGTTTTTTGCCTTGAAAGGATGTCGCCTTTTATCGCCGAAAACCTTTCAAGAATAAAGCACACAAGCGTAACGTGCGAAACGGACGCGGTTTTTCCCGAAAACGCGGGCGGCAATTTAAGCGAGCGCGTTATTATTGTCGCTTCGCCCAGAATCGACGCGATTATAGGCGGTGTTTTTAATCTTTCAAGAAGCACAAGCGCCGCGCTTGTTTCGGGCAAAAAGGTTTTTGTCAACGGCAGGCTTTGCGAAAGCCCGTCGTTTTCGCCGAAAGAAAACGACGCAGTGTCGGTCCGCGGATACGGCAAATTCAAATGGCTCGGCACTTTTTCGGAAACAAAAAAGGGTCGGGATAAAGCAAAAGTGGCGGTGTACTGTTAGCTGTTAGCTGTTAGCCGTTAGCTATTAGCTTTTAGCCTGCGCGGCGGTCAATTTGTTTTTTCATTTTTATATTGTTATAAAAAGAACCCTGTGAATGGATTATATTTTGTCCATTCACGGGGTTTTGTTGTCAGCCGTTAGCTGTTGGCTGTTAGCTTTTAGCAATTTATACCCGCTGCGCGGGAGCCGTGGGAACGCTTGCGCGTTCCGGCGGGCGGCAGGTTGCCGCCCCTACGGAGTAGCCTGTAGCCGTTGGCTGTTAGCTGTTAGCTTGCGCGCTAAAGGCGCGATTGTAACCGCGCAAATGCGCGGTATATAGCGGAAAAACGCTTTGCGTTTTTGGCGGGCGGCAGATTGC
>DJRI01000075.1:12115-12361 GCA_002440045.1 Ruminococcaceae bacterium UBA6364 | reverse complement strand
GAACGATAGGAAAATCGGCGCGAAAAACGGTAGGTTTTTGCGTAGAAAAACCTATATAAAATCAAAATTTTGCATAGCATAACCCCGTATTCGGACAAAATCTGTTCACGGGGTTCATATTTTACACAACAAAACCCTGTGGACGGAAAATCATTCCATTCACAGGGTTCATTTTATAACAATATAAAAATGATAATACGCAAGTCGCCCTCACTAAGGCTAACGGCTAACAGCTACAAGCTACCC
>DJRI01000075.1:780-12077 GCA_002440045.1 Ruminococcaceae bacterium UBA6364 | reverse complement strand
CTGCCGCCCGCCAAAATGCGAAGCGTTTTCCTTGATTTTTCCGCACAACGTGCGGAATATAATTACTTATTACCTCTTACCTTTTACTTCTTACTTCAACTCCTGCCGCCCGCCGAAACGCGTAAGCGTTTCCCTTGATTCCACCGCGCATTTGCGCGGTTACAATCGCGGCGAAGCCGCGTAGCTAACAGCTAACAGCCAAATCATTCAAACTTCAAAAACAGCTCCAGTACGCGTTTTGCGCACGCTTCAAGGTCGCTTCTTAAAAGCTTTCCGGAATTGAGCGCGGCTTTAAGATTTTCGGGGTCGCCCTCGCCCATTTTCATATCGCCGCCGGCAAGAACGTCGTCACAATGCTCGCTGTGCGCGCCCCAATCCGTTGTTACCATACCCTTAAAGCCCCACTCTTCGCGAAGCATCTTTGTCAAAAGCTCATAGCTTTCGGACGTATGTTTGCCGTTTATAAGGTTGTAAGACGACATAACCGTCCACGGGTCGGCTTCTTTAACGCAGATTTCAAATCCGCGCAGATATATTTCTCTCAACGCTCTTTGCGACACGCGCGAATCACATTCAAATCTGTTCGATTCGCGGTTGTTGCAGGCAAAATGCTTTACGGAAGCGGCTATTTTGTTTGACTGAATGCCGCGCACCTGCGCCGCACAGCATTTGCCGGCAAGAAGCGGGTCTTCCGAAAAATACTCAAAATTTCTGCCGCAAAGCGGGTTTCTGTGAATGTTCATCGCGGGGGCAAGCCACACGCCGAGGTTATTTTCTTTAAGCTCTTTGCCGCCCGCTTCGCCGACTTTAAAAATCAAATCCGTATTAAATGTGCACGCAAGAAGCGCCGCGCACGGCCAAGCCGTTGTAAAAACGCCCGTGTTCGCGTCAAGGCGCAAGCCCGCAGGGCCGTCTGCCGTCGGAACCGCGGGGATTTTAAGCCGCTTTAAGCCGCCGAAAGCGCCCGTGTTGCAAACGCCAGGCTGATTGCCGTGGCCGCCGAGCAAATCGACAAGCTCTTCGTCTGTTAACTGCTTTATAAATTCTTCAAGCGAAGCTTTTTCGGGAATATCCGTAAACATAACCGTTTCTTCCGGCGTTTTTTGTAAAAACGGCTTCGCTCTGCCTTCGGGATAATGCGGCTTTTCCTGCGGCAATTCTTCAAAAGAGCCGTCGGAAAGCATACGTTTTGAAAGCGCGAACGGCTTTAAAAGCTCCGACGCCTGTTTTGTTATTACATCTTTTTCGCAAACGAATTTATAAGGTATCTCTTCGGCGCTTCTTACCGAATTGCCGATAAAGAAGCGATATTCGCCCTTTTCAAGCACATATGCGGACTTTTTTATCTTTCCGAGGTCGTCAAAGCTTGCCATATCGCTCAATCCAAAGCTTAAAGCAAGCGTTTCGCTTTCGCCGGGTGAAAGAAGCTTTGTCTTTTTAAATGCGGCAAGCTCGCGCGCGGGCTTTTTTAAAAGACCTTGCGGCGCCGAATAATACAGCTGAACAACCTCTTTTCCGGGGCGCGTTCCGATATTTTTAACGGTAACAGCCGCCGTGATTTTGCCGCCGCTTTCGCCCGCCAAAACGCCGTCAAAAGAAAAGCTTGTGTAAGAAAGCCCGAAGCCGAACGGATAGCGAACCTTTTCTTTGCCGCCCGGGACCGTTTCAAAATAGCGGTAGCCTACGTAGATGTCGTCAAAATAATCAAGATGCTCAAAGCCCGTAAGAAACTCTTCGGCGTTGGCATAAAACGAATATGATTTAGGCACGGTGTCGCAAAGCTTGCCCGAGGGGTTTTTGTCGCCGCAGATTATATCGGCAAGCGCCGCGCCGCCCTCCATGCCGCCCTGCCACGCATAAATCACGGCGGAAACGCCGCTTTTTTCGGCAAAGTATTCGCAATCGACAACTCCGCCCGAGTTTATAACAACGACGGTCTCTTTAAAATATTCGCAAAGCAAATCCAAAAGATGCTTTTCCTCGGCGCTTAAATAATAGTCGCCCTCTGTGGGTCTTCTGTCAACACCCTCCGCCGAAAAGCGGCTGAAGGTTACAATTGCTGTTTCTGCGTTTTTTGAAGCTTCGATAACCAGCTCTTTCGGCACAAACGGCTCTTTTACATGCATACTCTTAAAGGTGTCGTAAATAATGTCGTCCTTTTCCTTGCAAAAGTCCATGGCGTTTACTTTATCCCATGTTCTTTCAATCTGCTCGCGCGTGGGGATGTTTTTGCTTGCCTTTTTAACGTAGTCCTCATAAAATTTTATTGAGGGCATAAATATTTTTACCTTTCCCTCGCGCTCTTTAAGAGAAAAACCGTCGTAAATATTGCGAATATACGCGCAGTTCACATCGCCGCTTCCGCCGCCGCCTTTAATATATTCGATTGTCGCCTTGCCGAAAAGCGCAATTTTTCTGCCGTTTTTAAGAGGCAAAGCTCCGTTTTCGTTTTTAAGAAGCACCGTTCCCTCGCACGCCGCCTCTTTTGACAATTGCGCGTGCTCTTTTGAGCCTGTTACACGTCTTCCGTCCGAAGAAAGCGGAAGGCACGGCTGATAGTTAAATCTTGCGTATCTTTCCATAAAAGCATCTCCCTTTATCGTCTTAAATAATAATAAAATATTTCGGGATATAATTCAAGATAAAAGTTGATATTGAAAATTATAATATTTGTGGTATACTTATCGCGACGGTTTTTTCTGTAAAAATCAAATAATTAATTGGATGTGAAAAAATGCTGCTTTTTTTACCGACAAAGCTTTTTGCCGTTTTAAACATAGCCGTTCCGTTTATTTTAAGCCTGCTTCTGATTTTTGTTTTCAGAAGATTTTTGCCCAAAGACCAGGGCAGAGAGTTTGCCTTTAACGGCGCTCTTTCGGCAGGCAAAATCCGCGGCGCGGGGCTTCTTTTCATTATTGCGTTTGTCCTTTCTTCGCCGCTTTTCGTAACGCCGAACGCCGAAAATCTTTTGTATCTTGCGTGCGTTTTTATAAGTATGCTGTCGGGCTATTTTGACGACCGCTCAAAAACGCCGTGGAACGAATACAAAAAAGGGCTTTTGGACCTTGTTATATGCGCGCTTACATCAACGCTTTTTGCAACGACTAACCCGGGGCTTTTGTCGCTTTCTCTTTTCGGACTCAAGCTTTCTTTGCCGCTTCCCGTTTACATCATAATCGGCACGGTATTTTTGTGGATGATGATAAACGCCGTTAACTGCTCCGACGGAATCGACGGCTACAGCGGCTCGCTCGCCGTAAACTCTATGATTTTCATTTCGCTTGCGGGCGCCGCCGTTTCGGATTATAAAGATGCGCGCTCTATGGCGGTCGTTATGATTTTTGTGCTTTTGCCCTATCTTTGGTTCAACTCGGAGCCGAGCAGTATGATGATGGGCGACGCCGGCAGCCGCGCTATCGGCATCTTCCTTGGCATAATGATAATGAAAACGGGCAATATGCTTCTTTCCGTTCCGCTGTGCCTTGTATTTATTTTCGACGGTCTTTTGGGAATTGCAAAGGTTTCTTTAAAGCGTTTTCTTAAAATCAGCATTCTTAAAAACGTAAGAACACCCATTCACGACCATTTAAGAAAAAACAAAGGCTGGTCGAATACCCAGACAATTTACCGCCTTAACATTTTCCAGGCGCTCATCTCGATTGTCACCGTAATTCTTCTCAAAAAATAAATAGCGCTCCCCGCAAGCGGATTTAACCGTTCGCGGGGAGTTTATCATATTGTTGTCTTATATCGCAACCGTTACCGTATAATTTCCGCAGTTATCGGGGGAGATTGTTGCGGATTTGAATTTTTGCGGAAGCTTAATGGGTTTTTCGGCGTTCTGGCGCGAGATGACATAGCCGTCGTATTCGTAAAACTCGCCGACTTTGAGCGACTCTGTGTATTCTTCAAGCGTCATGGAATTTTTATAGATTATTTCGGAATGAGGTTTTCCCACGTAGCGGATATGCCACGGCTCCCAGCTTATGCCGGTTGATTTTTCGCCGTAATAGGGGTAACGGATTATAAAGCCGTAATCGCTGCACGAGTCGTTTACAAACCGTCCCGCGTCGGATTTTATAAAGCCCATGCCGGCATAATACATGACGTATACGTCAAGCGCAAGTCCCGCCTGATGTTCGCTTGCGCCGACTGCCTGTGCGGTGTTGCCCTCTTCTTCTTTTATTTTTTCCTGCTCTTCTTTTGTTCTGTAAGAGCTTGAAACATAAAGCGTTTCGTCAAAGCGCGACAAAACCTCGTTTGAAAGCGCCTCGAACGGCTCGTAAAGCGCGGTACTCATAAGCGCGCCGCTGTCTTTATAGTCGCAGATTTCCGTTTCATAGCTGTCGTCTAACGGGTGCTCTGTGTTTATGAGCATAAGATTATTGTCAAAAGTCACCTTTGTGTTTTCTTTAAGCTCGTCCAACGTATACTCTTCAAAGCTCAAATCGCTTGTTTTTTCAAGCTTTGCCGCCGTGCCTATATGCGCTATTTTGTCGGACAGCGCATAGCGCGCTTTGGGCGACACCTTAAACACCAGGCACACAGAAAACGCCGCCGCAAGGCACAAAAGCACGCAAACTATTCTTATAAATGATTTTTTTCCTTTGTTGTTGATTTTCATACCGATTCTCCGTTCTTTCATTCTAAAAAGCGACCCCTTTTTCGCCCGAAAACAATGCTAACACGAAGAAACTAAAACGTAATTTCAAAAAAGCTACAATTTTACTAATATTTATTACGAAAAGTCAACATTCTTTTTCGGTATTAACTGTCGAAAGCGGTTGACTTTTTTCTTTTTGGGTGCTATTATGAATGAAAAGAACACCTATAAATGCAGTGACAAAAACAAGTAAGATATTAAATAGCCGCAAGAGAATTGCCGGTCGGTGCAAGGCAATCGGCGAAGTTTTATCCGAATTCATTTTAGAGCAGCTGTCCCGAAATCTTCAGTAAGGGCAGACGGGGTTGCCCGTTACAGCAAAAAGATATTTTTTGTGTCTTGTGAGGCCGCCGAGGCGGCAAACAGAGGTGGTACCGCGATTTTTCGCCCTCTTCGCATTATTTTGCGAAGAGGGCTTTTGTTTTGATATTATTTGTTCGGAGGAATTGTTTTGGTTATTACCGATTTTCTTGAAAAAAACGCGCGTCTTTACGGCGACGAAACCGCGCTTGTTGAAATCAACCCGTCCGAAGAGCGCGACAAAGCCGTGACATGGCGCGAAATGAGCCTTGTTCTCGGCGCGCGCCCCGACGCGCCCTATCGCCGCGAAATGAGCTGGAAGGATTTTGACCGCAGGGCAAACCGCATTGCAAATCTTCTTTTAAGCAGAGGTATAAAGCGCGGCACAAAAATAGCGGTGCTTATGATGAACTGCCTTGAATTTTTGCCGATATATTTCGGAATTTTAAAGGCGGGCGCAATTGTCGTTCCGATGAACTACCGTTATTCTTCCGACGAAATCAAATATTGCCTTTCGCTTGCCGACGTTGAGGTTTTGTTTTTCGGGCCCGAATTTGTTGAGCGTATTGACGCCGTTCAGGGCGACGTGTCGCTTCGCGCAATGTTTTTTGTCGGAAGAAACGAGCCGCCCTATGCCGAAAATTGCTTTAAGCTTGCAGGCTTTTGTTCTTCAAGCCTTCCGCCTGTGGAGCTTTCGCCCGACGACGAAGCGGCAATTTACTTTTCTTCGGGCACAACGGGCTTTCCCAAAGCCATTTTACACAAGCATTCGGCACTTGTTGCGTCGTGCCTTACAGAACAGCACCATCATTCGCAAACGCACGACGACGTGTTTTTGTGCATTCCGCCGCTTTATCACACGGGCGCAAAAATGCACTGGTTCGGCAGTCTTTTAACGGGCGGCAAGGCCGTTCTTTTAAGAGGTACAAAGCCCGAGTGGATTTTAAGAGCCGTAACCGAAGAAAAATGCACCATAGTCTGGCTTCTTGTGCCGTGGGTGCAGGATATTTTAGACGATATTGATTCGGGCAAAATAAAGCTTGACCACTTTCTTCTTGACCAATGGCGGCTTATGCACATCGGCGCACAGCCTGTGCCGCCGAGCCTTATAAAGCGTTGGTTAAAGGTCTTTCCCCATCACGAATACGACACAAACTACGGCTTGAGCGAGTCGCTGGGGCCGGGGTGCGTTCACCTTGGCGTGGGCAACACTGAAAAGGTCGGCGCAATAGGCAAAGCGGGCTATCTTTGGGAGACGCGCATTGTCGATGAAAACCGCCGCGACGTTAAGCGCGGCTGCGTAGGCGAGCTTGCGGTAAAAGGCCCCGGCGTTATGATTGAATATTACAAAAACCCCGAAGCTACCGAAAAAGTGCTTTCCGACGGCTGGCTTTTCACGGGAGATATGGCGGTTGAGGATGACGACGGATTTATTTTCCTTGTCGACCGCAAAAAAGACGTTATTATTATGGGCGGCGAAAACCTTTATCCCGTTCAGATTGAGGACTTTTTAAGACAGTACGAAAAAATTAAAGACGTTGCCGTAATAGGGCTTCCCGACCGCCGTCTCGGTGAAATTCCCGCGGCAATTATAGAGCTTAAAGACGGCGAAAGCTGCTCGCAGAGCGAAATAGAAAGCTTTTGCGCGGCTCTTCCGCGGTACAAGCGGCCGAAAAAAATAATTTTTGACAAAATTCCGCGCAACCCCACCGGCAAAATCGAAAAGCCGAAGCTTCGCGAAAAATACTGCGGCGAAAGCGTAGTCGCACAGCAGATTGAAATGTAATTTTCTTAAAGAGGTAAAAAATATGAGTACAAAAAAACTTTTGCTCGGCAACGACGCCGTTGCACGCGGCGCATATGAGGCGGGCGTAAAATTCGTTTCCTCATACCCGGGAACGCCGAGCACCGAAATAACCGAATGTATGGCGAAATATCCCGAAAACGAGGTTTATGTTGAGTGGGCGCCCAACGAAAAGGTTGCGGCAGAAGCCGTTGTGGGCGCGGCGATTGCGGGCGCAAGGGCAATGACCTGCTGCAAGCACGTCGGTCTTAACGTTATGGCTGACCCCGTTTTTACCGACAGCTACATAGGCGTTAACGGCGGCGCGGTATTTTGCGTTGCCGACGACCCCGGAATGCACTCCTCGCAAAACGAGCAGGACTCGCGCCACTATGCGCGCGCTTCAAAAATACCCATGCTTGAGCCGTCGGACTCATCGGAATGCAAAGAATACACAAAGCTTGCGTTTTCTTTAAGCGAGCAGTTTGATACACCTGTTTTTATAAGGCTTTCAACGCGCGTGTCGCACTCTCAAAGCCTTGTGGAGCTTTGCGGCCGTGAAGAAGCTCCGCTTAAAGACTACAAAAAAGACGTTCCGAAAAACGTTATGATGCCCGCAATGGCGATAAAGCGCCACGTCGTTGTGGAGGAGCGCACAAAAGCGCTTACAGAGTACTCCGAAAAAACGCCGCTTAACACAGTCGAAATGAACGGCAGCGAAGTTGGCGTTATCACCGCGGGAATTTCTTATCAATATGCAAAAGAAGCGTTGGGCGACAGCGTTAATTACTTAAAGCTCGGTCTTGTTTTCCCGATAAGCGCAAAGCTGCTTAAAGATTTTGCAAAAAAATGCAAAAAGGTTTATGTTGTTGAAGAGCTTGACGGCTTTATAGAGGGCATTTGCCGCGAAGCGGGTCTTGACGTTTGCGGAAAAGAATGCTTTACGCCTTTGGGCGAATATTCACCCAATATGATAAGAAAAGTAATAAAAGGCGAAGCTGCCCCCGAAAGCGCCGCGCCCAAAGAGGCTGTTCCGAACCGTCCGCCCGTGCTTTGCCCCGGCTGCCCCCACAGAGCAACGTTTTTCGTGCTTAAAAAGCTCGGTCTTACGGTTTCGGGCGACATCGGCTGTTATACGCTCGGCGCGGTAGCCCCGCTTGACTCTGTAGACACAACAATTTGTATGGGTGCGTCAGTCAGCGCCGCCCACGGTATGGCGAAGGTTCGCGGCAGCGAATTTAACAAGCGCCTTGTTTCGGTTATCGGCGACTCGACGTTTATGCACTCGGGCATCACCGCGCTTACCGATATTGTTTATAACAAGGGCGCAAACACCGTAATAATTCTTGACAACTCAATCACCGGTATGACCGGCCACCAGGACAACCCCACGACAGGCTATACAATCCGCAAAGAAAAGACGGTCGGCACAGACCTTGTAAAGCTTTGCGAAGCTATCGGCGTTCGCCGCGTTACGGTTGTTGACCCGTTCGACGTTAAGGCTTTTGAAAAAACGGTTAAAGAAGAAACAGCGGCAAACGAGGTTTCCGTTATAATCGCACAGCGCCCGTGCGCTCTCTTAAAAACCGTAAAATACACAGGTCACTGCGAAATCAATTCGGAAAAATGCAAAAAATGCAAGCTTTGTATGAAGCTCGGCTGCCCCGCCATCAGCGTAGAAAAAGAAACGGGCGCAGTTAAAATAGACAGAACACAGTGCAACGGCTGCTCGCTTTGCACAGGTGTTTGCCCGTTTAAGGCGATTGAAAAAAAGGAGTGAGACTGTTATGAAAACAACAAGTATTATGATTGTCGGCGTCGGCGGTCAGGGCACCCTCCTTGCAAGCCGTATTCTCGGAAACGCCGTTATTGACGAGGGCTTTGACGTTAAAGTCTCGGAGGTTCACGGAATGAGCCAGCGCGGCGGAAGCGTCGTTACATATGTAAAATTCGGCGATAAGGTTTATTCGCCCGTTATTGACAAGGGCGAAGCGGATATTATTCTTGCGTTTGAACAGCTTGAAGCATACCGCGCACTGCCGTGGCTTAAAAAGGGCGGCAGAATAATCGTAAACGAGCAAAAGATTAACCCCATGCCCGTTATAACAGGCGCCGCAGATTACCCCGAAAACATCATAGAAAAGTTAAAAGAAATGTGCAGCGTTACTTCGCTCGACGCATTAAAGCTTGCAAAAGAAGCGGGAAGCATTAAAACAGTAAACGTTGTGCTTATAGGCGTTCTTGCAAAAAGCACCGACATTCCTTATGAAAGCTGGGTAAAAACGCTTTTAAAGACCGTTCCCGAAAAATTTGCCGAAATGAATTTAAAGGCGTTTGAGCTGGGCTATAATTTTGACAGGTGAGAAAACATGCAGTATAATGATATAGACACTCTCAAAAGAGATAAGCTTAAAGCGCTTCAGAGCGAACGCCTTGTAAAGCAGGTAAAGCGTTCGTATGAGCGCGTTGAGTGCTTCAGAAAAAGAATGGATGAAATGGGGCTTAAACCCGACGATATAAAAGGTATTGAGGACCTTTCAAAGCTCCCCTTTTCATATAAAAACGACCTTCGCGATTATTACCCCTACGGGCTTTTTGCAGAGCTGATGGAAAATGTTGTGAGAGTTCACGCCTCCTCCGGCACAACGGGCAAAAGAATTGTTGTGGGCTACACAAAAAATGACCTCGATATGTGGGCAGAGTGCATTGCGCGTATGCTTCGCGCGGTGGGCGTAGGAAAGAACGACGTTGTTCAGGTTTCGTTCGGCTACGGACTTTTCACGGGCGGCTTCGGCGCGCACGCGGGTGCCGAAAAGGTCGGCGCGACGGTTGTGCCGATGTCAACGGGCAACACGGCGCTTCAAATTCAGACGATGATTGATTTCGGCGTTACCGTGCTTTTCTGCACGCCGTCTTATGCGCTTTATCTTGCCGAAGAAATTGAAAACATGGGCGTTAAAGACAAGCTTAAGCTTCGCGTGGGAATTTTCGGCGCAGAGCCGTGGACGGAAAATATGCGAAAGGATATTGAAAAAGGCCTTAATATCGACGCTTATGACATCTACGGCCTTTCAGAGGTTCTCGGGCCGGGCGTTGCGTGCGAGTGTAAAGAAAAAAGCGGCATGCACATAAGAGAAGATAATTTTATTGTTGAAGTTATCGACCCCGACACGGGCGAAGTGCTTCCCGAGGGCAGCACGGGCGAGCTTGTTTTCACGTCGCTTACTAAAGAAGCGTTCCCCGTTATTCGCTACCGCACAAGAGACATTTGCTCTTTAAAGCCCGAAAAATGCAAATGCGGATGCACCCATATAAGAATGAACAAGCCCGGCGGCAGAAGCGACGATATGCTCATCATAAGGGGCGTAAACGTCTTCCCGTCGCAGATTGAAGAAGTACTTCTTTCAAACGGCTATCCCGCAAACTATCAGATAATAATCGACCGCGTGAACAACACCGACACGCTTGAGGTTCTTGTTGAAATGACTCAGGAGAATTTCTCGGACTCCTTAGGCAAAATTGCCGAAAAAGAAAAAGAGCTTGTTTCGGCTCTTAAAACAATGCTCGGCATAAAAGCAAAAGTCAGAATCGTTTCTCCGAGGACGCTTACAAGAAGCGAGGGCAAGGCAAAACGCGTTATTGATAAACGAAATCTTAACTGAGGGAGGATTTTTAATGATAAAACAGCTTTCGGTCTTTCTTGAAAACCGCACGGGTCAGCTTGTGCAGATAACCGACATTCTTTCAAAAAACGGCGTAAATATGCGCGCCGTTAACATTGCCGAAACGGTTGACTACGGCGTTTTGCGGCTTATTGCCGACGACGGCGACAAGGCTTTTCGCATTTTATCCGAGGCGGGCTTTGTCGTTTCCGAAAACACGGTCGAAGCGGTTGCCGTTCCCGACCGCGCAGGCGGACTTAACGAGGTTTTGCATATTCTCAGCGAAAACGGCGCAGATATTGAATATATGTATTCCGTTTTCGGCAGCCGCGAGTCGCTTGCTTATATGATTTTTAAATTCAAGGACAACGCTCCGTTTGAAAAAGCTGTCGAAAAAGGTCTTTTGAAATCCGCCGACAACTTAGCACAGTGAAAGGATATGATATTATGCAGGAAATGAGCAGGAAAAATCAGTATTTTACAGATTCCGTCATTCGCCGAATGACGCGTATAGCAATAGGCTGCGGCGCAATCAACCTTGCGCAGGGCTTCCCCGATTTTGACCCGCCGAAGGAGCTTACCGACAGGCTTGCCGAAGTAAGCGCGCTCGGCCCGCACCAATACCCCATAACAATGGGCGCGCCCAATTTCAGACAGGCGCTTTCAAAAAAGCTTAAACGCTTTATGGGGATTGACATCGATCCCGAAACCGAAATGGTTGTTACAATCGGCTCGACAGAAGCCATGGTAGACACAATTTTTGCGTTAACAAATCCGGGTGACAAAATAATTCTTTTCTCACCTTATTTTGAAAACTACAAGGCGCAGGCGATTATGGCGGGCGTTGAGCCGGTGTTTGTTCCGCTTGTTCCGCCGGAGTTCAACTTTG
>DJRI01000075.1:459-752 GCA_002440045.1 Ruminococcaceae bacterium UBA6364 | reverse complement strand
GCAAAGGCTATTCTTATTTGCAACCCCTCAAACCCGAGCGGCAAGGTGTTCACAAAAGAAGAGCTTACGTTTATCGCAGACCTTTGCAAAAAATATGACGTTTATGCCATTATGGACGAGGTTTATGAACATATAATCTACGAAGGTCACACGCACACATATATGGCGACTCTTCCCGGAATGTGGGAGCGCACCGTAAGCTGCTCAAGCCTTTCAAAGACTTATTCAATAACCGGCTGGAGGCTCGGCTACGCCACCGCGCCGAAAAATATTATGGACAGAATCAAGCAGTA
>DJRI01000075.1:0-381 GCA_002440045.1 Ruminococcaceae bacterium UBA6364 | reverse complement strand
CTTACAATGCCCGACAGCTATTATAAAGAGTTCGGCGACCACTATGCCCATATGAAAAAGCTTTTCACCGACGGCCTTTCGCGCATAGGCATTCCCTACACAGACCCCCAGGGCGCGTATTTCGTTCTTGCCGACATTTCGCCCTACATTAAAAAGGGTCAGTCGGATGTTGATTTCTGCGAAAAAATGGCTCGCGAAGTCGGCGTTGCGTGCGTTCCCGGCAGTTCTTTCTTCAATGAGGATATAAACAACATCGTCCGCGTTCACTTCGCAAAAAAGGACGAAACCCTTAACGAAGCGCTTTCAAGACTTGAAAACATCGGGAAAATAATGGGCAAGTGAGCGGGTAGCCGTTAGCACGGCGTTGCCGTGCGAGCCGTT
>DJRI01000073.1:11209-12168 GCA_002440045.1 Ruminococcaceae bacterium UBA6364 | reverse complement strand
CTTATGGCAACCTGCCGCCCGCAAAACGACCTGAAATTGAAACCCGCACAGGAATAAATGCCTATTTCCGTTTGGAATTTATATACGAAATTTATGAAAATCTAAAATCGACTTTAGATTTTCATAAAATATTTGTTTTGAGTATTGATACAGCGGTAAAACTTATGATAATATAAAGTGTATTTTCAAATATTTTAAAAGCTATGTTGAAATAACGTGTAAAGAAGTAAAAACACTGCACTTAAATCATTGTATATAAAACTCTGCAAAAAATTCAAAGGGGGGTATATTTTGAAGTTTATTGAACCTACAACCGAATACACAAAACAAATAAAAGACTACAAAGACGAATTTTTGAAAAGCGGTGACTCAATGGACGGAACGAGCGCTTTAAGAAATTTCGATAACCCCGAAGAGTGGGTAGAGTATGTTGCAAAAAACAAAAATCCCGAAACTGTTTCTGAAGGCTTGGTTCCTGCGACGCAATATATTTTTGTGAATGAAGATAATGAAAAAATCGTCGGAATGCTTCAGATAAGGCACTGCTTTAACGATTATTTGAAAAATTACGGCGGTCACATCGGCTATTCGGTAGCCCCGAGCGAGCGCAGAAAAGGCTATGCCACAAAAATGCTCGGGCTTGCCCTTATAAAATGCAAAGAGCTTGGCATTGACAAGGTTTTAATAACGTGCATTCGCGGCAACAAGGGCAGTAAGGGTGCTATTTTAAATAACGGCGGCGTTTATGAAAATACCTTGTTTGAACCGCATAATAACATTTATCTTGAAAGATACTGGATTAGCTTATAATAAAAAACGGATTGTGCTTTAATCAGGCGCAATCCGTTTTTATAAAAAAATTATCCGCCCAAAGCCACGTCAAGAAGCATCATAACGGCAAAGCCCGAAACTATGCCCATTGTTGCAAAATACGGACTTTCTTTGCTGTTTCTGCGGCA
>DJRI01000073.1:5932-11193 GCA_002440045.1 Ruminococcaceae bacterium UBA6364 | reverse complement strand
AAAGCTCGTGCACCGCCACAAGTATCATAGCGCCCGCGGCAAACGCCAAAGCATAAGGCAAAACGGTTTGCACGCGCGTAACAAGCATTGCGCCGACAACTGCAAAAACGGGCTCGACAATCGCCGAGGATTGCCCCACAATAAAGCTTTTTAACCGCGAGCAGCCCTCGCGCCGTAACGGCAAAGAAACGGCGGCGCCTTCGGGAAAATTTTGAAGCGCTATTCCGAGGGCTATGCTTACGGCGCCCGCAACAGCTTCACCGCTGAAATTTGCGTCTTTAAGCGCGCCGAAGGCAACGCCCACCGCAAGACCCTCGGGAATATTGTGAATTGTGATTGAAAAAACAAGAAGGAAAATTCTGTTAATGCGCTCGTTAAAAGTGCCCGCGCTTGAAGAAAGCTTTTTTTGCGCTTTTGTCACTGCTTTGTCCGAAAGCCACATAAACACCGCCCCGCACATAAACCCGATTGTCGCAACAAGCCACGGCGGGGTGTCAAGAAAAATTTTTGCACGGGCGATTGCGGGTTCAAGCAAAGACCAAAAGCTTGCCGCAATCATAACGCCCGCCGAAAAGCCGAGCATTATGTTCATAACCCTTGTGTTTGAAGATTTAAATATTATTACCGTTGCCGCGCCGAGGGCTGTTACAAAATAAGTACCAAGCCCCGCAATAAGTGCGGCGAGGACTGCATTGTTCATAGTATCACCTTGAGTATACTATGAGCAAAGCGTTTTGAACGTGAAAAAATAACGGGCGGAAAAAGTCCTGAAAAGACTTTTTTCCGCCCTGTGCCGTTTTATTCAGCGAATGCCTTTTTGTGCGAGCCTGATTGTTTTTACAATCGGCAAAACAAGAATAGCCATAAAAAAGTTGCTTACCCCGTGAATCGCGTCCCACGGCAAGCCGGCTATTATCCACGATATTGTGGCTTTAAAGTCAAGCCCGAACATTATCGCCTGCGCCGGCGCGTACATCGTGCCGAAAAGAAATCCGTGAAGAGCCGCCGTGACCATATAAACGGGCGCGGCAATTTTCGGCTTCATATTCTTCGGCAAAAGCATGGTTACGCCCCACAAAACCGTCCAAAGATAAAGGTGCGGAATCCACCACAGGCTGAAGCCCGCGACAATGCCGTTTAAAAGCACATAGACGTATATGGGGTATAACGCTTTTTTCCGAAATACGACCGTATAGGCTATTGTAAGCGCGGCAAGCATATGCACATTCGGCAAAAACTCAAGCGCGAGCTTTGACACAAGCATCAAAGCGCCGAGCAGCGCAAACAAAACAGCCTCTTTAATATTCAGTTTCAACCCTTGGTTGCGGTGAAGGCATAAGAAGCGCCGTCAACAATATCGGTTGAGTCAACGCCCTTTTCGGCATAGGCGTCGTTTACATAAAATGCCCAATATGCGCCGTCTTTATCATAGTCGAGCGTAACGCCGTTTACGGTTTTAACATAAAGGCCGTACTGGCTTTCGTCGCCTGCAATAATTCCGAGCTTAACAAGAGCCGCGCCGACTGTTGCTTCATCGGTTTTAACGGCGAAAACTGTTTTTTTGCCGTCAAGGTCTGTTGCAGTAAAGGTGAAAGAGTGTGCGCCTTCGCCTACTTCCGAAGCCGCCGCAGTGTTTTGGGCGCTTTCTGTGGGTACGGGTGCGGTGGTTTCGTTTGCGGGTGTTGAAGAGCATGCCGTCAAAGAAAGTGCAAGAGCCGCAACAAGCACGAATGAAAGCACGCAGGACAACAAACGGTTGAGTTTGTTTTTCTGAGTCATAATCATTTCTCCTAAAAAATATTAATCCGTTTTAAACTCTCGGTTTACATCGGCGCTCGCAATGCGGATATTCTCGCGAAAACGGATTTTTTGCGAACGGGTATTTCGACTCTGCACATTTTTGCCGCCTTCTCGGGGGAACCCAATGGCTGTGTCTTCCGCTTTGCGGCAGCGGAATAGGCAAAAATTTTAGACTGACGTCTTAACGTGCATCACGGCGGCGGGCCCGTACCGGATTTTCACCGGTTTCCCCTAATCGCGAGGGTAATTGTAACACAATATTAAGAAAAAATCTATAGGCATAAAGTAACGGCTTTTTAATTAATCGGAAGTTACCGAGAATGCTAAAGCAATATGCCGAAAAAGCTTTGTTTTCACCTGCTTTCGGACGGCTTTCTTTTTGTAATACGAAAGCGCGGCATTTTAAAACCGTGCCGTGTCCGACCGTTCTTTCGGTGTTGCTTTTTTAGGGCGGGTTTGCTATAATCAAACCACAACATACAAAGGGGATGGGGCGCTTTGAAATTTATAAAAAAGATATTTGACTCCTTTAACAGCCGCATATGGTCTTATGTGTTCTTCCTTTTAAACGTGTTTTCTCTCTCGTTTTTAAAAGGCGCTTTGGGGCTTTATTCCTGGATAAATGTGCTTTACGGCAAAGCGGTCGTAACGGCGTTTTTCGTCGTTATAGGTGTGCTTACGGCGTTTGATTTTGCATATCTTGTTTTTTCTGCCGTTTCGGGCGAAAAAAAGAACGCCCATAAAGGCGCAAGGGCGTTTAACGCCGCTCACGGTGTTTCGGCTGTCCTCGGAATTATAATGTTTATTTATACGTTTGTGCTCGTGTTCGGCATTTCGGGTAATGTTACTTCGGCGAATTTTTTAAACGGATTTAAGTCGCTCAATATTCTTTATCCCGCGCTTGCAGGCGGCTTTGGGCTTGTGCTTGCATTTTGCGAATCGGGAAAAAAGGCTGTTCGTGCGGTTATTTCGATAATAATTGTTTGTTCGGTGGTGTTTTCAATGTCAGCAGTTTCATCTTTAAAAATTTCAAAAGAAAATTCGGGGCTTATTCCTCCCGTGCTTTCTTCAAAAAATCTTTTTGAGGGCGCAAGCGTAACCTTTGAAAGTCTTGCAAAAAACGAAACTCCCGACGCCGCAAATCTTCTCGGCGAGGGCTGTTGGACCGCGCAATCCCCGTTTTATAACCCGGCAGAGGGCGTTAAAGCAACGAATAACGCCGTTGCCGAATTTAAGCTTGAAAAGACGAGCACATTTAACACGGCGATAATTGATGAAGAGGGCAGCGGCGTTTGCTATTTCAGACTTCAGGCGTTTGTCGGCGGCGAATGGGTCACGGTTTACAGAAGCGAAAAAATAGAGTCTTTAAGACTTTTAAGCTTTGACAGCGTAACAACCGGCAGAGTGCGCCTTTCAATTGATAAATTTAAAAACGATAAAGAGCCTGTAAAAATTAAATCGCTCGCTCTTTATAACGAAGAAAAACGCGACGTAACGGATTTTGAGGTCGCGACATATCAGCGGCTTGACGGCGACGTGCCCTCCGAAATCCTCAAAAAGGGCAGTGAATATGCAAAGAGCTACGCGCGTTTTTATGATATATACAGCACGGTCATAGTTTTTGCCGCCGTGCATTGGGATGAAAACGGCATAATGAACTTCGGTGAAGCGGGCGAAGAAAATTTTGCAAAAGAAATTGCCGCACTAAAAGAGGTTATTTCACTGCGAAGCAACAAAAATCATAAAGTCAAGCTTATCGTTACCGCGCTTGCCGACGGCGCGTGGGGCGACGGTCACAACGGCGTTAACACATATATGGCAAAGCATTGGGAAAGCGTTGCCGACCAAATTGTCGATATGACGAAAAAATACGGCTTTGACGGTGTTGACATCGACTGGGAATACCCTGCAAGCGCCGACGACTGGAAAGTTTTTGACAGCTTTATTCAAAAGCTTAACCGCGATTTAAAGGCTTATAAAAGTGATTCGATAATTTCGGCGGCTCTGTCGGCGTGGTCGCTCGGACTTTCAAAAGAGACGTTTGACTGCATAGACCAAATTCAGTTTATGGCATACGACGGACACGACGAAGAAGGGTATCAAAGCTCGTTTTTGCAGGCTGAAGAGGGGCTTAGGGATTTTGTTAAGAACGGTGCGGATATTAAAAAAATAAATATCGGTATCGCGATTTACGGCAGACCCGTGAACGGCAGTGCTTATTGGGCTGTTTGGCGCAATCTTGAAAACGCAAATTATTGGGACAGCAAGTATTATAACGTTCAGGATTCCGACCAGATTTATGACGGAACATTTTGCTCTCCGGCGCTTGCGGGCGACAAAACGGCGTATGCACTCTTTGCGGGTGCGGGCGGCGTTATGACTTTCCGCATCGGCTGCGACAAATTGCCCGACGACCCCAACAGCGTTGCCGCGGGCATTAAAAACGCAATCGACAGATATGTTGTGAGCTTTTAGCCGTTAGCTGTTAGCCATTAGCTATTAGCTTTTAGCTGTCAGCATGCGGCTACGCAGCGATTATAATCCGCGTCGGGCGCGGAAAAATATAGGAAAATGCTACGCATTTTGGCGGGCGGCAGAGGTTGAAGTAATAGGTAAGATGTAAGAGGTAATAAGTGATTATAATCCGCACGTTGTGCGGAAAAATATAGGAAATGCTACGCATTTTGGCGGGCGGCAACAACCGCCCCTACGGGGTAGCCTGTAGCTGTCTGCTGTCAGCTGTCAGCTGTCAGCGCAGGGGAGCCGCGATTATAGCCGCCTAAAGCGCGTTGGAAAAAGGAGAATATAAAAAATGAAAAAACTTTTAGTAGTTGTTGATATGCAGAACGATTTTATTGACGGCTCGCTCGGTACTGCGGATGCTGTTTCGATTGTGCCGAACGTCGTTGCAAAAATTAACGCTTGGGACGGCGACATTATTGCAACGCGGGACACACATTTTAATAATTATCTTGAAACCCGCGAGGGACGGCATCTTCCCGTTCCGCATTGTATCGTTGACACAAACGGGCACAAAATTAATGATGAGGTTCTTTCGGCGCTCACAAAAAGAGGTCATTTTATGACTTTAAATAAGCTTACTTTCGGAAGCACCGCACTTCCCGAAATTATTCGCGGTCTTAATTATGATTATATCGAGCTTGTCGGTCTTTGTACGGATATTTGCGTTGTGTCAAACGCCTTGGCTTTAAAAGCGAATTATCCCGAAACCGACATCGCCGTAGACGCTTCGTGTTGCGCCGGCGTAACGCCAGAAAGCCACAATGCGGCAATCACGACCATGAAAATGTGCCAGATTGAAATTATATGAAAGAGCCGCTGTTAGCTATTAGCCGTTAGCTATCAGCTGTTAGCTATCAGCTGTTAGCTTTTAGCGCGCGGCTGCGCCGCGAATTATAATCCGCACGTTGTGCGGAAATATTAAGGAAAACGGCGTTGCC
>DJRI01000073.1:5550-5871 GCA_002440045.1 Ruminococcaceae bacterium UBA6364 | reverse complement strand
GGGTAGCTTGTAGCTGTTAGCCTATTTGCGGCAACTTGCATATCGTCATTTTAATATAATCATAAATCAAACCCTGTGAATGGAGTGAGTTTTGTCAGTTCACAGGGTTTTGTTTGTTCCGAATAATATAACCCCGTGAACGTTTTTTGTCCAAACGGGGGTGTCATTTAAAATATTTGATTGTTTACCGATTTATTTCGGCACGGTAATTTGCCTGTCAACAAACACGCAACACAGGTTTTTCTATGCAAAAACCTATCGTTTTCCGCGCCGATTTTCCCCATATTTCCCGTATGGGCGGCAATCTGCCGCCCGCCGGAA
>DJRI01000073.1:0-5398 GCA_002440045.1 Ruminococcaceae bacterium UBA6364 | reverse complement strand
GTGCGGAATATAATCGCGGCTTCGCCGCGTAACGGCTGACTGTTAAAATAATATAGAAATGATAAAATGAGGTTACTGCCACTCAGGCTAACAGCTAACAGCCAACAGCTAATAGCTGAAAGTAAAAATCCCGTTTGCTTTTGCGAACGGGATTTTTGGTGGGGGCAGAGGGGTTCGAACCCGCGACCTCACGCATGTGAAGCGTGCGCTCTGACCGGCTGAGCTATGCCCCCGAAACATATTTATTCTATCACAAAACAGCACAAAATTCAATAGGTGCGGCTTTATTTTAAGAATTTATCTTTACAATAGGCAAAAACGTGATAAAATAATCGTGAAAAATTCGGAAAGTAATTTTGCACTATCGATAAAGGGTGGTTTTTATGATTAAAACCGTAATATTCGACCTTGACGGACTTCTTATAGACAGCGAAACCATGGGTTTTAAAATATACGGCAGTCTTTTGGAAAAATACGGCGACAGCCTTTCTTTAGCCGAGTACACGGAAGATTATTGCGGTCACACGGCGTCTGACAGTATGGCGCGTCTTATTGCGGCGCATTCTTTGCCGATAACCCACGAAGAGGGTATGGCGTTTATAGACTTAAACGAGCGCGAGTATATATCGCGCGGCATACCGCTTAAAAAAGGCGCGCGCGAGCTTTTGAAGTTTTTATATGACGAAAAAATCGCCGCTTATCTTGCTTCGTCAAGCACAAAGCTTCGCGGCGAAACAATTCTTAAAAACAACGGCGTTTTTGAATTTTTTAAAGACGGCGTTTTCGGCAACGAAATTAAAAATTGCAAGCCCGCGCCCGACATTTTTATTGCGGCACAAAGAAAGGCAAAAACTCCGTGTGAAAATTGCCTTGTGCTTGAAGACAGCGAAGCCGGAATAAAAGCGGCAGTGGCGGCAAATATCCCCGTAATATGCATTCCCGATTTGAAAATTCCGAGAGAGAGCACGTTGAAGCTTACAAAATGCGTTCTTTCTTCTTTAGACGGCGTGATTGACGTAATTAAAAAAGAAAACGGCGAAAACACGGCTGTTTGAATTTTGCTTTTTTAACTAAAACGCTGAGTAAATATATTTTTCGGCTATGCCGAGGGCGCGCAGTTTTGCGGCACCCTCGGTTTTCTTTCTTTTTATTTCGGGGCGTATTTTAATGCTTTTTTCTTTAAAATCAAGAAAAAGCGCGTCATCTTTTTCAAGCGCGTCAAAGTCGGCAAAATATCCGAAAGCCGGCTTTTTTGAGAACGGCGTTACCTTTACTTTCGTTCCGTATTTAAAAAATGCGGCATTTATGAAGTCTTCGTTGTAAAACGGCGAAGCGCTTAAAACAGTCAGACTTTTTACAAACGGCAAGGCTTCTTTCAAAACGTCTTTTAAAGTCCCGCGCGAGTCTTTTATAAAAAGCGCGTCTTTTTTGCACATACCGCCCTTTAAATAACGCAAAAGCCCCGAAAAGGCGCAGTGCTTTAAAAAGTCCGAAACGTCAAAAAGAAGCGGTTCTATAACAGGTCGGGCAATCGCCAAAACCCCGTCTGCCGCCGCTATTTGCCCCGAGTGGCTTTTAAGCGCGTTTAAAAAGCCGTCGTCCGAAAAACAGCGCGGTTCTGCCGAGATTTTATAATGCGGCGCCGAATTTATAAAAACCGTTTCGGTAGTAAAGACGGGCTTTTGCGGCTTCCTTTTAAAAAAACGCCGTTTCTTTTTTTCAGCTTCTTCGGGCTTCAGCGTTAAAATAATCATTTGCGTCACCGAATAATTATATGCGGCTTCGGTAAGCAATTATTAAAATGGGGCTGTAAAAAAATTTTTTACAGCCCATTTTATATGAGATTTATTTTAAATCATAAAGCTTTCTATACTTCTCTTCAAGATAGTCAAGATAGTAGTTTACGTTGAGCGGCTCGCCGGTTATGCTTCTTATCCATTCGTCCGGCGTCATTATCGAAGCCTTTGAAAATACGTTTTTCTTGAGCCATTCAAGCGTGGTCAAAAGATTGCCGTTTTTAATATCGGCAAAAATATCAAAATCCTTTTTCATTGTGTTAAGAATCTGCGCGCCGTAGGCATTGCCCAAAGCATACGACGGGAAGTAGCCGTAAGAGCCTGTCCAATGTACGTCCTGAAGACAGCCCATGTCGTCCGACAAAACGTCAAGGCCGAAATACTCTTTCATTTTGGCATTGAACATTGCGGGGATTTCATCAACGCTTATGTCGCCGTTGACAAACGCTTTTTCAAGCTCATAGCGAACAAGAATATGAAGGCTGTAGGTCAGCTCGTCCGCCTCTGTTCTTATAAGGCTCGGGCGGGCAATGTTGACCGCTTCGTAAAGCTCTTTTTCGGAAATATCCGAGAAGGTGTCGCCGCTTGTGCTTAAAACAAGCGGATAGATGGCGTGTATAAACTCTTCGCTTCTGCCGACGATGTTTTCATAAAAACGCGAAATGCATTCGTGCATGGCGTTCGTCATTGAGTCCGAAGTAAAGTTTTCATAAAATTCTTCAGGCTCGTTTTGCATAAACAGCGCGTGGCCGCCCTCGTGAAGGGTCGAAAAGATGTTTGAAATAAAGTCGTTTTCGTAAAAATGAGTTGTAACGCGAACATCTTTGGGGCCGAAGTTTGTTGTGAACGGGTGCTCTGTCGTCATAAACACAAGAGCCGATGTTTTTAAACCCTCCATTTCAAGAAGCTTTCTCGAAAGAGCCTCTTGCTTGTCAACGGAGCACGTTCTTTTAAGAAAATCTTCGCGAATGGGCTTGCCCTCTTTCACTATGCGGTTCATTAAGGGCACAATGCGCTCTTTAAGCGCGCCGAAAAATGCGTCGAGCGTTTCAATGCTTTCGCCCTTTTCGTTGTCGTTAAGGCAGGTGTCATAATATGTCGCCTTTTTCATATCGCTGTCTCTTAAATCAATGGCTTCGCGGGTGAATCTTAAAACCTCTGAAAAGCTGTCTTTAAAAATGTTAAAATCTTTTTTCTCTTTTGCTTCAAGCCAGACAGCATAAGCCTTGTTTGAAGCAAGGTCGTATTCATAGTTGAATTTTTCGCTCAGATTTTTGTATTTTCTATAGTCCTCATAAAGATGTTCGACCGTCTTTTTCTGCGCCGTGGTAAGGCCTTCGCTGTTTTCATGAAGCGCCGAAACAAGACGTTCGTATTTTTTGGAATGGGTGAGCTTATGCACTCTTGCCGCAACAATTGCCATATCTTCACCGGCTCTTTCCATTCCGTCCCTCGGGGCGCAGCATTCCATATCAAAGCTGAGCTTTCCGACCGTTCTTATGTAAGCGTATACTTCGTCGAGTATTTTAAAAAGTTCTTTTAAATTTTCCTTAGGAGTTTTCATAGTGCACCTCTTTTAAAAAGAGCGTAAATAAAGCGGCTCTTTTATATTTACTTAAAGAGTATAACTCTTTTTTCTGCGGATTTCAACGCATTGACGGCGAAAAAGTGACTTTGCACCGATTTTAAAAAGATATTTTAAATTAGCACTTGATTTTTTATTTTGAATTGGTTATAATAGCAGGGCACTCGAGCTAGAGCTGTGCAGATATTTATATTTTCTTTGACTGTGGAGAGTTGTCCGAGTTGGTCGAAGGAGCACGATTGGAAATCGTGTAAACGTCAAAAGCGTTTCGAGGGTTCGAATCCCTTGCTCTCCGCCAAGCGAAAAACCCCGAGAGCCTTGTGTTACAAGGCTTTTCGGGGCTTTTCTTTTGCTTAGTCGGAGTGGGAAATTGACGTGTTTAAAAGCGCGTTTCGGGGCAAAATGTAGAAAAAACCGCGTTTTTGCTAATAAAATGTGCCGAAAGCGTTGCTTTTTAAGTGCTGAAAAAGTGCCGTAAACCGCGCTGTTTCGCCGTTTTTCGGTGTGCGCGTTTGCTAATGGTTCTGCTAATAAAATGTGCCGTTCAAGCCTTTTTCGGGGCTGTTTCAAGCACACTTTCAAGCGCCTTTATGGCAGTGCTTTGAGATGCCAAATCAGCGTGAACATATATGTCTAACGTGGTGCTTGTTTTGCTGTGACCGAGCATATTGCTGACGGTGTTAACAGCTACGTTTGAATTAATCAGATGTGTTGCAAAGGAATGCCGCAGGTCGTGAAAGCGCATTTTTGTATTCAGATTGCAATCGGCAAGTGCTTTTCTGTACTGTTTGTTAAGAGTTGTTGCGGAAAATATTCTGCCGTTTCGGGTGAAGAAAATATATTCGGGCGGTACGTCAAAAAACGTGCTTTGAAGCCTTTGCCAATTAACAAGCTTTTCTTTGAGATATTCGGGCAAAAGAAGCGTTCTGAAGCTTTCTTCGGTCTTACAGTCGGAAAACACATAACCGCCGTTTACAGGCGTTGCAGTGCGTCGTATTTGCACTGTGGAATTGCTTTTGTTAGTATCGGACCATTTAAGCCCGAGGACTTCACCGCGCCGTAAGCCTAAGAGAAGCGCAAATAACACGGCAAGTTCATATTCGGGGGCAATGTTTGAAAGAGCGCCGATAAATGTTTTAAATTCTTCTTTATCAAAGTGTGCGCCTTTAAATCTGTTTTTTCGGGGCGGTTCTATCATTTCGCAGAAGTTAAAAAGAATTTCCTGTCTTTTTATGCCTGTTTCAAATGCTTTGTGCAGAACGTTGTATATGTAAAGCTGTGTTGTGCCGCTTAAGCCTTTTTCATCAAGTTTAAGAAACAGTGTGTCAAGAGTGCTTGCGCTTATGTCCTCAATATAAACGTTGCCGATTGCTTCTTTTATGTGGTTGATATTAACCTTGTAACCTCTGACGGTGTTTTGTGCAAGTCTTTTTTTGCAGTAGCTTTCAAGCCAATTGTCTAAGTATTCGCCCAATGTGACGGGCTGTGAAGTCTTTTTCTGTACTTCTTTTGTGTTGCGGTTGTATTTGCGCCGATAAATTTCCGCTTCTTTTTTCGTCTTGAAACCGCCGACCCATTTTTGCACTTTTTCGCCGTTTATGTTGTAGGTGTAATAAACAAAGGCGTATGAATTGTTGCGCTTTAAAATGTATCCGGTCAAGATTTATCACCGCCGAAAGCTGTATAGAACCACTTGTTAAAAATTTCTTTAGAAATGAAGTATTGACCGCCGATTTTTACAAATGGAATTTGCCCGCTGCGGGCGTAGCTGTAAACCGTGCTGTAGCTCATTCCCAAAAGCGCGGAAACCTCTTTGACAGAGTATAAAAGAGAGTCAGACATGCGTCTTGCTTGCAAGGTCGGTGCTAAGCGGTTTATATTGCCGAGTTTTTTTCATTTTCATAAACCGCAGCAGGTACATCACGAGCAGCCACACCCAGGAGAGCATTTCGGCGTAGGCAATCGACATATTGTCGAAGTACGGAGCCATCGCGTAGGAGGCGAGGATGCGTACCGC
>DJRI01000074.1:2514-5975 GCA_002440045.1 Ruminococcaceae bacterium UBA6364 | reverse complement strand
GCCTTGCGAGGCTTTTTGACGCAGTAACGGCGAAAAGAGGGCATTTTAAAACCGTATCGGTTCGGCTTTCTTATGCCTTAGCCGCATAAGCGGTTTTAAAATCCGTGCCGAAGGCACCCGATTAATCAAAATAATTTGTATTATTGTTTTGGTCGCACCCTTGGTGCGAGAACGCCTTCGGCGTTCAAGAACTCTCCACCGTTCGAGAAGCGAACGGTCCCCCTTTCTTCGAAGAGGTACAGCCTGCGGCTGAATTTCAGCGTTTTTGTCTTTTAAAATAATTTGCGGTAACCGACTATTAGCGCGGCTTTGCCGCCTATAGGCTGACAACAAAACCCCGTGAAACGAAAAACACATCCGTTCACAGGGTTATTCTTATAACAATATAAAAACGAAAATACGCAAGTTACCGTCACGCACGCTAAAAGCTAAAAGCTAATAGCTAACGGCTACCGGCTAACGGCTCATTCATTTATCACACGGTACGCTTCGTCGGGGACGTCGCTCATGATGCAATCCGCGCCGATTTCGCTTAAATACTTAATATCTTCGGGGTTGTTTATCGTCCAATACTGAACGGCAATATTGTGGCGGTGGGCATAATTTATTACGCGCTTTGTGCCGAGGCGGAAAATTACATACTGGTTTGCGGGGATCTGAAGCGCCTCGAACTTATAAAAATCCTTGTTAAGCTCAATTCCGAAAGAGCAGGCGAAATAATACATAACGGTTTCTTTAATGCTCGCCGAGCGCATAAGGTTCGGGCAATGCTCGTCAACATAATCGCTCACTTCGCCGTGGAACGTGCCGAAAATCACGTTGCCGAGAAGATTTTTTTCGCCGAGTATTCTGTAAAGCTCGTCGGCAGCCCTAAAGCCGTCCTCGCCGCCGTTTTTAATTTCGATTATGTAGCCGAAATCGCCGTTGCTTTGTAAGTAGTCAAGAACATCTTCAAGCAAAAGCGCCCTTAAATTGTCGGGAATATCGTCTCCGCGAAGCCCTCTGTAAGGATAATTTCCGTTTTCGTCGCAGAAGTTTTCGCCGAAATTAAGCTCGCGAAGCTCGGCATATGTTTTGGTTATGGGCAAAACGCCCTCCTCGCCGTAGGCTTCTTTAGAGTTTGTTGTTCTGTCAAGCGTTTCGTCGTGAAGAAGAATAAGCTTGCCGTCTTTTGTTATGTGAAGGTCAAATTCAAAAATATCGACGTTAAAATTTTCGCTGTTTATGCAGTTTTCAAACGCCATCAAGGTGTTTTCGGGGGCAATACCGCCGCCGGAGCGGTGCGCCGAAACAAGCGTTCTGTCAAGCGAAATGTAGGGGTTTGTTATGGTTTCGGGCGCGGCTTCTTTCCCGGGCAGCGCGGTGCAGATTATCGCCGAAGAGCCGAAAACAACAACGGGAATCAAAACTATTACAAGAAGAACTATAAGAATCGTTTTAATTATTTTTTTGGGCTTTGAAAGCGGCTTTTTCGCCTTTTTATTTTTCATTTTTTACCTCCGCAAAAGAGTTTTTCTGAATTTTGTGCAATACAGCATAACATATTATGCAATTTTTGTCAATCAAAACGCTGTTTTTTCAGTAAAAATGACATATTATTTCTTTTGGCGTATTGACTGAAAGCGCGCCGTGGTTTAAAATATATCAAAAACGATTTGGAGTGAGCGGAATGAAAAAACCGTCTGTAAAAATAAAAGCGCAAAGATATGCGTCGCGGGCGCTTTTGCCGGCGCTTTCGGTAATATGCGCGCCGCCGTCGCTTTTGTCAATTAAAAAAGCGCTGTTTATTCAGCCGCATCCCGACGACAACCAAATAGGCGCAGGCGGCACAATAGCGCGGCTTGTCGCTTCGGGCGCCGAGGTTTATGAGCTTACCGTTCTTGACGACCGCATAACCGACAGAACATATAACGGCACGGGGCTTACCGTGCGCCAAAAAGAGGCGCTTGAAGCGCAGAAAATTCTCGGAATGAAAAACGCGGGCTTTCTCGGCTTTTGCGACAGAACGGAATGCTCCGCAAGAGAAATTTCAAAGAAAATCGTTGAGGTCATAAGAGAAATCCGCCCCGACGCAGTATTCTCGGTTGACCCGAATATGCTTAACGAATGCCACGAGGACCACATAAAGGTCGGCACTGCGGTAAAATATGCGTTTATGGACTCGGGCTTTGATTTTTACCCAGAATATGTGAACAACGAGCCGAGAACGGACGTTTTCAGACCGAAAATGCTGGCGCTCTATTACACCGACAGACCCAACACCGCGGTTGACATTGCCGATTATGAAGAGCTTAAATTCAAGGCAATTAAAGCGCACGTTTCACAGCGCGATCCGATAATCGAGACGGCGCTTAAACTTCAGGCACAGTATTTTGCAAAAGAAACGCCGTATGAATCGGCAGAGGTTTTCAGGGTGCTCGGCAGCATGCACGCGCACTGCTTCAATCTGCCGGTGGAATAAGCTCTTTTTCTTGACAAAAATATATCAAAAAGGTATAATCTCTTGTTGAAAAAAGCCGAAAGGAGCGGTATTTACGGAAAACTGCAACATCAACGTGATTGCACACAGAGGCGCTAACGTAACCGCGCCCCAAAACACGATTCCCGCATTTTTAAAGGCCATCGAAGAGGGCTGCGACGGCTTCGAGACAGACATTCATCTTACAAAAGACGGTGTACCCGTTGTGTGCCACAATTTTACAATAGACGAAACATCAAACGGCAAGGGCGACATCGGCGACTTTACCCTTGACGAATTAAGGTGCTATGACTTCGGCTCATATAAGGGCAGTGAGTTTGAGGGCACGAAAATTCCCACGCTCGACGAATTTCTTGAAACATATAAAAAGAAACAGATGCGCGTGCTTGATATTGAGCTTAAAAGCAAGGTTCCCGGTTCTGCCGGCACCGAAATCGCAAAAAAGACGATTGACAAGGTTATTGAACACGGCCTTATGGACGACCTGCTTATTTCAAGCTTTGACCCCGCGCTTCTTGTCGTGTGCAAAAAGCTTGACAAGCGCGTAAAAACAGGCATTCTTTACAGCCCCGACAAGCACCTCGGCAGAAAGATTTCGTTAAGACCCATAAGCTTTGCAAAAGAAATAGGCTGTGACGCTTTGCACCCGATTTATTTTTATGTTACAAAGCACTATGTTGACCGCGCCCACAAAGCGGGTCTTATGGTGAACCCGTGGACGATTGACAGCGAATTTGTCGCAAAAGCCATGATAAAAGCCGGCGTTGACGGACTTATTACCGATTGCCCCGGAAAGATGTGCACGATTCTCGGACGGTGATGTCAGCCGTTAGCTGTTAGCTATTAGCTTGCATAGCGGTAACTTTGTTTTATCATTTCTATATCATTTTTAAATTCAGCCGTTGCGCGGCAGAGCCGCGGATTATATTCCGCGTAAACGCGGAAAAATACAGGAAAATGCTACGCATTTTGGCGGGCGGCA
>DJRI01000074.1:0-2492 GCA_002440045.1 Ruminococcaceae bacterium UBA6364 | reverse complement strand
GGGTAGCCTGTAGCCGTTAGCTATTAGCTTTTAGCCCGCGTGGCGGCAATTTGCATTTTTTCATTTATATATTGTAATAAACCGAACCCTGTGAACGGAGAAAATTTTGTCCGAACACGGGGTTTTGTTATATAATTTGTTGTATAAAATGTTCAAATAATTATGATGCAAATTATATTTCTTTTTCGCAATAACCTGTTGTTTCCGCGCCGATTTCCCTATCGTCCACGTAGGGGCGGCAATCTGCCGCCCGCCGGAACGCGTAAGCGGTCCCCGTAAAATTTCCGCGTTTACGCGGAATACAATCGCGGCGAAGCCGCGCAGCTAACAGCTAACAGCTAGTGGCTAACGGCTCAAGCGGCTCTGCCGTGCGCTAACGGCTGACAATAAAACCCTGTGAACGAAAAAACATTTCATTCACAGGGTTCGTTTTATAATAATATAAAAATGATAATACGCAGTTACCGCCACGCAGGCTAACAGCTAAGAGCTAACGGCTAACAGCTCTCTCTTGACTTTATCCCCCGACAAAACTATAATGGTATAGTATTTTCGGAGGTACGGTTTATGGTAACGGATGAAATGATAAAAAGGATAAACTTCCTTTCAAAAAAATCAAAGACCGAGGGGCTTTCGCCCGAAGAAAAGGCAGAGCAAGCTTCTTTGAGAGCGGAATATGTAAAGGCTTTTAAGGCGTCGCTTGTAAGCACGCTTGATTCGGCTGTTGTCGAGCGCCCCGACGGCACTCGCGAAAAGCTTGTAAGAAAAGTTAAAGACGGAGAAAGTAAAAATGCCTGAAACAGAAATAAGAAAGGCGCTTAAAAGCGACCTTAAAGACGTTGAATACATCTGCCGAATGACGGCGGGTCCGCTGTCGTGCGAAAACGAGCTTGTCGGCAAAATAATCGCGAAGACCTATTCGACATATTATATTGAAGAAGAGTGCGGCAACTGCTTTGTGCTCGCTTCGGGCGAAAAAGCGGTCGGCTATATTCTTTCATCGCTTGACGCAGGCGTTTTTAAAAAGGTATACAGAAAAAAATACGTCCCGCAGATTTTTGCTTTAAGCAAAAAAGACGGCGTGCTTGCGTGGCTTTTGCCGATTCCGTATATATTTTTTAAAAAGAATTATCCCGCGCATATGCACATTGACATTCTGCCCGGTTTTCAAGGCTCGGGCAACGGCACAAAGCTTGTAGAAACGCTTCTTTCTGAGCTTAAAAGCCGCGGCGTTCGGGGCGTTTGCCTGTGCGTGGGCGCAGACAACGCGCGCGCAATTGCGTTTTATAAAAAGCGCGGCTTTAAAATTCTTTTGAAAACTCCCGGCGGAATTTATATGGGTCAAAAATTATAAGAGGTGCTTTTTTGTTATGAAAAAACCCGTAACTGCAATAATACTCGGCGCAGGCCACCGCGCCATGACATATGCCGATTATTCGCTTTCACACCCCGAGGAATTAAAAATCGTGGGCGTTGCCGAGCCTGACTTATACAGGCGGCAATACGTCTGTGAAAAATTCGGCTTCCCTAAAGAAAACTGCTTTCCTTCTGCCGAAGAATTAAGCCGCGTGCCGCGCTTTGCGGACGCCGTAATTAACGGCACCATGGACGAACAGCACGTTGAAACGTCGATTCCGCTTTTAAAGCTCGGCTATGATATGCTTCTTGAAAAGCCGTTTTGTGTAAACGAGACGGAGATGAACGAGCTTCTTTCGGTAATAAAAGAGCACGGCAACAAGGTTATGATTTGCCACGTTTTGCGTTATACGCCGTTTTACAGAACAATAAAAGAAACGATTCTCAGCGGCAAAATCGGCGAAATCATCAACATTCAGACGCTTGAAAACGTCAGCTATCACCACCTTACAACCTCGTTCGTGCGCGGCAAATGGGGTAACAGCGACCGCTGTCACACGTCGATGCTTCTTGCAAAATGCTGTCACGATATGGATATTATGATGTGGCTTATGAAAGAGACCGAGCCCGTTTCGGTTTCTTCGGTCGGTTCAATCTTTCAGTTCAAGCCCGAAAACGCCCCCGAGGGCGCTGGCACGCAGTGCGTGGTTGACTGCCCGCTTGTCGATACCTGCCCCCAAAGCGCAAAAAGAATTTATCTTGACCACCCCGACAGATGGGAGGTCTATGTCTGGCAGCCGCTTGAAAGCATTAAAGAGCCGACGTATGAACAGCGCCTTGAGCTTTTAAAGCACAGCCCATACGGCAGGTGCGCCTATAAATGCGGCAACAACGTCGTTGACCACCAAAGCGTTCTTGTAAACTTCAAAAGCGGCGCCACGGGCACTCACAATATGACGGGCGGCGCGGCGGCGCCTTTAAGAACGGTAAGGGTCGTTGGCACAAAGGGTGAAATTTACGGCGAATTTGAAAACAATTATATAAGAATTATGACGATAAATCCCGAAAAGGGCAAAGACTATGACCTGACGGAAATTGACCTTTCAAAAGACGAAAGCACCTCGGCGGGTCACGGC
>DJRI01000105.1:2372-2669 GCA_002440045.1 Ruminococcaceae bacterium UBA6364 | reverse complement strand
GTTCTTTTCGCCGCTCCATTGAACGGGCGTTCTTGCGTTATCGCGCGAAGCGTATTTTGCAAGCTCAATTGCTTTTTCTTCGCCGAGAATGGCTTTGGCAACGCCGTAGTTGTTTTTTGTCGAAACGTCTACATATTTATTTATATCGTCAAGCCCGAGGTTTGTCATACCTATTTCCTGACCCTGATAAATAAACGGCGTACCGCATTGGCACATATACATAACGGCAAGCATTTTTGCGCTTTCTTCGCGGTATTTAAGGCTGCCGTAGCGATTGACAATTCGCGGCTGGTCGTG
>DJRI01000105.1:217-2333 GCA_002440045.1 Ruminococcaceae bacterium UBA6364 | reverse complement strand
CCACGCCTTGCCGTAAAGGTCATTTTGCCAGCGGGTATAAACCTTTTTGAGCTTTTTTAAACTGAAACTTGTTTTAAGCCAGCTGTACATAAAGCAGTCGGCTGCCATATGTTCAAAGTGGAACATCATATTAAGCTCCTGGTCTTTGCCCTCGGTTATGTGTTTAAGCGCCCTTTTTGTCGTCATCATCGGCGCTTCGCCGACCGTCATACAGTCATATTTTGACAAAACGTCGTCTTTAAACTCGTGCAGGTATTCGTCAAGATGCGGGCCGTGCATATAGTTTTCAATGCCTGTCGCAACGGGTATCCAATACGGGCTTGAAGGCAGACCTTCGCGCTTTGAAATGAATGTTATAACGTCCTCTCTGAAGCCGTCAACGCCCATATCGAGCCAAAAGCGCATAATATCCTTTACCTCTTCGCGCACCTTGGGGTTATCCATATTAAGGTCGGGCTGTTCAACGGCGAAAAGGTGAAGATAATATTCGTCAAGCTTTTCGTTATATTCCCACGCGGGGCCGGCAAAGGTGGACATCCAGTTGTTGGGCCTTTTTTTGCCTTTGCCCTTTCTCCAGAAATAATAGTCGTGATAGGGGTTGTCGTCGCCCTTTAAGCTTTCAAGAAACCATTCGTGCTTGTCGGAGGTGTGGTTTATAACAAGGTCCATAATAACGCGAAGCCCGCGCTTGTGCGCTTCGTCAAGAACCTGCTTAAATTCCTCCATAGTGCCGTATTCGGGCTGAATGCTTCTGTAGTCCGCAATGTCATAGCCGTAGTCTTTTTGGGGCGATTTGTAAAGCGGCGAAAACCAAATAGCGTCCACGCCGAGACTTTTAATGTAATCAAGCTTTGACAGCACGCCTTTAAGGTCGCCTATGCCGTCGCCGTTGCCGTCGCAAAAAGAGCGCGGCCACACCTGATACACAGCCATTTCTTTATACCATGATTTTACCATATCAAAGCTCTCCTTATGCCTTGCAAGTATTTGTGTTAATTTTAACATATTTTATCTTGAATTACAACGATTTTTTGACAGACTGCAAAGAAAACGGGAATTATTAAAAAAAATTCATATTTTAGTAAAAATATACTATATACTTTTTTGCGCAAATAATGTATAATGTAGCCGTATAAAGAGCGGTATGCCGGGTTTTTCTTAGAATCGCCTCAAAAACCGCAATAATTTTTCATAGGAGTATGAAAATGAAAAAGTCAACAAAAATCATTATTTCAGTTGCAGTGGCGGTGGTTATCATCGCGGCAATAGTAACGGTCGGCATAATATCAAGCAAGCATAATGACGCTCAGAACGAGAGCAGCACAGCCTCAACTACTGCGCCCAACACAGGTGTTATCGTTACCGAAAATCAGTCGTGGTTCAGCTGGTCGGACTATGTTAACAGCCTTGACATTCCCACAAGCTCAACCGAGGTTTCGCAGACCGACCCGTCTGTCAGCGTAACAGGCGAAACCGAATCAAAGCCGAATTTCACTTATATTTATGTTTGGCCTTCGGATACAACCAACAATAATCAGCCGGGTACTACGGCGCCCGTAACGCAAAAGCCGCACGATTATTCAAACGAATACAGTTATTCTATCGACAATTCTTCAAAAACCGTAATTCTTACAAAGTATATCGGCACCGAAACCAACGTAAGAATCCCCGATGAAATCAACGGCTGCAAGGTCGTAAAGATTGCCGACGAGTGCTTCGCGTCAAGCAAGGTTAAATCTCTTTGGGTTTCGGCAAATATCGGCGAAATAGGCGTCGGCGCATTTAAAAACTGCACCGCTCTTGAAACGGTCTGGTTCTTGGGCCGCGGTGAAACAACGCTTGGTCGCTCGGCATTTTCGGGCTGCACGGCTCTTCGTTCGATTTACCTTTCTGTCGGCACAACCGAAATCGGCGCTTATTGCTTCGAAAACTGCACCTCTCTTAAAGAAATTTCAATTTCAAAGAACGTTCAGAAATTCGGCGATATGCCCTTCAGGGGAATAGAAGAAACACTGACCATCAAATGCTCAAGCGGTTCTGTCGCTTATCAGACAGCGCAAAAATACGGCATCAAGGTTCAGCTTACTTAACAGTAACTGCAAAAGGTTATAAAACG
>DJRI01000105.1:0-194 GCA_002440045.1 Ruminococcaceae bacterium UBA6364 | reverse complement strand
GTAAAAGACGTTTTTACAGCTCCCTCTTTTTTTACCTCGATTTTACAAAAGCTTCCTTTTACATTTTACTTTGCGACGGTATCATTAAACCGCAAAAAGAAAAAATAATAAAAAGGAATGAAAAGATTATGAAAAAATATTTATGTGTAACCCTTTGTTTGATTTTAACTTTAACCTTGTTAACCCTCGCTTCC
>DJRI01000163.1:17638-17886 GCA_002440045.1 Ruminococcaceae bacterium UBA6364 | reverse complement strand
TCAACATAACCCGTAAAATCGTTCAGGTGGTCGTGACCGAAAAATGCGGCTCTTACGTCGCCGACCTTTTTCCAGCTGTCAAACTGACCGTGGTTATAGTCGGGAGCGCACGGTCCTTCGCCGAGATAGCCTTTTACGCCGTCTTTTAAAACATAGTATTTATTGCTTCTTGTGTTATAGCCCTTAACCGCAACGGGAAGCTCATACGGCTTTGCCTCTCTTAAAAGCTCATATTCTTCAAACACGGG
>DJRI01000163.1:7674-17610 GCA_002440045.1 Ruminococcaceae bacterium UBA6364 | reverse complement strand
ATCGTTCTGCCGCCGTGTTCTTTTTTTATTTGCCCGGCTTTGTTTTCATACCATTCTATCTGGTCAAGGTGAACCCAGTCGTAGCCATCGCCGTTTTCTGTGAGGTTGTTTGAGTCGATAAACCAAAGGTTTAAAATATCGTCTTTCCCGTCAGTGGATTTTACAAGAAGGTTATAGCTTAAACAGTCTTTTGAGTCCTTGTCGTTATAAGAAAGGCAGGTATCTATTTCGGAAAAGGCTTCTTTTATAAGCTCCTCCTGGCGGTTGTCGTGCTCGTGATTGCCGAGGACATAGCAAAACGGTATTTTCGAGTCGAGAATGGGTTTAAGCGCTTCCCTGAGGCCCTTTTTAAATACCGCAAAGCCTTCGCTTTCGTCACGCTGACAGCAGGTGTCGCCGAGAAGAACGATAAGGTCGGGCGAAAATGCCTTTATGCCCATTTCAACAAGGTTGTGCATATCCTCAAGGCGTTTTCTGTCGTTTCGCGATTCCATTACGATTTTTTCGTGCAAATCGCCGAGAGCCATAATTCTGAATTTGCCGTCTTTGAATTTAAGTGTGTTTTCCATAGATGCTCCGTGTTTCTGTTTTAAAAAAAGCCGCCCGAAAGGACGGCAATTTTTTTTGTTTTATTATTCTGCTGAAGCGGGTGCTTTTTCTTCTTCAAATGCTGCGGGAGCTTCTGCTGCGGGAGCAGCCTCTGCATTTTCGGCAGCCTCTGCGCGTGCCGCGTTATAGCACTCTGCAAGAACGTTGATGTATTTGATTTTGTAATAGCTGCTGACGATGGGAAGGAAGAATCTCCAGATAAGAACGAACAAGCCGCCGTGTTTGAACTGTTTGCCGTATGAGGGCGCAATCTGATACATTCTTTCTGCCATTTTATAGTTCCATACCCAAAGATAAACAGAAAGGCTGAAAATGTTGAGAAGAAGAACAAGAAGATAGTTTGCACTGTCGTTGTCATCGCCGTCGCAGATGCGGTTAAGGTCTTCGGTCCATTTATACCAGAAGAACAAGCCGTAAATTCCGAGAGTGATGATGTTAAGTAATATGTACTTTACAAATTTTCTTTTTTTAATCATTTGCAATGGCCCCCATGATAAGAGTGATTATTTTATGTAAAACAGAACTTTGAAAGTCCATTTTGACAACAGGGTCGCCGCCATAAAGGCGGATAATGTATACGGCGGCAAAAACCGCGACAATGCAGGCTAAAAGCACGCGTTCCGTCGTTTTTTTAAACGAAAAGAGCTTCAACGAGCGAAGGACGAGGTATATGCCGACCGGAATCATAAGAAAAACGAGCGGATGAAACCCGAAAGCCGCAGAAAAGTCAAGCTTTAAAAGAGAAAGCGTTGCTCTTAACATTCCGCACCCGGGGCAGGGAAGCCCGAAAAAGAATTTGAACGGGCAGCGGCAGACAAGATAAAAGGCAAAAATCAAAGCAAAAGCCGCGAATAACGCAAGTTTATGCGAAAAAGACCTTTTAACCATAAGTTACCTCTCGTTTCACAACAAAAATAATACTATAATCTAAAAGAAAAGTCAATAGTATTTGTGCAAATTGCGGGTGACAAATAGCGGCAAAAATAAAAGCGGCACGCCGAAATGACGCAATGCCGCTTTTATTTCCGAAAAGGATTTATTTTTCTTCGTTAAAAAGCGAGAGTTCCGATTCGCTCTGCTTTTTTCTGTAATCTTCAAGGCGCGATTTAATCTTTTCGGCCGGGTTAAGAAGAACGCTTACAGAGCAGTCGTGGTTTAAAGTGTCGATTATAAGCGAGCAGTATTTACTCATATCAACCTCGTAATACCACTCTCTTTCAAGAAGCTCGGGTGTTCTGTAAACAAGGTTTGTGGTGAAAACACCGTTTATGATGCCGTTTTTATATGCGGCGTCAAACTCTTTAAGACCGTTGCAGAAAAGTCCGAAGCAGGTGCAGACGAAAATTCTGTTGGCTTTAAGCTCTTTAAGCTTTGAAGCAACCTCTATCATAGAGTCGCCCGAGGAAATCATATCGTCGATAATAAGGCAATCCTTGCCTTCTACGTTATCGCCCAAAAACTCGTGCGCGAGAATGGGGTTTCTGCCGTTGACGACTACAGAATAGTCGCGCCTTTTATAGAACATGCCGAGGTCAATGCCGAGAACGGTCGAATAATAGATGCAGCGGCCCATTCCGCCCTCATCCGGGGAGATAACCATAAGGTGGTCGTGGTCAATTTTAAGGTCGTTAAAGTTCTTTGTAAGAGCCTTTATCATTTGATATGTGGGCGCAACGTTTTCAAAGCCTTTAAGCGGGATGGCGTTTTGAACCCTGGGGTCGTGCGCGTCAAACGTAATGATGTTTTCAACGCCCATATTAAGGCAAAGCTCCTGAAGCGCAAGCGCGCAGTCAAGCGATTCGCGGCTTGAACGCTTGTGCTGACGGCCTTCGTAAAGCATAGGCATAATGACGTTTATTCTGCGTGCCTTGCCCTCGATTGCCGAAATGGCTCTTTTAAGGTTTGCAAAGTGCTCGTCCGGTGAGAAGGGATATTTCTCGCCGTACATTTCATAGGTGAGTCCGTGGTTGAAGCAGTCGCAGAGGATATAAATATCGTAACCTCTGACGGTTTCGTGAATAACGCATTTTCCCTCGCCCGAGCCAAAGCGGTTGAAGGAGGCGTCGATAATGTAAGTGTCGCGCTGATAGCCGTAAAAAGCGATTGTTGTTTTGTGCTCGCTTTCACGTTCCTCTCTCCAGGATGTAAGATAGTTGTTTATTTTGTTTGCGAGTTCCTCACACCCGGGAAGGGCGATAATCCCCAAAGGACCGACAGGAATTGTGTTCGGTACACCGAAAGCGTCTGCCACGATACAAACCTCCAAATATTTATTTTTACATATATATTCTACTATATTTTGAAATGTTTGCAAGCGGAATTGACAAAATCGCGGTTAAAATTTAATACACATTCTGTCGATAATTTTGTGAATTCCTACAAAAACCGAAAAACATAAAAAAATAAGACCGCCGTATTCAATAAAGAAAAGGCGGTCAATGTCGCAACAAGTCGAAAATTAAATTAAAGCGAAAAATCCTCTTTTTTAAAGTCGCGGTTCAGTGTGATAACCTTAGGTTCGCGCTTTAATGGGTCGTATTTAAACCTGCGGCATTTTGAATACGGCTGCATAACGCCGCCTATTTTTTCACAAAGCACCGCCGTGCCGTCGGGTACCGGCACGCCGTGTTCACAGTATTTGCACGCGGCTTCTGCGTCCTTTTTAAAATATGCTCGCATAATTCTTCGCTCCGTTTTTTTGGTGGATATATTCTAACACATTTTCTTTCGGTTATCAACCTGTAAAATAAAAAGAGCGCACATAATAAGAAGTATAGCGAAAACAGGAGCGCTGTAAGAAAGCGTAATCGAGAAAATGCGTGTGCCGTATGTTACCGAGGCTTTAAGCGCCCCCGGGAACACCTTTAAAAGCTGTGAGCAGTAAAAAGCGCACAGCGCCGAGTTTAAAATACGCGCCGTTACAAAGCGCCTTATCTGAACGCCGCAGTCGTCAAGATAAGGCGACACCTGGCATATTACGGATATTCCGCCGAAGCCTATTGCTGCGGCGGTTACGGGAAGCGGCAGTGTTTTTGCACAGTCCGCACAGCCCGTTGTTACTTCAAGAACGCATTTTAAAAACATTGACGCGGCAGTGTCGAGCTTAAAGGTCTCTAAAAGCTCCGAAATGCACGAAAACGTAAGCACCCATGCAGAAATGTTGAGTATTGCGTTCATTCCGCCCCTTACCGCGTCTATTACGGGGTAAGAGGTTTGCGGCGGCGCACTTCTTATAACGACTTTTTCAGAGGGAAGATATAAAAATCTGCAAAAAAATCCGATTGTAAAAGATGATAAAAGCACCGAGCAGTATATAATTGCGCCCGATTTTATGCTGCCGAGCATAACCGCCCCCAAAGCGCTTAAAGTAAAGGCGGGTCCTGCGTTTACGCACCAATACATAAGCCGCTCCGCTTCGTTTCTTGTAAGTCTTTGCTGTTTATAAAGCGAGGCGACGGTTTTAGCCCCCACGGGATAGCTGCCGACAGCGCCCATGATTATAGGGAGCGCCGAAACGCAGTCGGTTTTGAAAATTGCTTCGACAGGCTTTTTTACAAGCCTGCAAAAGACCTCGGCCGACGGACTTTCCGTTATATACGACGACAGCACAAGAAACGGAAAAAGTGACGGTATTACCACGTTCCCTAAAAGCGAAAGCCCCTCGCGCACGCCGTCGGCGGCTTTTTCGGAGTGGAGTAACAGACCCGCACCTATAAGAAAAATGCTCAGTATTTTAGGCAAATGCTTTAAAACCGTGCTGCTTTTTTTCATTTATACCACCCCGCAAAGATATTTTATGAAGGCGCGGCATAAGAATATAACAAAACTCAGCTTTTTTCGGAGGAGATTATGGGAATAAAGGATTTAAGAAGCAAGGCTTCGCCCGTCGGCAATATAGAGCTTTACGGAAACAAAGAGATAATTGTGGACGGCTGTAAAAGCGTTACCGACTACGGCGACAGCTTTATAAAGCTCAACATAGGCGAAAAAAATCTGAAAATAAGCGGAAGAGCGCTTGTGGTTACTTCATACATATATGAACAGGCGAATATTAAAGGTGAAATTGTCTCGCTTGAATTTACAACCGATTGAATACGGAGAGAGTTATATGCTTGTAAGGGTTTTAAGAAGCGTTCTGGGGTATGTTGAGTTTGAAGCCTTCGGCGGATTTGCCGAAAGATTTATAAATTTGTGCACTTTGAACAGCATAAATCTGTGGGATGTCAAAAACGACGGTGTAAAGGTGTGTGCCTGTACAGACTTTGACGGATACAAAAAAATGCGAATGTGTGCGCGTAACTCGGGGATGAGGCTGAAAATAATAAAAAAGCACGGACTTTCGCTTGCTTTAAAACATCACAAAACCCGAGTAGGAGTGGCTTTTGGGGCGGTTTTGGCTGTTGCTTTTATGCTTGCGGCTTCGGGCAGCGTGTGGAGCGTGAAAATATCGGGGAATACAGATGTAAAGCTTAGTGCCTTAACAGTTGCGCTTGAAGATTTGGGCGTTTATGTGGGCGCAAGAAAGGCAAAAATCGACACTTCGGCGGTTGAAAAAGAGCTTGTCGAACGCTTTCCCGAGCTTTCGTGGGCTTCTGTCAATATGTACGGCAGCAAGGCGGAGGTCGAAGTGCGCGAGGCTGAAAAATCACCCGAAATAGAGGACACAAAAACCCCGTCTAACCTTGTCGCAAAAAAAGACGGAATGGTTGTGCTTGTCAAAGGCTACCGCGGAACGAACAAAGTTAAAGAGGGCGACGTTGTTGTAAAAGGCGATATTTTAATTTCGGGCATTGTCGAAAACCGCGACCTTACCGAAACGCTCGTGAGGGCTTCGGGAAGCGTTATATGCGAAACGGTAACGGTAAAAGAAAGCGCCGTGCCGCTCAATATGCGTTTAAATGTTCTGAGTGAAGAAAAAACTTCGGGGTATTTCAGCTTTTTCGGCATAAAAATACCGCTGTTTTTTAAAAAGAAAGGCAATTTTTCTTTAGGGCGCGGCGAAAGCTATGTTAAAGGCGGCAGTGAAAGCCTGCCCATAGGCATAGTTTGGGAAACAAGGTGCTCGCAGAAAGAAACCGATATTGAGCTTACAAAAGAGGAAGCTTCGCTTTGGGTGTTTTTTAAAAATACAGAAGAAGCAAGAGAAGAGCTTTCTTTGTGCGATGTGACAAAGCTTGAGGTTTTTGAAAAAAACGCGGGCGGCTCTCAGTTTTGCACATTTAAAGCCACGGGCACAGAAAATATCGCAGAAGAAAAAACAATATACCGCGAAAATGACGGCGCCGACTGAATTAATTAGTTTATTTAAGACATTTTCACAAAAAAATTCGCAAAAATTAGTAGACATTTACAAAAATTGTGTTATACTAAGTATGTAATATAATTTGATATAAAGTCAGGGTAATGCATGTTTGAACAAATAATAAATATCGACCGAATGGAGCAGGCGGTCGCTCTTTTCGGAAGCTTTGACGAAAACATAAAGCTTATTGAAAAAGCGTTTGCGGTCGATGTTATAAGCCGCGGCTCCGATATAAAAATCACGGGCGAGCCGGACGAAGTGTCTAAAGCCGTGAAAACCGTTAACGGGCTTCTTATGCTTTTAAACCGAGGCGAAGCGCTTAACGAGCAAAATGTGCGCTATGTCATTTCGCTCGTTAACGACGGCAACGAGGACAAGCTTTCGTCAATGTCTGCCGACTGCATTTGCATAACGAGCAAAGGCAAGCCCGTAAAGCCGAAAACGCTCGGACAGAAAAAATACGTCGAAGCCATAAAAAACAACACAATAGTCCTCGGCGTGGGGCCCGCGGGCACTGGCAAAACATATCTTGCCGTCGCCATGGCGGTAAATGCTTTCAGGGCGAAAGAGGTCAACAGAATCATACTTACGCGCCCCGCTGTTGAGGCGGGCGAAAAGCTCGGCTTTCTTCCGGGCGATTTGCAAAGCAAGGTTGACCCTTATTTAAGGCCGCTTTACGACGCGCTTTTCGATATGCTCGGCGCCGAAAATTTTCAGAAATATCAGGAGCGCGGCAATATAGAGGTCGCTCCGCTTGCCTATATGCGCGGCAGAACGCTCGACGACAGCTTTATTATTCTTGACGAAGCCCAAAACACAACGCCCGAGCAAATGAAGATGTTTCTTACGCGAATGGGCTTTAATTCAAAGGTCGTCGTAACTGGCGACGTTACGCAGATTGACCTTCCCGACGGTAAAAAATCGGGGCTTGTCGAGGTTACAAAGATTTTGAAAAACATTGAACAGATAGAGCTTGTAAGGTTCAGCGAAAAAGACGTTGTGCGCCATAAGCTCGTTCAGGATATTATTAAAGCGTATGAAAAATACGAGGAGGCAAAGAGAAGAAATGAAAGAAAAAATTAAGGTTATTATTTCAAACGAGCAAAAAGCCGTCAAAATTCCCACAGGCGTAAGGCTTCTTGTAAGGCGCTGCTGCAATGCGGTGCTCACATTTGAGGATTTTAACGAGCCTGCCGAAATCAGCGTTACTTTTGTTGACGACGAGCGTATTCACGAGCTTAACCGCGAATACAGAAACGTTGACCGCAGTACCGACGTGCTTTCGTTCCCGCTCGGCGAAAACGGCGTTTACGACAAAAATCCCGAAAACGGCGCGTGCCTTCTCGGCGATATTGTAATATCCGTCGAAACCGCCGTGCGCCAGGCAGAAACCTACGGCCATTCGCTTCAGCGCGAAATAGGCTTTTTGACAGTGCACTCAATGCTTCATCTTTTAGGCTACGACCACGTTAACGGCGGAATCGAAGAGGTGCGTATGCGCGAAAAAGAAGAGCACGTTTTAACCGAATTGGGTCTTAAACGCAACGATTCTTACTATATGGATGAAGAGTAATATGAAAAATGACCTTTTAAGTCTTATAAAAAGCTTCGGCTATGCGTTTAAAGGCATTTTTTGGATGGTGGGGCACGAAAGGAATTTCAGAATACATATTTCGTGTATGGCGTATATGTTCTATTTTCTTTTGCGCTACGATTTTTTCACGGTAACAAGAACGCAGTATGCAATACTGTTTCTCGCTTGTGCGTCGGTGCTCGGCGGCGAGCTTATAAATACCGGCATCGAAAAAAGCGACGACAGTATAACAAACGAAAACAGGCGCACAATAGGTATTTCAAAAGATACCGCGGCGGGAGCCGTGCTTGTGTTTGCGATATTCGCCGTGCTGACGGGCGTTGCGGTGCTTTGGCAGCCCGAGGCTTTCAGGCTTCTTTTTGAGCATTATAAAGAAAATCCGCTGTATTTTGCGCTGTTTTTGTTAAGCATCGCTTTGGACACGCTGTTTATATTTAAATTTGATTTGGGTAAAAAGGAAAAAACCGAAAATGAGTGAAAGAAAAACCGCATTCATTGCAATAGTCGGCAAGCCGAACGTCGGCAAGTCGTCTTTATTAAATACGCTTTTGGGGCAAAAAATCGCAATCGTTTCATCAAAGCCCCAAACAACGCGCACAAAAATTATGGGCGTTTTGACAGAGGATGACTGCCAGCTTGTGTTTACTGACACACCCGGCTTTCACAAGCCGAAAACAAAGCTCGGCGAAAAAATGATAAAAGCCGTTGACGACAGCATCTCGGGCGTTGACAGCTGCCTTTTGGTGGTCGAGCCGTCGGGCAAAATAGCCGAAAACGAGCTGGAGCTTTTAAAAAGGCTTAAAAGCGAAAAAATCCCCGTTGTGCTTGCCATAAACAAGATAGACACGGTGCCGAAAAAAGAAGAGCTTATGGGGCGCATTCTTGAATTTTCAAAGCTGTTTGATTTTTGCGCGGTTGTGCCCGTAAGCGCAATTTACGGCGACGGAATTAAAGAGCTTAAAGACGAGCTTAAAGCGCTTGCCGCACCGTCGGAGTTTTTCTTCCCCGAGGATACGCTCACGGACCAGCCCGAAAGAGTGCTCGCGTCAGAGATAATCCGCGAAAAGCTTCTTTATAAGCTGAACGACGAAATCCCTCACGGAACGGCTGTAGCCATAGAAAAGATGAGCGAGCGCAAAAAAGACGGCGAGCCGCTTCTTGATATTGACGCAACAATTTATTGCGAGCGCGAAAGCCACAAGGGCATAATTATAGGCAAAGGCGGCGAAATGCTTAAAAGCGTTTCGGTAAGTGCGCGCTATGAGCTTGAAAAATTCTTTGACTGCAAGGTCAATCTTCACTGCTGGGTCAAGGTTAAAGAGGGCTGGCGCAACCGCGAGGGGCTTATTCACAATTTCGGTCTTGACTGATTTTTGATATTTTTTAACAAACATAAAAAACGTCTTTCGGAATACTATATAAGTAAACAGTGTGTAAACAGTATTACGGAGATGTTTTTATGGATGAGAAAGAACTTTGGGAAAAATTCGCGGCTGACGGCAAGGTCAAAAACTACCTTGAATATCGCAAGCATCTTGAAATGCAAGGGAAAATGGAGCTGAAGCTTTGTGACGAAAATAAGTGCGGCGGGCTTAGTGATAAGAGAACAGAATATAGGTGAATACGACCGCCTTATAACCGTTCTTACCGCCCGTCACGGATTGATACGCGCATTTTCAAGGGGCGCAAAAAAGGCGAAAAGCAAAAAGCTTTCCGCCACGGCGCTTCTTACATATTCCGACTTTACTTTTACAAAAACAAAGGATACATACGCAGTGGAGGACGCCGTCGCAAAAGAGGTTTTTTTTGAGCTTCGCGAGGACATTGTCAAGACGGCGCTTGCGCAGTATATTTGCGAGCTTGCATATGAATTTTGCGAGCAGGATTATGAGTCGGAGGAAATTCTCCGGCTTTTTCTTAATTGTCTGTATTTTTTAAAAGAGGGCAAAAAAAGCCCGTTATTTATAAAATCCGTAACCGAATTGCGCCTTTTATCGCTTTCGGGGTATATGCCCGCGCTTGTTGCGTGCGACGAGTGCGGCGAGTATGAAACCGAAAGAATGAGCTTTTGCCCGCATTCGGGCAAGCTTTATTGCAGCAGCTGTGTGCCGCCGCAGTATTCAGTCGGTTTAAGCCTTTCGGTTGTGCGCGCGATGCGCCATATAGTATTTTCGGATTTTGACAAAATATTTTCGTTTTCGCTTTCACAAAAAAGCGAAAGCGAGCTTTCAAATGTGTGCGAGAGCTATTTGCTTTCGCAGACTTCAAGAAAATTCAAAACGCTTGATTTTTTCAAATCACTTTATTTATGAGGTAAAAATGGACAGACATTTAAAAGCAATAGAGCTTGACAAGGTTCTTTTAATGCTCTCAAAAAGAGCGTGCAACGACGACGCAAGAGAAATTATGCTTTCTCTTTTGCCCGAAAAGA
>DJRI01000163.1:6683-7637 GCA_002440045.1 Ruminococcaceae bacterium UBA6364 | reverse complement strand
CACAGGACAGTTTAAAAAAGACCGAAGAAGCGTATCTTCTTTTGGCGCGCTTCGGCGGGCCGTCGTTCGGCGGTCTTAAAAACGTGAACAACTCGCTTGCACGGGCGGCGTCGGGCGGCGTTCTTTCAATGAAAGAGCTGCTTGACATAGGAAGCACCGCAAGGGCTATACGTTCGCTTTCTGAATGGCGCAGAAACAGCGGTCAAAGCGACCTTTCGATTGACGTATATTTCAATTCGCTTATGCCCAACAAGTTTTTGGAGGAGCAGATATTCTCTGCGATTTTAAACGAGGACGAAATGAGCGATAACGCTTCGCCCGAGCTTTCCGCAATAAGGCGCAAAATCAAAAACTGCGAAAACAATATAAGGGACAGGCTTGACAAGGCAGTCCGTTCGCAGACCTACAAGACATATTTGCAGGACGCAATAATTACGCAAAGAAACGGGCGGTTCGTCGTCCCGGTAAAAGCCGAGTTCAGGGCGAACGTCCCCGGAATGGTTCACGACACATCCTCGACAGGCTCAACCGTGTTTGTAGAGCCTGCCGCCGTGGTGGAATTAAATAACGAAATAAGAGTTCTTCGCGGCAAAGAGCAGCAGGAGATAGAGCGTATTCTTTATGAGCTTTCGCAAAGCGCGGGGAGCTTTAAAAACGAAATTAAGGGCGGCTATGAATGCGCCTTGGAGATTAACGTTATTTTTTCAAAGGCTCAGCTTGCCTACAGTATGAAAGCAAGTGTGCCCATAATCAATAACGAAGGCAAAATAAATCTTAAAAAGGCAAGACACCCGCTTATTGACGAAAAAAAGGTTGTCAGCACCGATATATCTTTGGGATATGACTTTGACACGCTTGTAATTACGGGACCCAACACGGGCGGCAAAACCGTTGCCATAAAAACCGTGGGGCTTTTGTGCGCCATGGCGTGCTGCGGACTGATGATTCCCGCGG
>DJRI01000163.1:3605-6657 GCA_002440045.1 Ruminococcaceae bacterium UBA6364 | reverse complement strand
TCCTCGGTATTTGACAATATTCTTGCCGATATAGGCGACGAGCAAAGCATAGAACAGTCGCTTTCAACGTTTTCGTCGCATATGGTGAATATCGTCAATATTTTAAGCGTCGCCGACGGTAACTCGCTTGTTTTAATAGACGAGCTCGGCGCGGGAACAGACCCGGTAGAGGGCGCGGCGCTTGCCACGGCAATTCTTGAAAGACTTCACACGCAGGGTGCAAAGGTCGCCGCCACAACTCATTATGCCGAGCTTAAAGAATATGCCCTCAGCGCACCGCGCGTTGAAAACGGCTCGTGCGAGTTCGATGTGAACACGTTAAGACCCACTTACAGGCTTATTCTCGGCATACCCGGGCGCTCAAACGCATTTGCAATTTCGGAAAGACTCGGCATAGACGGCGGCATTATAAACCGCGCAAAAGAGCTTGTTTCAACGGAAAACACGCGGTTTGAAGATGTTGTTGACAGGCTCACCGAAAGCCGCCTTGAGCTTGAAAAAGAGCGTGAAAAAGCACAGGAAATTTCAAAATCGGCAGAAGAAGCAAAAGAAAAGGCGCAAAAAACGCTTCTTGAAGCAGAAAGCCGCCGCGACAAAGAGCTTGAAAACGCAAAAGGCGAGGCTTTGCGGATAGTCGAACAGGCACGTCGCGAAGCAAACGCACTGCTTTTTGAAGTCGATAAACTCAAAAAAGAAGCAAAGGCTTCAAAAGATATTAACGAGCTTGCTTCACGCGCAAAACGCGCCGTCAACGCTCGCCTTAACGCTATAGACGACGCCGTAAATCCCGTGGTATCAGCCATCGCCGACGATGAGGATTACACTCTTCCGCGTGAGCTGAAACCCGGCGACACCGTTTTTTGCAAAACAATCGGCAAAAATGCGACCGTCGTTTCCGCAAAAGATAAAAAGAACAATGTTGAAATAAGCGCGGGAATGCTTAAAATGAAAGTCCCCGAGGACTCTTTAAGGCTTATTGAAACAAAAAAAGACGAGAAAAAAGGCGGCACGTCTTTAAGACCAAAAGGCGGCGAAAGCAGAGCGACAATGCAGGTCAGCAACCGCTGTGATTTAAGAGGGCTTATGTGCGACGAAGCAATACTTGTGCTTGACAGATTTATTGACGATATGCTTATGTCGGGGCTTAAAGAGCTTACCGTTATTCACGGCAAAGGCACGGGCGCACTTCGCGCCGCAGTACAGCAGTTTTTAAAGCACGACCCGCGAATAAAGTCTTTCAGGCTCGGCACATTCGGCGAGGGTGAAAACGGTGTTACAATAGCCGAAATAAAATAAAATATAGCGTAAAAACGAAAACGGCTTTAAGCAAAGCCGTTTTCGGCGCTTTAAAAAACCGAAATGCGTAAAAATATTAAAAAAAGACTTGATTTTATAAACCGTTTAGGTTATAATCCTATCTGCACTTAATCGGGGTGTGGCTCAGTTTGGTAGAGCGCTTGGTTCGGGACCAAGAGGTCGGGTGTTCGAATCACCTCACTCCGACCAAAAATCCTGTTCGTTTTTGCGAACGGGATTTTTAACTTTCACCTCTTACCTCTTCACTATTACTTCAAAGTGTAGCGCGGCAAAGCCGCGATTATATTCCGCGTAAACGCGGAAATATTAAGGAAAACGGCGTTGCCGCCCCTACGGGGTAGCCTGTAGCCGTTAGCTGTTAGCCTGATTTGCGGTTTCACCGCGATTGTAACCGCGCAAAGCGCGGCGTATAGAGGAAAAACGCTTCGCATTTTTGGCGGGCGGCAGGTTGCCGCCCCTACGAAGTTAAAGCGAAAAACCGCGTTTTATCATTTTTATATTGTAATTGAAAGAACCCTGTGAACGGATGGTATTCCCGTTTGCAGGGTTTTATTTTCGCCGCATAAAATATAACTCCGCGAACGAATTTTTTGTCTGAGCGCGGGATATGTCTTTTAAAAGATTTGGTTTGTTATAGATTCTTCGGTACGATAATTTGCCTATCAACAAACACGCAACATAGGTTTTTCTGCGCAAAAGCCTACCGTTTTCCGCGTCGATTTTCCCCTCGTTCCCGTAGGGGCGGCAACCTGCCGCCCGCCGGAACGCGTAAGCGTTCCCCTTAAAAATATCCGCACAACGTGCGGAATAAATTTGCGGCGAAGCCGCGTAGCTAAAAGCTAACAGCTAGCAGCTAACGGCTCTTATGGCAACCTGCCGCCCGCCAAAATGCGAAGCCTTTTCCTTAATATTTCCGCACATCGTGCGGATTATAATCACTTATTACCTCTTACTTCTTACCTATTACTTCAAATCCCTGCCGCCCGCAAAAAACGAGAAATAAAGGCGTTTCCGAACTGTCAATTGACATTTCGGAAAATATACTGAATTTCGCTTTTGCATATGCTATAATCACTTTGTTCGGAATATACAGGAAAAAGTAATCTGAACTCAAAAGAGTTTTTGTTGCTGTGATTCCGCAGAGAGGAGCAAATAATATGCGAAAAACAACCATAAGAATTAAGCTGTTGACAACTTTGCTGGCGCTGTGTATGCTGTTGCCGGCGTCGATGTCGGTTTTTGCTGCGGATTCGACAGTCAGCAATGAATCGGAACTGGAAACGGCACTTGAAAATGCGGACTGCGCCGAGATAAAGTTAGGCGGTAACATTGAGGCCACCGATACACTCAATGTGAAGCGCACCGTGACGTTGGACCTGAACGGATATACCCTGAGTTGTAGTTTGACAAATGAGGATATAATTCGGGTGCGCAGCAGCGGAAATCTGACAGTTAAGGACAGCGGCACCGGCGGCAAAATTGACGGGCAGAACAAAAACTGCGGATTTAATGTCAAGGGCGGCACGCTGACCTTGGAGAGCGGCAGTATCGTGAACTGCACGGATGACGACGGTGACGGCGGCGCAGTGGATGTTTCCAACACAGGTGTAACAGAAACACAGGTTAAGTATGGTAAGTTCATTATGAACGGCGGTGCCATCACGGACTGCAAGGCCTACGATGACGGCGGCGCGGTGGACATTGGCAGCGGCTGCACTTTCATTATGAACGGCGG
>DJRI01000163.1:0-3565 GCA_002440045.1 Ruminococcaceae bacterium UBA6364 | reverse complement strand
GCAGAGCCGACGATGACGGCGGCGCGGTATTTATCAAAGAGAGCGGCACCTTTGAACTGAACGGCGGCACCATTCAGAATTGCTCTTCCGGTGCCAACGGCGGTGCGGTGAATATTTACGAAGACGGCAGTTTCACCATGACCGGCGGCACCATTAAGGACTGCCGGGTGGACCTGGGCGGTTTCGGCATTGCGGTATATGGCGATGACGACACGGCCATCGTTGCAATTTCCGGCGGCACCATCGAAAATTGCGGTGTAAAGCCTTGGTATTTTGATGCGTACACGGTGACCTTTGACTCTGACGGCGGAAGTGCTGTGCCCGAGCAGAAACTGCGGAATGCCCCGGCAGTTAAGCCCGCTGACCCGAAAAAGAACGGATATGATTTTGTCGGCTGGTATCTTGAGGATGCACAGTATACCTTTGATACAAATGTCACCGAGAATATTACCCTGAAAGCACACTGGACGCCCACAACTGCATCGACTACGATTACCACGGCAACGATTGAGAATGCAAAATTCGCCTATCAGCCCGGTGATACCCCGCAGGCCATAGCGTGGGTAGCCGTTGACGATATGGACAAATACGAGATCGCTTATGAATGCTGGCAGCAGTTTGAAAACAACGAACCCGTTGCCGCATGGTATTCAGATAACGGCTCACACGGCTCTTTGCCGACTATCACAGAATTTGAAAGCGGCAAGAGCTATGTGTATTCACTTATGCTGAAACCGAAGGACGGATATTCTTTCAGCAGTGAAACCGTCATTACCGTGAACGGGGAAAAAGTTTCGGCACCTTTCGTCGGCGGTTCTATGTATATCCCCGCTGTGAAAACGATTACGATATCTACCTTGACCGTCATTGATATGGTGGAAATCAACGGTGCCACTGTAAGCTTTAAGGAAGGTGACAAGCCCGTGTTCACCGGCAATGTGCCCGACGGCGCAAACTACGTACTCAGGGCTGCGTGGTGGGAACTGAACAGCACAACCGGTCTGATTTCCACAGAACCGGAGTTCGGAAGCGGAATTTATGAAAACAAAATCACCGCTTTTGAAGCCGGGAAGACCTATTATTACGGTGTGTATGTAGTGACTTACGGCGATGTCGGAAATGTCCGCTATATATTCGGTCCCGACACCAAGCTGAAAATCAACGGTGAGTTCGTGAATTATAAGCGATATGACGGTGATGAGAGCGACGGTTCCGACGGCACCATGTGGGTTCTTACCGACCTTGCTATGACGCCGCAGGCATCAGGCGTAACGCCCGATTATAAAATCACAGACGGTGCAAACGGCGCATGGACGCAGAACAGCGACGGTACTCTGAAATTTGTTGCAAACGGTGATTTCTCCAAGTTCACCGGCGTTAAGGTGGACGGCACGCTCATTGCAGCGGATAAGTACACCGCTGAATCAGGCTCTACAGTCATCACGCTGAAAAAAGATTACCTCGGCACTCTTTCTGTCGGCAAGCACACCATGACCGTTGTTTACAGCGACGGCGAGTGCAGCACAGAATTTGAAATTAAGGCGGCTCAGGGCGGCGGTGAAACAACACCCGGAAAAACTGACGGAGGCAATAATGCGTCCGACAAATCGAATCAGGGTAATACGAAGACCCCCGAGACAGGAGATAACAGCCATCTTTTGCTGTGGGCAGTTCTGCTCATTATCAGCGGCGGTGTTTTGACAGGCATAACGGTATTTGACAGGAAAAAAGCCGTTCTGTTAAACAATCAAAGATAAGCGGCAATCTATTACGGAAGTATAGCGCTGCGGCACAGTGGTCATAAAAAACCACTGTGCCGTATTTTTTAATTCTTACCTCTTTATTTTTACTTCGGAAAACCGCAACGGGCTGTGTTGAAGTAATAAGTAAAAAGTAATAGACAATGAGTAATATGCGGCGCTGCAGAGCCGCTTGAGCCGATAGCCGTTAGCTCTTAGCTGTTAGCTTACGCGGCAAAGCCGCGATTATATTCCGCGTAAACGCGGAAATATTAAGGAAAACGGCGTTGCCGTTTTAGCGGGCGGCAGGTTGCCGCCCCTACGGGGTAGCCTGTAGCCGTTAGCTGTTAGCCTGATTTGCGGTTTCACCGCTATTGTAACTGGTCTTTTTGCCATATTCATTCACCCAGTTATATTTTACTGTTCTCCTTTTTGGTTGGATATGCCTACACACTTCCTACTATGCATCAAAATAGAGCATATTATTTGCGGAGTGAGAGTTGAATTTTGGCAAGTGAAATGCTATAATACCAGTGGTTATTTATTGATTGAAAGAGGTGAGCTTATGCGTGCCGATAAAAAAGGTCAAAATGAAGTGTGGCTCCATGCAAAGCCAGTAAGTAGCGACGTTTGCATGGAGTAATATTGTCGCTGTATATATGCTGGCTTTGCTGCTTGATTATAAAATTCAAGGAGGAAGCCCGCATGAAGTATGTCAATGCAAAGATACTTCTTCCCGACGGATTAGTTAAGGAATTACAAGAGTACATTCAAGGTGGCTATATTTATGTTCCGGCTATTCAAGAGAAACAAAAGCAATGGGGAGAATTGTCTGGTTATAGAAAAGAACTACAAGAACGAAATAAGTCGATTGTTGCCGAATATAGAAGTGGTGTTTCCATAGAGGAACTTGCTGACAAATATTTCCTTTCGATTTATGCAATTCGTAAAATCATTTATCAAAAATAGTTTTTTGGAGGTTGCAGAAATGCAGCCTCTTTTCTTTATACAAAACATTACCGAAACGCCCGGTATATTGAAAAGCATTACACCCCAATATAAAATATCTTGTGAAAACCAAAAGAAAAGAGGTGCCTATATGTCATTACCGAATAAAAGGATTTATCCCCGCACAGGCGACAAGGAAACCGTTTACCTCAAAGACGTAATTTCTAATCCAAATATCCTTGTTGGGGAATTTTCAATGTATAACGATTTTGTAAACGACCCTTGCGATTTTGAAAAAAATAATGTTCTGTATCATTACCCTGTCAATCACGATAAACTTGTGATTGGTAAATTCTGTTCGATTGCTTGTGGGGCAAAATTTATTTTCAATAGCGCAAATCATACACTGTCGTCCTTGTCAACTTATCCATTCCCGATATTCTTTGAAGAATGGGGATTAAACGTAAAAGATGTGGCTACTGCATGGGACAACAAAGGCGATATTGTTATTGGAAATGATGTCTGGATTGGATACGAAGCTGTTATCATGGCAGGAGTCACTATTGGAGACGGTGCCATTATCGGTACAAGAGCTTTGGTAACAAAAGATGTGCCGCCCTATACCATAGTCGGAGGAATACCTTCAAAAGAGATACGCAAACGCTTTGATGAAAATACTATCTCAAAATTGTTACAGTTAAAATGGTGGGATTGGTCTGTTGAAAAAATAGCAGCTAATATTCAAGCCATTCAAACAGGCAATCTTGAAAAATTAAAATGAAATGTTCTGCCGGACGACGGCAAAAGAAAAAAAGCCGTCGCAGAGCAGACATATTTTCACGCGCCCACTTTATCCCGGCGGCTTTGATTTTCAGAGC
>DJRI01000006.1 GCA_002440045.1 Ruminococcaceae bacterium UBA6364 | reverse complement strand
GATTATAAAGAAATCGGCTGCAAATACGTTGCCGTGCCTTATCTTACCGAAGAGTGCCGCCCCGGAACAGACGGATTTTCAGATACGGTCAAAGGCATTCGCGCAATCGGCGAGGCGGCAAAAAAGCTCGGTATGACGCTTCTTTATCATAACCACGACTTTGAATTTATAAAGCTTGACGGCAAATATGCGCTTGACGTGCTTTATGACACAATTCCCGAGGACCTTTTAAAGACGGAGCTTGACACATGCTGGGTAAACGTCGGCGGTGAAAATCCCGCGGAATATATCAAAAAATACAGCGGCAGAGCGCCCGTTGTTCACCTTAAAGACTTTGCGGGTCACAAGGGCAACGGTCCGCTTTATAAGCTTATCGGTATTGACGACGAAGAAGCGGCGGCTTCGGCTTCTACTTTTGAATTCCGTCCCGTGGGCTACGGCGTGCAGGATTTTTATTCTATTCTCAACGCCTCAAAGGCGGCTGGCTCCGAGTGGGTGGTTGTCGAGCAGGACGACCCCTCCATGGGCAAAACTCCGCTTGAGTGCGCAAAAATGAGCATCGACTATCTCAAAACTCTCAACAAATAAATATATTCGGGACCGACGTGCGGCAAATTAAGGCGGCGTCGGTCCCGCTTTGCAAATTCTTTGCATAAAAAATGTATATTTTCGGTAATATTCTTGATAATTCATTTTTGCTGTGATATAATGCAAACTATATAAATGCGCTTTTAGGAGATAGAAAATGACAAGACGCAACGCGAGAGAACAGGCATTTTTTGTCCTGTTTGAAAAGATTTTCGACAACGATTCGGCTGTTTCGGAAATTGTAAAAAAAGCCGAAGAAAACGACCTTATAAAGCTCAACGGCTTTGCTCGCGAGCTTCTTTCAAAATATGAGCAAAACGCCGAAGAGATTGACGGAATAATCGCTTCAAAGGCAGAGGGGTGGCAGCTTTCAAGGCTTCCCAAGGTTTCGCTTGCCGTTATGCGCCTTGCCGTTACCGAAATGAAATTCAGCGACGAAATTCCCGACGGCGTAGCCGTGAACGAGGCTGTTGAAATTGCCAAAAAATACGGAACGCCCGACGACGCTTCTTACATAAACGGCGTTTTGGGCTCTGTGTCGCGCTCATAATATGGCTGTTCTCGGAATAGATACAAGCAACTACACAACGTCGGTTGCGCTGTTTTGGGGCGACGGCTCTTATATTTCAAAAAGAAGGCTTCTGCCTGTAAAGCCCGGTGAAAGGGGGCTTCGCCAAAGCGACGCCGTTTTTCATCACACAAAAGCTTACGGCGAGCTTCTCGGTGAGCTGTTTTCGGAAGCGCCCGACGAAAAAATAACCGCTGTCGGCGCGTCTTTGACTCCCACAACCGAAAAAGGCTCTTATATGCCGTGTTTTCTTGTCGGCGAAAGCTTTGCTAAAGGGCTTTCTTTTGCGAACAACATACCGTTTTACGGCTTTTCGCACCAGCAGGGGCACATAGCGGCGGCGCTTCTTTCCGCAAACAAGACGGAGCTTTTAGACGAAAGGTTTATAGCTTTTCATGTTTCGGGCGGCACTACAGACGCTGTTTTGTGCGAGAAAAAAGGCGATTCGTTAATAAACGTAACTCCGCTTTCTTCGTCAAACGATTTAAAAGCGGGGCAGGCAGTTGACAGAATCGGCGTTAAAATGGGCCTTTCGTTTCCGTGCGGAAAAGAGCTTGAAAAGCTCGCTTTAAACTCCGCGCGCGAATATAAAAATAAAATCAAGCTGTATGACGGCTTTTGCTCGCTGTCGGGGCTTGAAAACAAATGCGAAAAAATGCTTTCTTCAGGTGAAACGCACGAGGATACGGCAAAATTTCTTTTGTCTTATATTGCCGACACGCTTTCAAAAATGACCGAGGAGCTTTTAAAAAAGTACGGCGACCTTCCCGTGATATTTGCGGGCGGCGTTATGTCAAATTCAATAATCCGCGCTGTTTTGCAGTCGCGCTTTAACGTTTTTTTTGCGTCGCCCGAGCTTTCTTCGGACAATGCCGTCGGAACGGCGTTTCTGACTTCTTTGGAGGGTTTTAAATGATAACCGCCTCTCCTGCGGTGTATACCGTTTCAAAGCTTAACAGCTTTGTAAAAGCATATATCGACAGCAACGAAAATCTTACTTCTCTTTTTGTCGTCGGCGAAATTTCAAATTTCAAGGCGCATTACACGGGTCATCTTTATATGACCGTCAAAGACGAAAAAGCTTCGATAAAGGCTGTTATGTTTGCGGGCAACGCCTCGCGGCTGCGCTTTCGCCCCGAAAACGGAATGCGCGTTCTTATTTTAGGCAGCGTAAGCCTTTTTGAGCGCGACGGCTCTTATCAGCTTTATATTACCGATATGCAGCCCGACGGCGTCGGGAGTTTGGAAATTGCATTAAGCCAGCTCAAAGAAAAGCTTTCAAAAGAAGGGCTTTTCAATGAAGCGCATAAAAAACAGATACCGTTTTTCCCAAGGCGCGTCGGCGTGATAACCGCCGAAACGGGCGCCGCCGTGCGCGATATAATTAACATAATCGGCAGAAGATGCCCCGCTTGCGAAATTGTGCTTAAATCCGTTGCCGTTCAGGGCGACAAAGCGGCAAAAGAAATTGCCGACGCAATTGCGCTTTTTAACGAGCTTTCTGCCGCAGACGTTCTCATAGTCGGCAGGGGCGGCGGCTCGCTTGAAGAGCTTTGGGCGTTTAACGAAGAAATTGTCGCACGGGCGGTTTACGCTTCAAAAATCCCCGTGATTTCGGCTGTCGGCCACGAAACCGATTACACTGTCTGCGACTTTGTTGCAGACCTGAGAGCGCCCACACCCTCGGCCGCGGCAGAGCTTGCCGTGCCCGATTCAAACGCGCTTAAAGAAGCGCTTGAAATGAAAAAAGCAAAGCTCTTTTCTCTTGTGAGCGGGCAGATAGGAAAAAAACGCGAAAGCCTTTTAACGCTTCAAAAAAGCGGTGCTTTAAAAAATCCCGCGTTGAGAATTGCCGACGACAGAAAAACGCTTCTTTATTTCGGCGAAAGGCTTGACAAAGCTTCGCAAAGGCTTTTGGAGAAAGACCGCGAAAGTCTTATGAGACTTTCTTATAAGCTTGACGCGTTAAGCCCGTTAAAGGTAATAGGCAGGGGGTATGCCGCGGTGTTTAAAGACGGCGAGCCTGTTACCGACATTAAAGACGTTTCGCCAAGCGACAGCGTTAAAGTCAAAATTAAAAACGGCACATTTTGTGCAAAAGTTATTGAAATAAACGGTGAAGAAAATGGAAAAATCATTTGAAGAATCCTTAAAGCGGCTTGAAGAAATAACCGCGCTTCTTGAAAACGGCGGCATAGAGCTTAAAGAGTCTCTTGAGCTTTTTTCGGAAGGAACCGAGCTTATTTCGGAATGCGAAAAATATCTCGACGATGCCGAGCTTAAAATAAAAAAACTGTTTAACGGCGGTGCTACCGATGAACTTTGATAAAATAAACAACTACAGAAAACTTGCCGATGAATATATGATAAATGCCCTCAAAGCTCCGATTCCGGCGCTCTCGGGTATGTACGACGCCATGCTTTACAGCGTTAAAAACGGCGGCAAAAGGGTAAGACCCGTTCTTGCAATGATGTTTTGCGAGGCTTCGGGCGGTAATCCCGAAAGTGCCGTTCCGCTTGCGTGCGCCGTTGAGTTTGTTCACACATATTCTCTCATACACGACGATTTGCCGTGCATGGATAACGACGATTATCGCCGCGGAAAGCTTTCAAATCACAAGGTGTTCGGCGAAGCGAACGCGGTTCTTGCGGGCGACGGGCTTCTTACGGCGGCGTTTTCGCTTATCTCTGACGGCGCCGAAAAAGGTCTTTATTCTTCGGGCAGGGCTGTTGCCGCAGTAAAAGCGCTTTCTTCATATGCGGGCGCTTCGGGAATGGTCGGCGGTCAGTTTATAGACCTTGCGGGCGAGGGCGAAAAGCTCCCGAAAGAAAAGCTTGAGCTTATGGACAGATTAAAAACGGGCGCGCTTATTGCTTCGGCGTGCGTTCTCGGCTGTATAGCCGCAAACGCCGACGACAAAAAAATAAAAGCCGCCGAAGACTTTGCATATAACCTCGGAATAGCCTTTCAGATATGAGACGATATTCTTGACGTTACAGGCAATACGGAGACTCTCGGAAAGCTCACGGGGAGCGACTCCGAAAACGAAAAATCCACTTATGTGTCACTTTACGGCCTTGAAAAGTGCGAAGAACTTGTTAATAAACTTACCGACCGCGCAATTGCGGCGCTTGCCGAGTTTGAAAACGGCGGCGACTTAAAGGATTTTGCACTTTATCTTTCAAAAAGGGAAAAATAATGGATTGCAAGCTTCTTGAAAATATTAAATCTCCCTCGGATTTAAAAAAGCTTGACGAAAAACAGCTGCCGCTTCTTGCGTCCGAGGTTCGTGAAAAAATAATATCGACCGTAAGCGAAAACGGCGGGCATCTTGCGTCAAATCTCGGCGTTGTCGAGCTTACCATTGCGCTTCACAGAGTTTTTAATTCGCCTAACGACAAAATAATTTGGGATGTCGGGCATCAGGTCTACACTCACAAGCTTTTGACGGGGCGCTTCGGCGATTTTGACACGCTCAGAAAAAAAGACGGGCTTTCGGGTTTTTCAAGGCCTAACGAAAGCGAGCACGACATTGTTTTCAGCGGTCACAGCAGTACGTCGGTTTCGACTGCGCTCGGCATTGCCGCGGCAAACGCCGTAAACGGCAAAAAAGATTATGCCATTGCCGTTTTGGGCGACGGCGCGCTTACGGGCGGGCTTATATACGAAGCTATTAACAACGCCGGCAGAATGAAAGACGCGCGCCTTATAATAATCCTTAACGACAACGGAATGTCAATTTCAAAAAACGTCGGCCACCTTGCAAAAAGTCTTGCGGTTATGCGCTCAAGAACGGGCTATTTTAAGCTTAAAGCCATGACCGAAAAGGCTATATCAAAAATTCCGCTGATAGGAAAGCCGCTTGCAACAAAGCTTTTTAAATTAAAGACCGACGTTAAAAATATGCTTTATCAAAGCAACTTTTTTGAGGATTTCGGCGTGCGCTATATGGGCCCTATCGACGGTCACAACATAGAGCAGCTTTGCGACGCGCTTGAGGGCGCAAAGGCTGTCAATTCGCCCGTTATTCTTCACGTCAACACAATAAAAGGCAAGGGCTACGTCCCCGCGGAGCAAAACCCATCGGCGTTTCACGGCGTCGGCGCTTTTGACAGGGCAACGGGTGAAACAAAAAAAAGCAAAGACAACTTTTCTGAAAAATTCGGCGAATTTTTCTATAATCAGGCCGCCAAAGATAAAAGAATTTGCGCCATTACGGCGGCAATGTCTCTCGGAACGGGCTTAAAGCGCTTTTCCGAGGAGTATAAAGACAGATTTTTTGACGTCGGCATAGCCGAAGAACACGCCATTCCTTACGCCTTGGGGCTTGCAAAGGGCGGAATGCTGCCTGTTTTCGTTGTGTATTCTACGTTTTTGCAAAGATGCTTTGACCAGCTTATGCACGACTGTGCACTGCAAAATGTAAAAATGATAATCGCCGTTGACAGGGCGGGCATAGTCGGCGACGACGGCGAAACGCACAACGGCATATACGACCCCGCGTTTTTCAACGGTATTCCGAATATAACCGTTTTTTCACCCTCGTATTACGCCGAGCTTAACAAGGATTTTGTCGCGGCGCTTTATCATATCGACGGTCCTGTTGCCGTGCGCTATCCGCGCGGCGGCGAAACGGAACCCCCATATGATTTTACGGTTACGGGCAACGACTTTGATGTTTACGGCAAAGCGGACTCGGAAAATGCAATAGTTACATACGGCAGGCTTTTCTGGCAGGCTGTAAAGGCTAAAAGAATACTTGAAAACGACGGCATAAACGTAAAAATTATTAAGCTTAATAAAATCATACCGCTGCCGGGTGAGGCTGTTTTTCAATGTGAAAGCCTTAAAAGAGTTCACTTTTTTGAAGAGGGCGTAACAAGCGGCGGCATAGGTGAAAAGTTCGGAAGCGAGCTTTGCGAAGCGGGCTTTAAGGGCGAGTTTTCTTTAAAAGCCTTCCCCGATTGCTTTGTAAAGCAGGGCGACGCGAACGATATTTTGTCACAGTACGGGCTTGACTGCGTGGGTATGGCAAAAAGCTTTTTAAAGGAGAAAGAAGAAATTGAGCGGTAAAACAAGGCTTGATACAGCCGTGTTCCAACAGGGCTTTTGCGAAAGCCGCGAAAAGGCAAAGGCGCTTATTATGAGCGGCATTGTCTATGTTAACGGTCAAAAAGAAATAAAAGCCGGCAGAGAGCTGAAGCCCGACGATAAAATCGAGGTGCGCGGCAGTACGTTAAAATATGTCAGCCGCGGCGGCTTAAAGCTTGAGAAGGCGGTTTCTTCGTTTAATATCGACCTCAAAGATAAAATCTGTATGGATATAGGCGCTTCTACGGGCGGCTTTACCGACTGTATGCTTCAAAACGGCGCAAAAAAGGTGTATTCTATTGACGTCGGCTACGGTCAGCTTGCGTGGAAGCTCAGAAGCGACAGCCGCGTTATAAACCTTGAACGCACAAATTTCAGGTATGTAACTCATGAAGAAATTCCCGAAGAACCCGATTTTGCTTCGGTGGACGTTTCGTTTATTTCGCTCAAAATCATTCTTCCCGTTATGCACAGCCTTTTAAAGCAGGGTGCTTTTGGCGTGTGCCTTATTAAGCCCCAGTTTGAAGCCGGCAGAGAAAACGTCGGCAAAAAAGGCGTTGTCCGCGACCCCGACGTTCATATTGACGTTATAAAGCGCATTGTAACATTTGCGTGCGAAAATAACTTCAAGGTTTTAGGGCTTGATTTTTCACCCGTTAAAGGGCCCGAGGGCAACATTGAATATCTTATGTACATAAAAAAAACTTCGGAAGAACAGGAATTTTTAAATCTTGACGAAACCGTGGAGGCGCTTGTTAAAGCCTCGCACGGCGCGCTTGATAAATGAGGTGAGCTGTTTGAATTTTGCAGTGATTCCCAATATGACGCGCGAAAATGCTCTTAACGTCTGCAACAGATTTTTAAAAGAGCTTTCGCAAATTGACTGCGGAATTTTTATGGAGTCGCAAAATAAAACGTACTTCGGCGAATTTGAAAAAATAACTTTTTTTGACGGCGACGGCGCAATAAAACATTGCGATGTGCTTGTTTCTGTCGGCGGCGACGGAACGTTTATAAACGCCGCAAAGCGCGCGGTTAAATATTCAAAGCCCGTTTTGTGCGTGAATGCCGGCAAGCTTGCGTTTTTGGCGGCGCTTGAATCGGACGAAGCCCCGCTTATAAAAGACGTTTTTGAAGGGCGTTTTATAACCGAGCGCCGAATGCTTCTTGAAGCGAGCATTGTCGATAAGAACGGTAAATTACTTTATCACTCAAACTGTGTTAACGACGCCGTTGTTTCAAGAAGCGGCAAGATAAGGCTTATGAAGCTCAAAATCGCCTGCAACAAAGCCCCGCTTATTACATATTCTGCCGACGGCGTAATCGTTTCAACGCCGACAGGCTCCACGGCATATTCGCTTTCTGCGGGCGGCCCCGTTGTAGAACCGGGTATAGAAAGCATAATGATAACGCCCGTTTGCTCACACACGCTTTTTTCGCGCTCGATTGTTCTGAGGGCGGACTCTTTCCTTGAAATTTCACACGACAATTCGGGCGAAGCCATTCTTTCGTGCGACGGCGAAAAGGCGGTGTTAATTCCGCAGAGTGCGTCGGTAGAAGTCAGGCGTTCCGAAAATTATGTTGAATTTATAAAGGTCAAACCCGATAAATTTATTGATATACTCAGCAAGAAAATATCTGTGTAAAGGACGAAAAAAATGAAAAAGAACCGACACAAGCTGATACTTGAGCTTATTAAGGAATATGACATCGGCACGCAGGACGAGCTTTTGCTCCTTTTGCGCGAAAAAGGGTATGACGTAACACAGGCAACCGTTTCGCGCGACGTAAAAGAGCTGAGGCTCTTAAAGACTCTCGGTCCGAACGGCGTTTACCGCTACACTTCGGAGCAGGTGCAGGATACAGGCTACACAGGTATGCTCGAAGCACTGTTTTCAGGCTCGCTTGTAAAAGTTGATTATGCAGGCAACATCTGCGTTATCAAATGCTCGCCCGGACTTGCAAACGCCGCGTGCGCCGCAATCGACAATATGAATGTTGCCGAGGTTGTCGGCACAATTGCGGGCGACGACACTATATTTATGCTTTGCAGAACTCAGGATGAAGCCGCCGACGTTGCTGCGGCGCTTGAAAAAATGATAAGGAAATAAGGCTATGCTTTCTGTTTTAAAAATCAGAAATATTGCAGTTATCGAAAGCGCCGAGATAGAATTTTTCCGGGGCTTTAACGTCCTTACCGGTGAAACCGGTGCGGGCAAATCGATTATTCTCGATTCAATAAACGCCGTACTCGGCTTCAGAACCTCGCGCGAGCTTATACGCACTGGCGAGACTCAGGCCGAGGTAACGGCGTTGTTTTGCGATATTGACGCTTCCTCGGCAAAAACTCTTGAAAGCCTCGGCTTGCCCTTGAGCGACGACCGCTCTCTTGTAATTTCAAGAACAATAAGCGCCGACAAAAACGTGTGCCGCATAAACGGCGCGCTTACAAATGTTGCGGCGCTTAAAACGGTCGGCGCAACGCTTATAACAATTCACGGTCAGCAGGATAACCGCGAGCTTTTGGACCCTGAAACGCATCTTTCTTATATCGACGCACTTGCCGGCACGAAAGAGCTTTTTTCAAAATATTCCGAAGCTTATTCAAAGCTCGTTTCGGCAGATGCGAAAATCAAAAAGATTTCCTCCGATAAGGCTGAGCGCGCAAGAAGAGCCGATATGCTGTCTTTTCAGATTGACGAGCTTCAAAAAGCCAATATCGTTCCCGGCGAGTGGGAGGAGCTTAAAAACCGCCGCTCTCTTATGAGAAACTATGAAAAAATACAAACCGCTTTCGCTTCGGCTTATTCCGCTTTGTCGGGCGGCGACGATTTCAGCGGCGCGCTTTCGCTCGTCTCGGGCGCTCAACGAGAGCTTTCGGCGGTCTCGGACTGTTCAAAGGACGCAGAAAAGCTTTCCGAAAGACTTTCCGAAATCTATTACGAGCTTGACGATATAAGCGATGTTCTGCGCGGCGACGGCTTTGACGGCGGTTTTTCGCAAGAGGAATTGAACGACGTCGAAGAACGCCTTGATATGCTTTACAGGCTTTCAAAAAAATACGGCGACACCGAAGAAGAAATGCTTTCATTTTTGGAAAATGCCGAAAAAGAGCTTGAAAGCGTTTCGCTTTCCGATGAAATGCTCGAAGAGCTGCTTTTAAAAAGAGAAAAGCTTTATGAAAATGCAAAAAGCCTTGCAGAAGAGCTTTCAAAAAAACGCAAATCCGCAGCCGAAACATTTTGTGAAAGCGTTTGTAAAGAGCTCCGCTTTCTCGATATGCCGTCTGTCAGGTTTGAAGCGGTGTTTAAAGATGTTCCGCTTTCGGAAAACGGCGTCGATTCGGCAGAATTTTTAATCAGCGCAAACGTCGGCGAGGATTTAAAGCCGCTTGCAAAAACGGCGAGCGGCGGCGAGCTTTCAAGGATAATGCTTGCAATTAAAAACGTGCTTTCGGATAAAGACAGCGTAAATACGCTTGTTTTCGACGAAATCGACACAGGCGTAAGCGGCAGAGCGGCTTCTAAAATTGCCGCAAAGCTTTACGAAGTGTCAAGAAAGAAACAGGTGCTTTGCGTTACGCATCTCGGCGTTATCGCATCAAAAGGCGACAGCCACTATCTTATCGAAAAATCCGAGCACGACGGCAAAACGTTTACAAACGTAACGCTTCTTTCGCCCGAAGCGCGCAAATATGAAATTGCGCGAATTATCGGCGGCGGAAACGTGACGGATTTACAGCTTAAAAATGCCGAGGAAATGCTCGGCGGCGTTTGAAAATATTATTGAATATTCACAAAGATTTTTCGCAATGTTGACAAGCGGTTTTTGCTGCTTTATAATATTTTAGTAAAAACGAAAGGGATGTTGATTATGGGAAAAATTTTAGTAATGGATCACCCGCTTATCCAGCACAAGCTCTCAATTTTGCGCGAGGTTTCCACAGGCTCAAAGGAGTTCAGAGCGCTTATTTCTGAGATTGCAAACCTTATTTGCTACGAGGCGACAAGGGATCTTCCTTTAGAGGAGGTTGAAATCACAACGCCTATCTGCAAAACAAAGGCAAAGGTGCTTTCGGGCAAAAAGCTTGCGGTTGTTCCGATTCTCAGAGCGGGCCTCGGTATGGTTGACGGTATGCTTACTTTGGTGCCCTCCGCAAAGGTCGGTCACATCGGTCTTTATCGCGACCCCGAAACATTAAAGCCTGTTGAGTATTATTGCAAGCTCCCTGCGGATATAGGCGAACGCGAGGTTTTCGTTGTAGACCCGATGCTTGCCACAGGCGGCTCTGCTATCGACGCAATCACACAGATTAAAAA
>DJRI01000091.1:2857-6111 GCA_002440045.1 Ruminococcaceae bacterium UBA6364 | reverse complement strand
GACATGGCCGGCGCGCTCAAATCCATTGAGTAATTTGACAAGACGCAGAGAATATATTATATTAAAGTGTAATTTCAATAATTATCAGGGATGCATGATATGGAGAATTTGCAATCTTCGCTGCCGGGCTGGGAGATAGTGCGCTGCATAGGCAGCGGCAGCTCCGGCAAGGTATATGAGATCAAAAAAAAGGATGAATACGGCGGCGATTTCCACTGTGCGCTCAAGGTGATAAGCGTTCCCGGCTCTCAGAAGGAGTACGATGAGATGCTCGAAACAATGAGTGAGTTTGCCATGCGCGCGAAGCTGCGCGAGAAGGTCGAGGAGATCAGCAACGAATATCGCCTGCTCGGCGCCCTGCGCGGACACCCCAATGTCGTCAATTGCGAGGATCAGATGATAATCCCACATGAAAACGACATGGGCTGGGATATCTATATCCGCATGGAGCTGCTCACGCCGCTCAAAAAGTATGTCCGCGAAAACGGCATGACGGTCGAAAATGTTATAAAGCTCGGCAGCGACATGTGCTCGGCGCTCGAACTTTGCAGGGAGAATAATATAATCCATCGCGACATTAAGCCGCAGAACATAATGCTCCTTGAAAACGGCACAATAAAAGTCACCGATTTCGGCATTGCGCGCTTCAGCAGAAGCGAAACACGCACCATGACCGAAAAAGCCATAGGCTCTGTGCACTACATAAGCCCTGAGCAGGCAAAGGGCGAAGTAACCGACGAAAAGGCGGATATTTATTCCGTCGGCGTTGTGCTTTATGAAATGCTTACGGGCAAGCTTCCGTTTGAAGCCGACAGCGCCGTTTCGGTTGCGTTGATGCAGCTTCAGAACGAGCCGACCCCGCCGCGCGCACTTAACCCTGATATTCCGATTGGATTTGAGCAAATAACCATCAAGGCCATGCAGAAAAACCCGCGCGACAGGTATCAGACCGCCGCCGAAATGCTTCTTGACCTTGAAGAGCTTAAAAGGAATCCTAACATAAAATTTGATTACCGCAATTATTTTACGGATACAGAACCCACAAAATTCATTGACTCGGCAGGTGTAAAAGCCGCCGACGCCCGCAGAAGCGCCATAGACACAACGCCTGTTCCGAAAGTCAGAACGGCAAATGTGCCCGAAGTTGAAGAGGCGCAAAAAAAGCTTGCCGCCGCAAACGACGGAAAGCCGCTTTCTGTTGTGAACGACGTTGCAGTTAAAAAGAACGACAACAAAGCACTGCCCATTTTAATCGGAATTGTAGCGGCTCTTGTTGTTTTTGCGGGAATAGTTTTCGCAATTCTTTTGCACAACGGAACAATTTCAATAGGCGTTTTAGGCTCTAAAAAAATCGCTGTTGACAATTTTGTCGGTAAAAACTATGAAGAAATAATCGCTGATTCAAGCTATAAAGAAAAATATAATTTTGAACCCGTGTTTGTGCCGTTTTCGGATGCGCCCGAGGGCAGCGTCTATAAGCAGGAGCCAAACGCAGGCGAGTCTGTCACAAAAGGCAGTACAATAAAGCTTTATATCGTGAAATCGGGCGAGGGTCAGGTTATACCGTCGTTTACGGGCAAAGGCTATAAAGAGGTTGCCGACAAGCTTGAAAGTATGGGCTTTGACGTTATTCTTGTGCCCGAGGTTTCCTCCGATGTTAATGTCGGCGAGGTTATAAGAACAGACCCGGGCGAGGGTGAAACAATCCTCACAGGCTCTGCGGTGCGCGTTTATTATGCAATTGACGGCAGCACTGGCGACCTTTTCAAGATGCCAGAGCTTGAGGGCAAATCCCTTAACGAAGCTATTGCCATTATTAACGAAAAAGGTCTTACACTTTCAAAGAAAGAGTCTGCCGACAGCACGGTTTCTAAAGATTACGTTCTTATGCAGTCGCCCGCTTCGGGCTCGCCCGTCAGAAAAGGCGATTCGGTAATACTCACAATAAGCACCGGTGTTATTACAGGCGAAAAGAGCATAACGCTCCCGAAAACAGGCGGAATTATTGAAGTTAAAGTCACTGTTGACGGCGAGGTTGCAGACACTTCAAGCGTCGACACATCAAGAACGAATGTATATAATCTTGTTGTAAAAGGCGCTTCGGCACGCTCCGAAGTTAAGGTTTATCTTGATGATTTGCTTTATATGGAAATGATTGCAAGCTTTTCAAAAGAGCCTGTAAAATTTTCGGAAATAAGAGAACATTCCCTTAATTTCTATATGGACGTTACAGGGTTTAAAGAAAAAGACGCGGTTGCCGCGCTTAACGAAGCGGGCTATAAAAACATCAGGATTGAATACACAAAGAGCACCTATGAAGAGGGTGTTGTCTTGAATCAGTCCCCGTCATATTCTTCTGCGCCGCACATCGACAAAACAGCCACCATTGTGTTAACCGTTTCAACAGGGCTTGTTGAGCCTTCGCAAACGGAGCACCAGGTAAATCCCGAACAGGATGGATAAAATTTTAAACGGCATTATAATAAAAGGCATCGGCGGTTTCTATTATACAGAGACCGCCGACGGCGATATTTTTGAATGTAAAGCGCGCGGCGCTTTCAGAAAGAAAAAAATTACTCCGCTCCCGAGGGACAGGGTTAAAATTACCGTCCGCGAGGGCAGGGAGAACACAATTGACGAAATTGGCGAGCGCGAAAGTTTTCTTTTAAGACCGCCCGTCGCAAACGTTAAAACGCTTATAATCGTCTCTTCTGTAAAAGACCCTGTGCCGAGCACTCTTATAATCGACAAGCTCACGGCGCTTTGCGTTAAAAAGGGCATTAAGCCCTGCGTTGTGTTTTCAAAAGCAGATTTGGGCGAAACAAAACAGCTTGTTGACATTTATAAAACCGCAGGAATTGATGTTTGCGCCGTTTCGTGTAAAGACGGCACGGGCATTGACCTTGTAAAGAATATGATTGGCGGCGGCATAACGGTTTTCACGGGCAATTCCGGCGTCGGAAAGTCCTCGCTTTTAAACTGCATTGTGCCCGATATTAAGCTTGCCACGGGCGAAATAAGCGACAAGCTCGGCAGGGGAAGGCACACGACGCGCGAAGTGTCTCTCATTAAATACAACGGCGTTTATCTTGCCGACACGCCCGGGTTTTCTTCTCTTGAAATCGCTTCTACCGAAATTATTTTAAAGGACGAGTTGCCGCATTGCTTCCCCGAATTTAACGAATACCTCGGCTCGTGCAAATTTTCGACCTGTACGCACACCGTTGACAAAGGCTGTGCCGTTTTAGAGGCGG
>DJRI01000091.1:1304-2849 GCA_002440045.1 Ruminococcaceae bacterium UBA6364 | reverse complement strand
GCCGATGGCAAAATCTCAAAAAGCCGCCACGACAGCTATACTTCGATGTTTAACGATGTAAAAGACGTTAAAGAATGGCAGTTGTAACACATTTTAAAAATCCTCATAATATGTACCGTAAACAGATTACGGGAGTGATTTTATGAAAGTTGTAGTTTGGAAAAGTCCCAAGGCATTAAGAGGTATTTTAAGGCTTATGTTCGGTATAAAAAAAGAGGATTAATAAAATTACATAATAAAAGTGGGCTGTAAAATGATTTTTTTACAGTCCATTTTTATATAACTACAGAAAACAGCTGTAAACCGTTATTGATTTACAGCTGTTAATTCATTTAAATTATTTATTTTACGCGCTCGCCGGTGTGCGCGTTAATAAGCGCCTTGTGAACGCCGATGTAAGTATTTGAAATGTATTTATCAAGGTGGAGGCTTCCGAAAAACCAGCGGTCAAACTCACTGCATTTTGAAAGCTCGTCAAAATACGCATTAAGCGCCGTAACCCTCACGGGTTCGTTATCGCCGAGCTTTAAAAAGCCTTTAATTGTCGTAGAAGGCTCGTGCGTAATAATAACGTCGATTTTGCAGTTTGCTTTTTCAAGGTTATTTGCGCCCTCAAGAAGCTCTTCTTTAGACGGAATTTCGTATTTAAGCCACGGGTTATCTTCGAGCCGCGAGTCAAGGTCGGCGCTTTCGCCGCCGCCCATTGTAAATATTTTAAGACCGTCAATCGTAAAAATCTGACCGCGCATAAGGTGATAAATGTTGTCTGAAATTCTGTGGACATTTCCGCCGTTCCAGGTTGTTACGGGGTAGGCGTTAAGAATATCAAAATTCTCATGCGTGCCGTCGATAAAGCATATATTGTAATGTCTTTTTGAAAGCGATTTTAAAATTCGCTTTTCCGCGCGCGAATTATTCCAGATAAATCCGAAATCGCCGCATATTATTAAAGTGTCGCCGTCTTTCAGTGCTTTAAGTGCACTTTTTGAAAGTCTTTCGGGGTCACCGTGCGTGTCACCGGTAACATAAACCATAATTTCACTGCCTTTTTTATAAAATAGTATTTTCATTAAACGAAAAAGATGTTATACTGTTAAGCAAGGTAAAATACCGTATACGCATATTCTATACTATTTTTTGGGTGTTGTCTATGAAAAAATTACTGATTTTTATATTTTCTTTAATTCTTGCTTTTTCTTTGCCGGTTACCGTGTTTGCCGAAAGCTCTGCTTATGACATTGAGCCGCCCGCTTACGCTACCGAAATCGCGCTTCTTGTCAACGCCGACACAGACACCGTTGTTTTTTCAAAAAATGCCGATATGATTACTGCGCCCGCATCTTTGACAAAGCTCGTTACGGCGCTTTTAACGCTTTCAAAGTGCAGTGACCTCACAACAGAAATTACTTGCTCCGAAGAAGCCATTGAAAGCATTCTCGGCACGGGAAGCTCTGTTGCAGGACTTTATGAGGGCGAAACAATAACCCTTGAAATGCTGCTTTACTGTTTGCTTCTTCCGAGTGCCAACGACGCCGCGGCTGTGCT
>DJRI01000091.1:605-1250 GCA_002440045.1 Ruminococcaceae bacterium UBA6364 | reverse complement strand
GGCTGCGAAAATACTCATTTTGCAAATCCGCACGGACTTGACGACGAATCCGTTAAGGGCTATGACTCCGATACGCAAAACAGAACGACGGCGTGGGATATGTATCTTATAGCAAAAGAAGTCTTAAAGAATGATACCCTTGTAAAAATGACTTCAAAATACGGCAAAACAATGCCCGCAACTAACAAATGCGATATAAGATACCTTTATAATACAAACGCGCTGCTTAACAGCTATTCTTACTATTATTACGAAGATGCCGTCGGCGTTAAAACGGGAACAACCGACAAAGCAGGCTCCTGCCTTATAAGCTCCGCAACGAAAAACGGCTATACATATATCGCTGTTGCAATGCGCGGAAAAAGCGATTATGTAATAGACGGCGAAGAGCGCAACACCGCGTTTTTAATGTGCAGATATATGCTTCGTTGGGCGTTTTCAAATATGCAAATGAAGGTGCTTGCCGACAAAACGCACAATATGGGCGAGGTTGCCGTTGAATACGGCAGAGGGCGCGATTATGTGGCGCTTGTTCCGTCGCAATCGGTTACCTGCGTAGTTTTAAATGATATTTCAATAGACGATATGCAGGTGGTTTTTGAAGACAACTTCCCGAAATCGGTAAAGGCCCCGGTAACGGCAGGG
>DJRI01000091.1:0-577 GCA_002440045.1 Ruminococcaceae bacterium UBA6364 | reverse complement strand
GCAGGGCAGGAAATAGGCAAGGCAAAGCTTATGTACGGCGATATTGTCGTTTCGGAAATGACTCTTGTTGCCGCGCAGGACGTAAAGAAAAACCATATCTGGGCAATGTTCAGCGCGATTGAAAAGGTTGTCGGCTCAAAGTATTTTATTATTGCGGCGGCGGTTATCGTTTTTGTTATTNNGTTATTATCGTTCTTCTTAACATTACAAAAAAGAAACGCCGCGCAAATAAACGGCGAAAAGCAAGCGTAAACGTTGTTAATGGCTTCAGCACACTGTCAAAAAAGTAATTTGGCGAATGAGAAAATGATATGATTTAAAGAGAAAACAGAAGAAAACGAGAGTTCCCAAGATTTATATTGATTTTTATCAAAAAAATTGTTGACAAGCCCTTTTTGCTGTGATAATATATCAAGGCAATAAGGGCTTCGCCCGACTATTTTACGGAGGTAACTTTTATGTCTACTTATATGCCTAAAGGCGACTGCGAACGCCAGTGGTATGTACTTGACGCAGAAGGCAGAACACTCGGCGAGGTTGCCGTTGAAGCTGCTACACTTCTTCGCGGCAAGCATAA
>DJRI01000058.1 GCA_002440045.1 Ruminococcaceae bacterium UBA6364 | reverse complement strand
GCCGCCCGAAACGGAAACGGTAACGTTTTTCTCGGCGGCATATTCCGAAAGCTTTGACAAAACATCACAAGAAAGCTCCAAAAGCTTTACCGGCTCTTTAGGAAGCTCTTCGCCCTCGTCAAGCTGTGACAGGCGGATTATGTCTTCTATCAGCGAATACAGTTCTTTTGCCGAATCGTAAATATGCCCCGAAAAACGCGGAACATCCTCGTTTTTTACCATGCCCGCTTTTAAAAGCTCGGCGCTTCCGATTATTCCCTGAAGCGGCGTTTTAAGCTCGTGCGAAACATTGGCGGTAAACTCGCGGCGCGCGGTTTCGGCATTTTTTCTTTCGGTTATATCGGTTGCGATAATTGCAAAGCCGACTGTTTTTTCATTTGAGCAAATACTGCTTACGCTGAAGCTGTAATCACGACCGAATCGCTTGAATTCCGCCCCGAAAAAGCCGTTTTCGCGCGCTTTTTTAATAGCGTCGGTCATTCGCGGGTTTCTGTCGGCGGCAAGAAAGCTTGCACCGACAACGCTTTCATCCGTACCGAATATTTTCAGTGCGGCGGAATTTATGCTTATTACAACGCATTTTTCGTCGGTAAGCACAAGTCCCTCTTTCATATTTTCGGTTATAAGAAGAAATTCGTCTTTTTTTCTTCTTAATTCGTCCATACTGCTCTCTAGCTCTTTTTGCCTGCTGTCAAGCCTTTCAAGAAGCGGCGCCAACTCGTCATATGTTTCGTTATCAAGCGGCTTGTCAAGGTTTAGGGCGTTAACAGGCTCAACAATGCGCTTTGAAAGGCGCTTTGCAATAAGAAACGAAAGAGCCGCGCCGGCAAACACCGTTAAAATCAAGGGCTGTGAAAAGCCGACAAGAATATACCATATCGAAGCATAGCTTGACGACACACGAAGAACGCTTCCGTCGCTTAGCTTTTCGGCATAATAAACCGTCTTTTTTGTAAGCGTTGAAGAATATCTTGTGCTCTCCCCTACGCCTTTCTCAAATGCGTCTTTAACCTCGGCGCGCTGTGCGTGGTTGTCAAGCCCGTCGGCATCTGCCTGCGTGTCAAAAATCACACTGCCGTCTTTTGCTATAAGAGTGAAGCGGTATTCATCCGAATTAAGCTTTGAAAGATACTCTTTGCCGTCGCTTTCGACCGCCGCTGAAACAAGCTTGAAGCGGTCGCGGAGTTCGCTCTTCTGAAGCTTGCCGTAATAGTCGTAAAAAACGCCGATAATAATTGCCATTCCGATTAAAAGCACCGAAAGCGAAGCCGCAAATATTGATTTAAAAATTTTAGCGGTCACGGTTATCCCCCAATCTGTAGCCGACGCTCCTTACGGTTTCTATTGCCTCGCCGCAGTCGCCGAGCTTTTTTCTGAGTGTTTTAATGTGCATATCGACAGTGCGCGTTTCGCCGCACCAATCCTCGCCCCAGACCGAATTAAAAAGCGAATCTCTTGTGAAAACCGTCCCGGGGTGGGTCAAAAAGAGCTTTAAAATCTCAAACTCTTTATATGTCAATTCAACGGGCGTGTTATTTGCGCTTACGGTGTGTTTTTCTTTATCAAGCGCTATTTTACCGAAGGTCAGCACGTTTTTATTTTCGCTCTCGTGAGTTTTCGGCGCACAGCGGCGCAAAACCGCCTTAACGCACGAAACAAACTCCATAACACCGAACGGCTTTGTGATGTAATAATCGGCACCAAGGTCAAGCGCCTGTATTTTGTCATACTCGGCGCCCTTTGCGGTTGCCATTACAACGGGAATATCGGCATATTCTTTTGAAGATTTAAGCCTTTTTAAAAGCTCTGTTCCGTCTGTTCCGGGAAGCATAACGTCAAGCACAATAAGCTCGGGGCGCTCTTTTTCAAGCTCCGAAAACAGTGTGTCGCCGTTAAAGAAGCCGCGTGCTTTAAGGCCCGTGGAATTAAGCGCATAAACCTCTATGTCGCGTATGCTTGCGTCGTCCTCAATACACCAAATCACGTTTTTTCACTCCTTGTGAACGCCCGTTACCGAAAAAATCACCCATTCGGCAATATTCACGGCGTGGTCGCCGATGCGTTCAAAATATTTTGCTATTATCAAAAGGTCAATAACAGCCTCGCCCGACTGCGGAGAAGCCGCAATTTTTTCTATAAGAAGCTTTTTTATTTTATCAAAGCATCCGTCAACAATATCGTCGTCCGAAATAACGCTTTTAGCAAGCTCCACGTCGTTTTTTACAAACGCATCGACGCTTTTTGTTACCATATTAACGGCAGAAAGCGCCATTTCTTTTAAAAGCGCGTCGTTTTCTATTACGCTTCTGTCAAGAAGGACGACTATTTCCGCAATATCGTCCGCCTGGTCGCCGATGCGCTCCATATCGGTTATCATTTTTAAAGCCGCCGAAATTTTTCGCAAATCTTTTGCGACGGGCTGCTGCTGCAAAAGAAGCTTTAAGCACATATTTTCGACAGTGCGCTCTTTCCTGTCAATCTCCTGCTCTAAAAGCGAGGCTTTTTTAACAAGCTCCCTGTCGCGTTTTGAAAAAGAGCCGAACACCGTGGCAATTATTTCTTCACAAAGCGCGCCCATTTCTATTAACTCGTCGTTTAATTTCATTAGCTGTTCGTCAAAGTGACTTCTCATCATCCGAACCTCCCTGTAATATAATCCTCGGTGCGCTTGTCTGACGGGTCTGAAAACAGTTTTTCCGTTTCGTTGTATTCTATAAGCTCACCCAAGAGGAAAAACGCAGTTTTATCTGAAATTCTGAGAGCCTGCTGCATATTGTGAGTCACCATAATTATAGTATACTTCTCTTTAAGCTGTATTGCAAGCTCTTCTATTTTAGATGTTGAAATGGGGTCAAGCGCGCTTGTAGGCTCGTCCATTAAAAGAACGTGCGGCTCTACCGCAAGCGCTCTTGCAATGCAAAGCCTTTGCTGTTGACCGCCCGAAAGCCCCAAAGCATTCTTTTTAAGTCTGTCTTTTACCTCGTCCCAAATGGCGGCGCCCCTTAAAGAGCGCTCTACAATTTCGTCAAGCTTGGCTTTTGAACGCGTGCCGTGCGTGCGCGGCCCGTAAGCTACGTTGTCATAAATACTCATCGGAAACGGATTGGGCTTTTGAAACACCATTCCGATTTCGCGCCGAAGCTCGTTAACGTCAAGTGCGGGGCTGAAAATGTCTGTGCCGTTGTATTTTACGGTACCCGTTATTTTTACGCCGTCAACAAGGTCGTTCATTCTGTTAAGCGTTTTTAAAAATGTCGATTTTCCGCAGCCCGACGGGCCTATAAGCGCGGTTATGCTTTTCTCGCTTATTTTAACCGAAACATTTTTAAGCGCCTCGTGCTCGCCGTAGCTTAAAGAAAGATTTTCTGCAACAATTATATCATTCATATCTTTTTCTCCTGTAATGGCGCGTTACAAGCTCAGCCGAAATATTGAGCAAAAACGTCAGAATCATAAGTATTGCCGCCGCCGCAAAAGCAACGCCGAACTCGCCCTGCTCTTTTGCATATACATACAAAGCCACGCTGAGCGTTGCGCCCGCACTGCCCAAGCCTTCAAAAAATCCGTTTAATTCGTGGGCAAAGCCCGCAGTAAACAGCAGAGCCGCCGATTCGCCGAGAATGCGCCCGGCCGAAAGTATGCACCCCGTAACAATGCCGTCAACGCACCCGGGAAGAACCACCGTGCGTATTACGCGCCACTTTCCCGCGCCAAGCCCGAACGCGCCCTCGCGATAGCTCTGCGGGACGGTCCGCAGGCTCTCCTGCGTCGTACGCAGGACAGTCGGCAGGTTCANNCCTCGCGATAGCTTTGCGGCACTGTTTTAAGGCTTTCGCCCGCAGTGCACATAACCGTGGGAAGATTCATTATAACAAGCGTTAAAGCGCCCGCAAGAAGCGAAGTTTTCATTTTTAAGAAGCCGCAGAAAAAGAGCATTCCCACAAGTCCGTAAATTACCGACGGAATACCCGAAAGCGTTTCGGCGGCATATTCTATTGCGGCAACTGTTTCTTTATTTTTTGCGTATTCGTTAAGATAAATCGCTGCGCCGACGCCCAACGGCAAAACAAGAAGAAGCGCTGCTACGAGAATATAAACCGTATTAAGAATATCGGGCAAAATGCCTATTGTGCCTTCAAGATAGCTCGGCTTTGAAAAAACAAGCTTTGTGCTTAAATTAGGCACGCCGTTTTTCAAAACATATATAACAAGAAAAAGCACGAGCA
>DJRI01000033.1 GCA_002440045.1 Ruminococcaceae bacterium UBA6364 | reverse complement strand
AGAACGGAATGCTTGTCGGTGCCGTAACTCACGTTTTTATTAACGACCCCAAGGGCGGCTACGGCGTTTATGCCGAAACTATGCTTAAAACGGCGGAAAGCATTGAAGAAAAGCCGCAGCAAAATTAAACTTTCTTATCTTGATAAAAGCTAAAGGTTTTAACACCTTTATTTCCTATGCAACTTGACACGGGCGCTCTTGTGTGATATATTACAGTAAACCGATGAACGGAAATAGTAACAAAACAATGCCTTAAAGAGAGTCGGCGGCGCTGTGATGCCGACAGGCTTAATTTTGCGAATGGCTCCGCGAGGGCAAACCGAACTTACAGTAGGGGCGACGGGCACGACCGTTATATCGCGACGCGCATTTTGCGTCAGAGTGCATCTTTTGATGAATTTAGGTGGCACCGCAGGAAAGTTTCTCCTGTCCTAAAGTTTTTTTGGGACAGGGGTTTTTATTTTTTTAAAGGAGCTTTTAAATGGCACGAAAAAAACAGAAGGATGACGGCTATACCTTTAAACCGCGTGAATATGACCGCGAAGAAAAAATAGCTCTTCAAAAAATCGTTTCTAATATACCCGTAACGCGCAAACTGCTTTCGCAGGATTTGCTTGTTAAAGCAACCTACAATTTTGCCGCACGCAACATAAGGCTCGGTTCGGCGGCGGCGCGAAACGTTAACACAACAAAATATCCCCAGCTGTTTTTCAAATCTTTTAAAGAGCTTTATGTCACTACCGAAAATCTTGTTAAAATTGAGCCGTACTGGCGCTTTGAAGGCAGAACGCCCACAGAGCAGTTAAACGAGCTCAACGAGAAAAGAGACGCGATTATTAAGGGCTTTATATGCGACTCGTTTAATCAGCTTGTAAAACAGCTTGAAGCTACGCGTTCGTCATCAAAAAAACAGCGCCTTTTTGACGAATATCAGTCGGCGCTTATGCAAAATCTTGATATTTGCGGTGACGAAAATTTTGAATATTTTAAAAAGCTCTGTTATGAAAAGCTTAACATAACAGAGTCTTGAAAGTGAACAGGTGATACATATGGAAAATACTTCCGAAAAGAAAAAAGTTGTTTTAAGCTGTATTCAGCCCACGGGAACGCCCACGCTCGGCAATTATCTCGGCGCGCTCAAAAACTGGGCTTCAATGTGTGACGGCTACGATTGCCTTTACGGCGTTGCCGATTTACATTCGATAACCGTGCCGACTTTCCGCGAAAATCCCGCACAGCTAAGAAAAAATACGCTCGAAATGTACGCGCTTTTATTAGCTCTCGGCATTGACCCCGAAAAGAATATTGTTTTTGTTCAAAGCCATGTTCCCACGCACGCTCAGCTCGGCTGGATTCTTAACTGCTACACGCAGTTCGGCGAGGCGGCAAGAATGACGCAGTTTAAAGACAAAAGCGCAAAGCTCGGCGGCAACGTCAGTGTAGGTCTTTTTGATTATCCTGTGCTTATGGCGGCGGATATACTCATTTATAATGCCGACTATGTGCCGATAGGCGCCGACCAGAAACAGCATCTTGAAATCGCAAGAAATATCTGCGACCGCTTCAACTCAATTTACGGCGACGTTTTAAAGCTCCCCGAACCGTTTATCGGCAAAAAAGGCGCGAAAATAGCTTCACTTCAGGAGCCGTTAAAAAAGATGAGCAAATCGGACACCAATCCCAAGGCGTTTGTTTCCGTTCTTGACGAGCCTAACGTTATTATGAAAAAAATCAAGAGCGCCGTAACCGACAGCGAAGCTTCGGTAACGTTTAAAGAAGGTAAGGACGGCGTAAACAACCTTATTACTATTTATTCGTGTTGCACGGGAAAGAGCATTGAAGAAATCGAAAACGAGTTTTCAGGCAAAGGCTACGGCGATTTTAAAACTGCTGTGGGCGAGGCTGTTGTAAGCGAGCTTGCACCCTTGCAGGAACGTTATAAACAGCTTATTAAAGAAAAATCGTATCTTGAGCAGTGTATGAAAAACGGCGCCGAAGCGGCAACCGCAATTTCTCAGCGCACGCTTGACAAGGTTATGAAAAAAGTCGGATTTTTGCCGAGACAAAGATAATTTAATAAAATGAAAAAACGGGCGCGCTTTTTTAAGGCGTGCCCGAAAATTATATAAAAAGCTATAAAAAGAAAACGCCGCACCCGAAATGAGTGCGGAAGTTTTTCTTCAAAACCGAAATCAGTTGGCTTTGTTGAGCTTGCTGACAAGAGCCGACTTTTTGTGAGCTGCGTTGTTTTTGTGAAGAAGACCCTTGGCGGCGGCCTGATCTATCTTTTTAACAGCGACCTTAACGGCCTCAGCCTTGTTAGCGTCACCGGAATCAATTGCAGAGTTTGCTTTTTTGATGGCGGTCTTAAGAGCAGAATTGGCAGCCTTGTTTCTTGCAGCCTTTGTAGCGTTAACTATAACTCTTTTCTTAGCGGATTTAATGTTAGGCATTCTGAGAGCACCTCCTTTTAAACATCATACAGCTTGATATGTTATCATAAATTAACAGATAATGCAAGCGATTTTTGCCATTTTGTAAAATATTTTTAGCCGTTTTTGCCGTATTTGTCAACCAGTTTGGCCGATTCCTCGGTGAGCTTCACCCAACGCCCGCTTTCGACCATGACGTCGCTGATTTTCTGTGCGCCCTTGCCTGCCATCGAAGCGGTTTTTACGGCTTTGGCCTTGAATGCCCTGGAGTCGAAACCTTCCTCCTTGAGCCAGAGATCTATGGCACCGGCGTCGCCGAGGAATGTGATACCCTGCTCGTCCTGAATGACGGTGATGTCTTGAGTGGTACCTGCATTGTCGTTTTCGGTGTTGCCGGCATTGTCGTCTCCGCTATCGGCGGGGACGAGCTCATTGGAATCGTCAGACATGGTGTCTCCCTTCATTTCCCTAGCAGCAGTATACGGGAGTTGATTTGCCAGGGTGCCTTGAAGTGACAAATATGAATGTTGGACTCAGTCTTCGATCTGCGCGTCATCCGGATCGAGCGACTGTATGATTTCGCTGGACAGAGCCTCGGTCTGAGACTGAAGTCTCTTCAGACGAGCCTTGCGCTC
>DJRI01000050.1:299-6778 GCA_002440045.1 Ruminococcaceae bacterium UBA6364 | reverse complement strand
TTTAAAACCGTATTGGTTCGACGCTCTTAGCCTTATCCTATTTCTTCTTTAATTTCTCTGCCGTCTTTTAAAAGCTTCTTCAAAGCGTCGCTGTCGTTTTCTTTCATGGCGTCGCTGTACTTTTTAAGCTCTGATATCAGGTTATCTATTTCAAAGCAAAGATTGTCTTTGTTATCCATAAAAAGCTCTGTCCACATATTCTCGTTAAGATATGCAACGCGCGTCAAATCCTTATAGCTCCCCGCAGAAATGCCGCTTCGCATTTTCGCCGCAGGGCTTTTGACATATGCGTTTGAAACGATGTGCGCAAGCTGAGAAGTAAAGGCTATTCTTCTGTCGTGCTCTTCGGGCGACATAACGGTAACGCGCGAAAAGCCGATTTCTATTATAAGGTCGCGCGCATTGCTCACCGTTTCTATCGCTTCACCCGTTTTGGGCGTTAAAACAAAGCTTGCGTTATGAAACATTGTATCTTTTGCATATTTTATCCCGGAAAACTGCGTACCCGCCATGGGGTGGCCGCCGATAAACGAAAAATCCCGGTCATTTGCCGCAAGAAAGCACTCGCGGCATATATCTCTTTTTATGCCGCCGCAATCTATAACCGTTGCGCCGCTTTTAAAATTCGCCTTGTTTTCTTTTACAAAATCAACTGTCCCCTGCGGATAAACCGCAATAAAGACATAATCGCAAAGCTTTAGGGTACTTCCGTTAAGCTCGCAGTCAACGGTGTTTCCGAGCAAGGCAAAATCGAGCGTGCTTTTATCTTTATCAAGCCCAAAGACGGTGTGGCTTGTATTCTTTTTGATAGATTTTGCAAGCGAAGCGCCTATAAGACCCAATCCTACAACGCCTATATTCATAATGAAAGAGCCTCCCTGACTTTTTTAACTTTCTTTGCAAGCGCGTCGAACTGCTCGGGCGTAAGCGACTGCGCGCCGTCGCAAAGCGCATTTTTGGGGTCGTTGTGAACCTCGGTCATAATTCCGTCGGCACCGCAAGCGGCGGCGGCAAGCGCCAAAGGTTCAACCATTCTTGAAATTCCGCAGGCATGCGACGGGTCAACGATTATCGGCAGATGCGTCATTTCGCGAAGTGCGGGAACGGCGGATATATCAAGCGTGTTTCTGGTTTGAGTTTCAAAAGTGCGGATACCTCTTTCGCAAAGAATAACTTTTTCGTTGCCGCCCGCCATAATGTATTCGGCGCTCATCAAAAGCTCTTTTAAAGTATTTGCAAGTCCGCGTTTTAAAAGAATGGGCTTGTCGATTTTTCCGAGCTCCTTTAAAAGCTCAAAATTTTGCATATTCCGCGCGCCGACCTGAATAATATCAACGTTTTCAAAAAGCGGTAAATGGTTTGCGTTCATAATTTCGCTGACTATCGGGAGACCCGTTTCTTTTTTTGCCTCAAACAAAAGCTCTAAACCGTCGGCTTTAAGCCCCTGAAAGTCATAAGGCGACGTTCTCGGCTTGAACGCGCCGCCGCGAAGCACATTTGCGCCCGACTTTTTTACGCGGCGGGCAATGTCTGTCACCTGCTCGCGGCTTTCGACAGAGCACGGCCCCGCAATCATCATAAAATTTCCGCCGCCGATTTTTGCATTGCCTATTTCTATCACCGTGTCGTCGGGGTGGAATTTGCGGTTCGCTTTTTTATAGGCTTCGGTTACGCGCATTACGCTTTCAATATCGTCAAGACTCTCTAAAAGCTCCATATCAATAACGCTTGTGTCGCCGATAAGCCCCAAAACGGTTTTGTATTCGCCCTTTGAAACGTGCACACCGAGGTTTTTCGATTTGAGCCACGCAATTATTTTCTCTTGGCGCTCTTCTGTTGTTCCCTGTTTTAAAACTGCAATCATTTTTAACGCTCCGTTTCCAATCAAAATAAAAAACCTCTCAGTGATTTACACCGAGAGGTAAGAAAGATAAAGTAAATACTTTAAAAATTCACAGCACAAATCACTTCTACTTTAATTGTTAAAGTAAAAGTAATAGTAGTATGCGGCTGCGAATGATTTAAACATAATACTTGCTCCTTGAATTTTTCGTGAGGCTATTGTATCACCGTTTTTTTGATTTGTCAATCAAAATATATGTCAATATTACCAATTACGGAAAAAATTTTAATGCAAAATGACAACTCGCGGTTGACAGCGGCGTTTTTTAATGATATATTGATGAAAACACAGGAGGCGGGGCAATGCTTTTTTCGGCTTTTGAACGAATTTTAAAGCACGGCGCGGCGGGTTTTGCCGCTTTTACTTTATTTGCCCGTTCTTTCTTACCTTTTCACAAATCGGGGCGAAGCGGCGGCTTCGCTTTTATTTTTATCGGGAGAAAACAAAATGAATTATTTAAGTATGGAGCTCAAATTTCCGGACTATGACAAAAGCACGGTTTCGCTTATATCGTCGGTTTATAAGCATTTTAAAATAAAGCCGTTTCACAAAACGCTCCCCGAGCTTGACGAACTTTTAAAGCGAGAGCCGAAAAATGTAATTATTATGCTTTTTGACGGTCTCGGAACGTCTGTGCTTGAAAAGAATCTTCCGAAAAACGCTTTTTTAAGAAAGCATTTTGTAACAGGTATTTCTGCGGTTTTTCCGCCGACCACCGTTGCGGCGACAACCTCGATTCAAACGGGGCTTACGCCTAAAGAGCACGGGTGGCTCGGTTGGGATATGTATTTTAAAGAGCTTGACAAAAACGTAACCGTATTCACAAATAACGTTCAGGGCACAAATAAAAAAGCCGCAGGAAAAAGCGTTGCGGAAAAATATATGCCGGTAAAAAACTTTCCCGAAATATTTGAAGAAAACAACGCCGAAGCCAAAACCGAATGGATTTCGGCATTTTCAAAAAGCAAGGCAAAAAATCTTCGCGATATATGCAAAAAAGTTCTTGAAGCTTCAAACGCGGACGGCGAAAAATACATTTATGCTTATTACAACGAGCCCGACTCACTTATGCATGTTTTGGGGACTTCGCACATTCTTGTTAAGCTGAAAATCCTTCAAATTAATCTGAGCGTAAAAAGACTTTGCAAAAAGCTCGAAAACAGTCTTGTTATTGTAACAGCCGACCACGGCCACGTTGATGTTAAACCTGTATTTTTAAGCGATTTTCCCGAAATATCAAATTGCCTTGCAAGGCCGTTTTCAATTGAGGCACGCGCCGCCGCGCTGTTTGTAAAAGACGAATATAAGGCGGTTTTCCCCGAAATATGGAACAAACACTTAGGCGATAAATTCAGGCTTTTTTCAAAAGACGATGTCAGAACGCTCGGCCTTTTCGGCACGGGCGCCGAAAACCCGCACAACGACTCCTCATACGGCGATTTTTTGGCAGTTGCGACAGACAAATATTATCTCGAAAATTCAAGGAAAGCCAAATTCATTTTCAAAGGCGCGCATGCGGGAATTACAAAAGAAGAGCTTGAAATTCCGTTCATAGCGATTGATATTGAATAAAATATGTGTTATTATTTTTCCGAGGTGAAAAAATGACAGAACTTCAAAAAGAACTTTTTAAACTGCGCGATGAAAGCTATGCCGAGTTTTCGTTGAAGCTTGTGCCGAACATTGAAAAAAGCCTTGTTATCGGCATAAGAACGCCCGTGTTAAGAAGTTTTGCAAAAGAATTTGCCAAAAACGACGGCGCAAAAGAATTTTTAAATTCTTTGCCGCACAAATACTTTGAAGAAAACAATCTGCACGCATTTTTAATTGAACAGATTAAAGATTTTGACAGCGTTGTTTTTGAGCTTTCGCGTTTTTTGCCGTTTGTGGATAATTGGAGCACCTGCGACCAGATGTCGCCGAAGGCTTTAAAAAAAGAGCCCGAAAGACTCCAAAAGATATGCTTTGAGTGGCTCAAATCAAAAGACATATATACAGTCAGGTTTGCGATAAAAACTCTTATGCAGTATTTTCTTGACGACAGATTTGACGAAAAATATCTTAAAGCCGTCTTAGATGTTAAGTCCGACGAATACTACATAAATATGATGATTGCATGGTATTTTGCGACGGCGCTCGCAAAGCAAAAGGCGGCTGTGCTCCCCTATTTTGAAAACAAGTCGCTTCCGAAATGGGTTCACAACAAAGCTATATCAAAAGCCGTTGAAAGCTACAGAATCGACGGCGAAACAAAAGCATATTTAAAAACACTCAGAATAAAATGAACAAATTGAAATTTTTAAGCGGCAACACGCTGAAGCTTTTTGCGCTTGTTTTTATGACAATAGACCATGTAGGCTATTTGCTTCTTGACAATTACATACCGTTTCGCATAATCGGCAGGCTTGCCTTCCCGATTTTTGCATATATGATAGCGGAAGGGTGCAAATACACAAAAAACCGCACACGCTATCTTTTAACGGTATTTCTCACGGGCGCTGTGTTTCAGATTTTTTATTCGATTGCAGAACGCTCGCTTTATATGAATATTTTTATAACATTTTCGTTCTCGATTGCGCTGATTTATCTTTTTGATTGGGCTAAAAGTATGAATATGGCAGCGGCTTTCGGGGCGCCCGTTTTAGCTTTATGCGCGGTTTTTCTTATTGCATTTTTGCTGCCTGCCGTTACAAATAATTTTTTCAGGCTCGATTATGACTTTGTGGGAATATTGATTCCCGTTGCGGTATATTTCGCCAAAAAGCCGTTTTTAAAGCTCGTTTTGCTTGCGGTTCTTCTTGCGATTTTAAGCGCAACACTTGCAAAAATTCAGTTTTTCTCGCTTCTTTCAATTCCGCTTTTAGCTCTTTATAACGGCAAGCGCGGAAAACTGAAGCTCAAATATCTGTTTTATACATACTATCCGCTTCACAATATCGTGCTTTACTTCATACTGTTTTTGAAAGAGAAAATATAGAAGGAAAGTGTGTTTGAAAGGTTTTTATGGAACTAAACAAAGAATTTTGCCTTAAATGTGCGGGGTTCAAGCCGCAGGGCAATGAAAAAATAAACTATCAGCTTGTGCTTGAAAAAGTGACCGAGTATTTAAGAAAAGACTGCGCGCGGCCGCGCCTTCTTTTGCACGCCTGCTGTGCGCCGTGCTCGTCGTATGTGCTCGAATATCTTTCGTCGTTTTATGACATAACCGTGTTTTTCAGCAACCCGAATATAACCGACAAAGAAGAATACGACAAACGGCTTTCCGAATTGCGGCGGCTCACAAAAGAAGCGCCGTTTTGCAGCGGCGTAAACGTCATTGACGACGGATTTGACAACAATCTGTTTTTTAACACGGTAACCGGGCTTGAAAAAGAGCGCGAAGGCGGCGCAAGGTGTAAAGAATGCTTTAAGCTCAGATTAAAGCGCACCGCCGACTACGGAAAAGAAAACGGTTTTTCGCTTTTTGCAACAACGCTCACAGTAAGCCCGCACAAAAATGCGGCGCTCATAAATGAAATCGGCTTTAATATCGCAGAATCCCACGGCATTTCATATTTGCCGTCCGATTTTAAAAAACGCGACGGTTATAAACGCTCGATAATTCTTTCGGAAGAATACGGACTTTACCGTCAGAATTTTTGCGGCTGTGAGTTTTCGCGCCAAAGCGAAAATAAATGCGAAACAGTAAATAACAAATAAATATATCTATATTCAAAAAGAGACAGTAAAAATCGCTTTTACTGCCTCTTTTCTTATTCGCTTTTCTTATTCGGCGTAGAATTCAATAAGCCAAGTGCCGGGGTTTAGCGGCGATGCGCACGAAAAAGTCTCGCCGACAGCCGAAACATTATGTGAGATTATATATGCACCCAATTGCTTGTATTTATCATCATAACAAATAACATAGCACTCGAACTCATATGTACCGTCCTCTTGGGGGACAGCGTTGCTCAAATCGGTAATTTCCACTTCAAAAAGAACGTATGAAGCGCCATAAGGATATTCGGCAAGGTTATCAAAGTCATAGGCTGCCGCATTGGCAACAACGCCGTTATGCTTTAAACCGTCGCCGCCGTAAAATTCAAAGTAATCAGGGTATGGGAAAAGCGGCTCTTTACAAATAGCGCAATATCCTTTAACATTATCGCCGTGCCAATCACTCAAGCCGCCGCGTGTAGCGCCGCAAGCACATTTTTCGGGACTGATGCAGGTAGCCGGCTCAAAAATGTGAATGTGAGGCGACTGCGAATCTTTTGTTTCCTGCGGTTTTGTGGTTTGCGTTTTTGTGTCGTCAGGCTTTGATTTAGGCGGTTTCACTGACGAAACCTCACTTTTAGCTGTTGTCTTTTCGCTTGTCGGTGCTTCGGTCGAAGCTTCTGTCGAAGGTGCCGAAGTGTCATCGGGCTTCGATTCCGAAGAATCAACTTCGGAAGTCGGCGTAGTTACAGCCGCAAAAGTAGTTTCCTCGGGTAAAGTCGGTTTTTTGTTGCCTATTCCTTTTGAAAAGACAACAGCGCAGACCGATGAAGCAAAAATTACCACAGCAAGAATTACCGCAATTGCGCGGTTGCGGCGG
>DJRI01000050.1:0-255 GCA_002440045.1 Ruminococcaceae bacterium UBA6364 | reverse complement strand
TGAAAACCGCCATTTTCATTGTTTTCGTTAGGATTGCCGTAATTGTTTTGATTTTCGTTGTAATTTGGCATTAGGTGCCCTCCGTTAATGTCAAAATTTGCAATATCTGCAACTAAATATTAACATTTACTTTAACAGCTGTCAATATATATGACAAAAATGTCATAATATAAAACTAAAAACTGAAAGTCAAAATTAGGGCACAAAAAAAGAAGCGCCAATGCGCTTCTTTAGGTTATGTACCCTGAAAACTGA
>DJRI01000147.1 GCA_002440045.1 Ruminococcaceae bacterium UBA6364 | reverse complement strand
GAAGCGGTGGTGGAGGATTCTTCTATCGCGCAAGCGATTTATATCAGTGCCGAAGGAACCCGAATTTTAAATGGCTCAATGCTTATTTTAACTTTATTAATATGGTCGCACCTTGGGTGCGAGAACGCCTTTGGCGTTCAAGAACTCTCCACCGTTCGACTTGTCGAACGGTCCCCCTCTCTTCGAAGAGAGGTACAGCCTACGGCGGAATTTCGGCGTTTTTGTCTTTTAAAATAATTTGCGTTAACCGACTGTTCGGCGCGGCAACGCCGCGCGCTAAAAGCTAACCGCTAACAGCCAACGGTTAACGGCTAACAGCCAACGGCTGCAGGCTACCCCGTAGGGGCGGCAACCTGCCGCCCGCTAAAAATGCGAAGCATTTTTCCTTAACGTTTCCGCATTTACGCGGAATAAAATCGCGGCAACGCCGCGCGCTAAAAGCTAACCGCTAACAGCTAACCGCTAACAGCTAACAGCTCCCTTGAATATTTTCCCCTTTTCGGGCAAACATAAATGTAAAACCGAGAAAGGGTGAACATAATGGAACAAAAGCCTAAAAACGAAAAAACGATGAAACGCATAAAAATTGTGTATGCGGCGGCTGTTATTCTGGCTCTGGGCGGGGCGGTGTTTGCAAAATATTCGACCGAAAAGGCGCTTAGCGGCGTGCTGCCGCAAGGTACTAACGAAAGCAAGGCAGAGCTTAGCCTCGGGCAAAGCGAAAAAACGAGCAATATTTTTGAAAAGCGCGTCGGAAGAGACGTAACAAACGTGCGCGACACGCGCTCCGAAACAAAAATCGAAGCCGAAAAAACCGCCGAAGAAAAAACGACTGAAAAAAGCAAATTCGCCGTTCCCTATAAAGACAAATACGAATTGCCCGCCGGAGCGGAGGTCATTAAAAGCTTTTCCGACTCTAAGCCCGTCTATTCAAAAACGATGGGTGACTGGCGTGTGCACAACGCCGTTGACTTTGCCGGCGAAGAGGGCGCGCAGATAAAAGCCATTGCCTTCGGCACTGTGACGGATGTTAAAACCGACGCGCTTTTCGGAGTTATTGTGACGGTTGACCACGGCAACGGCGTAACGGCGCGCTATTGCGGACTTTCAAAAGACGCAGATGTTGTAAAGGTCGGGGCAGAGGTCGAAGCGGGCGAAACGCTCGGCTATCTCGGCGATATTCCGTGTGAAAAGACCGACGGCGTGCACCTTCACCTTGAAATTGAATGCGACGGCAAAGCAGCCGACCCGCTTAAAGTTATGAACAGATAAATGTCTGTGTAAAAATCCTTGCCGAAAAGCTTTAAACCTCTTATTATCGGCGCTTTCGGCGTTTTCGGCTCAAAATAAAGCCTTATAAAGAAATTTACCGAGAACAGCCGCACCGTTTAAAGCCGTATCAATCTGACGGTACCGCACCGTTTAAACCTGTTAAATCCCGTTTGCGGCAATCCCCGCGCAAGCTTTTGTGCGGGGATTTTATGTGTTTTTGTAATTGTTAATTAATTATTACTTCTTGCCGAATGTTTTGACTTTTAGGGAAATATTTGGTATTATAGAAAAGGACAGAGGAGTGCCGATAATCGGCAGTTTTAAAATCGCAGTCTTAAAGGAGATGAGCTTTTTTGGACGAAATTGCAGTTCTTATTCCTTGCTATAACGAAGAAAAAACCGTTGAAAAGGTCGTAAAGGATTTTAAAGCAGCCCTTAAAAATGCGGTTATTTATGTTTATGACAACAATTCGACCGACAAAACGGCAGAAATAGCCGAAAAGGCGGGCGCCGTTGTAAGACACGAATATAACCAAGGCAAGGGCAACGTAATAAGAAGAATGTTTCGCGAAATCGACGCAAAATGCTACATTATGGCAGACGGCGACGACACATATCCTGCGGAATTTTCGCCCGAAATGGCAAATATGGTCCTCAATAAAAACTACGATATGGTAGTCGGCGACAGGCTTTCTTCAACATATTTCACCGAAAACAAGCGCCCGTTTCACAATTTCGGAAACGAGCTTGTAAGAAAAAGCATAAATATACTTTTTAAAAACAACATAAAAGATATTATGACCGGCTACAGGGCGTTCAGCTATGAGTTTGTAAAGACGTTCCCCGTGCTGTCAAGGGGCTTTGAAATCGAAACCGAAATGACAATACACGCCGTCGATAAAAATATGCTCGTCGGAAACGTCATTGTTGACTACCGCGACAGGCCGCAGGGGAGCGAGTCAAAGCTCAACACCGTTTCGGACGGAATTAAAGTCATTAAAACCATTGCGAGAATGTTCGGCACATATAAACCGTTTGTTTCGTTCACATCTGTGGCGGTTGTGCTGGCGGCTTTGGGGCTCGGCTTTCTTATACCGGTGTTTGTGACGTATGCAAAGATAGGCGAAGTTCCGAAATTTCCGACGCTTATTGTGTGCTGTTTTGTTTTGCTTGCGGCAATAATATCGTTTTTCTCGGGCGTTATTCTTCAAACGCTTCGCAGAAAAGAAAAGCAGGATTTTGAAATAAACCTTAACAGAGCTTTTGACGATAAAAAGCGCAAGAAATGAAAAATAAAAGCAAAAAAACCGAGGCAGTAAAAATGGCAGACTGCAAAAATCGGACTTTTTTCCTAATTCGCCCTCAAATTATATCTTAAAAAAATTCCCGTAAATCGGTTCTTTCCGACTTACGGGTTTTATTATTTGCGTTTTTTACGAAATAAATTAAAGGTAAAATTCTCCGCCGCCGTAAATTACCCTGATTTTTTTCGGACGGCCGCCTAAAACGGTTATTTGCGGCTTTTCTTCTTCGGAATTTCTTTTTTCGCAAATAAGAGTTATTTCGGAATCTTTCCCGAAAGGCAGATTTTTTATGCCGTGGCGCGAAAGCTCGTTTATATGCCAAACAATCTCGTCATCTTTTGAATTAACCTCAATACCGAAAACGTCCTCGATAAGCATGGTTATCGGAATAATTCCCGTCCAGCCGACAAAATCGCCGCCGGAGCGCTCGCCGCGCTCGCAAAAATCGGGAGCGTAGTTTTCCCAGAACGTGCCGGTATCTTTATATACACCCAGCATATTTTTGTAACAGCAAAGGACAATTTCACGGGCAAGAGCGTCTTTTTTGCTGCGCTTTAAGCCAGAAACTACCATATAGACAACGGGCGCCCAAACGCCGCCGTTCCAATAATCGCCGCGAGGGTCAAAATCGGGGTGGTCGGCAGAAAGCGCGGGTACGCGGTTTTTCCTTTTAAACTCGTTTTCGTTTTTAAGGTGAGAGCATAGCTTTAAAACGCGCTCTTCGGGCGCCGCGCCCGAAATAAGAGTCCAGAACGATGCGGCGGTTTTCACCTTTAAAAGCTCGCCGTCGGACTTTAAGTCATAATAAAATCCGTCCTCTTCGCTCCACATTTTTTCGTTTATGAATTTTAAAAGAAAATCGCGTTCTTCCTTTAATTCCTCTACGCCGTCGCTTATTTCAAGCTCCTTTGCCGCCGCCAAAAGAATATCGCACGACAAAGCCGCCTGACTTGTCGCGTCAATCCACGACATAAAGCTGTGATGGCACACGCCCATGGGGTCGGGGTCCGCGCCCGGCAAAGTGCTTTTGTCAACACGCGGCAAATTATCCATTCCGCAGCCCCAGCCCGTTGACCAATAGCTGCCGTCTTTGTGCCGCCTGTATGCTTTAAACCAGCGGTGATATGAAAGAAGCGGATAATAAACCTTTCTTAAACGCTCTTTGTCGCCGCTTTCTTTATAATACTGCCACTCGCACCAGGCGGGTATTTCGGGGCCCGTGCTTGTAAGGTCGTGCCTGAAAAAACAGCTTTCGCCTGTTTCTTCGTCTATTTCGCGGCCGAAAAATCCGTCTTTTTCCTGCTTGCAATAAAAATTGTCAAGCGTTTTTTGAAAATCAAAAACTCTGCGCGCGTATTT
>DJRI01000153.1:1875-7890 GCA_002440045.1 Ruminococcaceae bacterium UBA6364 | reverse complement strand
TGCCCTTATAGATGTCGCCCTTGTCATAGAGCTTCTGAAAGATTTTTGCAACCGCCTCTTCGTGGTCCTTGTCGGTGGTGCGAATGAATTTATCATAGGTCGTGTTTAAAACGTCGCATATTGCTCTGATTTCGCCCGCAACCTTGTCAACGTATTCCTTCGGCGAAACGCCTGCGGCTTTTGCATATTCTTCTATTTTTTGGCCGTGCTCGTCTGTGCCCGTCTGAAAGAAAACGTCAAAGCCCTGCATGCGTTTGAACCTCGCAAGTGCGTCGGAAAGCACTATTTCGTAAGAGTTGCCTATGTGCGGCTTGCGCGAGGTATAGGCTATGGCTGTGGTAATGTAATAAGGCTTTTTGTCCATTTTCCGTTCTCCTTTACTTTAATAGCGGTATTGCGTGAGAAACAATACCGCGAACCTGAGTTTTTACAGAATACTGATTATAATAATCTTATTCCGCTTTTAAGTCAAGCTTTGCTTTACCGATATTTTCGGCGTTTACTGTTACTGTTATATCGCCTTTTTTGCCGACCGTTCTTATCCAGAACGCTCTGTCGCCGCCGACAAGGGGGAATTCCTTCGGCCCGATAATTTCTGCGGGGCCTTTAATTGATACTTTTACAGCGCTGTCGGCAAACGGAGCGCGGTTGCCGTTTTGGTCAAGCGCAAGAATTTCTATTCTTGTCGCGTCATATGTGTCGTCCTCTTTAAGCACGGTGCTGTCGGCTTTGACTTCAAGGTGAAGCCCCGTAACGGCGCTTTTTACGATTGTTTTTACAAGCTTGCCGTCTTTGTAGCCCTCAAAGGTATAAGATACCTGCTTGTCGCCCCAACCGCCGATATATTTTGTTACAAGGTCATACATCCGTGCGATTGAAATTTTGCCCAAAGCCATTCCCGCGCCGACCTTGAGCCAGTTTTGCGGGGGCATTTTGATTTGGTCGCGCTGAGCGGCAACAAGAGCCTCTTTAAGATATTTTGCCGCTTTGGGGTCGATTTTTTCAACCTCGGTAAGCGCGTCGCCGAAAAAGTCTTCGGCAAGCATGGGCGGGTGCGGAAGATTTTTAAAGGGAGAGTCCTTCGGGTAAATTGTGCTTGTGTATTTTCCGCTCTTATAAAGCTTTACATAGTCGCAGTTTGTAAATACCCAAACCTTGCCTATAATTCCGCCGGGGTGCTCGCCTATATCCATTGACGACGAAACCTCAAGATAAGGCTCAAACTCCTGCTGAGAGCGATAAACCGCCGCGCCGAATTTCGGAACACGGAACATATCCGTAACGCCGTGATAGCATATCTTGTCGCCGCTGCCGAAGTCTTTATGCGTGTTATAATCGGCCATGCACCAACCGATAGCGCCGCTTATTCTCGGGTTGCCGTAAGCCGTGTTTAAAACCCTTGTGTGGCGAAGCGCATGTTCCGTCCTTAACGCCTCGCGGTCAAAGCTTTTTGTGGGGTACATATGGCCGTTGTGCTCGGTAACAAGATAGGGCGCGTTAAGCCCTGCGGGGATAATCGGCGGCAGAAGCGTAACCATACCGCCCGAGTGAGAAAAGTCGTTATAAGTGAAAACGTCTTCAAACAAATGGCTTCGCGGAATATTTCTTACGCCGCCCGTCTGGCGCGTTGAGTCAAGGCTGTGGGCAATTTCGTTTGCTTCTTTATAAAATTCGTCGCAATCCATACCCTCGTTTACCCTGACGCCCCAAAGAATTACGGACGGGTGGTTTCTGTCGCGGATTATCATTCTTTTGATGTTATCTTTGAAATGCTCGCGCCATTCGCCCTCGCCCAAAAACTGCCAGCTCGGAATTTCGGTGAAAACAAGAAGTCCTATTTCGTCGCATCTGTCAAGAAAATGAACGCTGTCGGGGTAGTGCGACGTTCTTACAAGGTTAACGCCGAGCTTGTATTTTAAAAGGTCAGCGTCTGCTTTCTGAACATTTTTCGGCATGGCATAGCCGACATAGGGGTAGCTTTGGTGGCGGTTAAGGCCGCGTATTTTAAGCTTTTTGCCGTTAAGATAAAAGCCGTCTTTTTTAAATCTTGCCTCTCTGAAGCCGAAGCGCTCGGATTTTTCGTCAAGACCCTGAAGCTTTACTTCAAGCGTATAAAGCTCGGGCATATCGGGCTCCCAAAGCTTTACGCCCGAAACCGCCCATTTTATGTTGACTTTTTTACCTTTAAAAGCACACTCGCGCGAAGAAAGTGCGGTACCGTCTTTGTCTTTAAGCGTGAGGCAAAGCGTGCCTTCAAAGCTTTTTGAAAGAGTGATGTCGGCGTCTATAACCTTTTTTTCGTGAAGCACGTTCATGGGTCTTACAAAAACGTCTTCAATATAAACGTCGCTTACCTCTTCAAGCCACACCTCGCGATAAATGCCGCCGTAAACAAGGTAGTCGACAACGTTGCCGAACGGCGGAACATCTTCTAACTCGCTTGAGTCAAGCTCCACCGCGAGGACGTTGTTTTTTGCCCTTACGTTGTCTGTTATATCAAACGAAAATCTGTTATAAGAGCCTTTGTATTCGCCGATAAAGCTGCCGTTGAGATAAACGCGCGAATAAACCGAAGCGCCCTCAAAATGAAGAATATAGCGCTTGCCCTCGTTTTTGCCGCCGTCAAGCGAAAAGTGCTTGCGATAGCAGCTTTTAAACTGATATGATTTTTCGTCAAAATAGTTAAGCGGAAGCTCCAAATTTGTATGGGGAATATCGACGGTTTCAAAAGCGGAATCGTCAAAGCTTTTTTTGAGCATTTCGTCGCGGAAATCGGGGGAATATTTCCAACCGAAGTTAAGCGGATATACAGTTCTCATAAAGTCACCCTTTATAATTTACTTTTACTTTTACGCCGGCTAATCGGCGGCAACGGTGCCGGCAAGCCGGCTTTTTTACATATAATTCTATACTATTATAATATATATGTCAACAAGTCATTTCGATTGTTAACAACTTTTCCTTCGATAACGGCGTCAAGAGCCGTATCAAGCGCTTTTCCGACTTCTTCGCCGCGAAGCCCCGCCTTAATAAGGTCGTTTCCGTTGATTTTAAGGTCGCAAATTTTTGTGCACTCGTTATTTTCTTCAATTTCTTTGAGCCACAAAAGCGTTCTTTCGCTTTCTTTTTCAATGTTTCTGTATGCTTCGCTCAAAGCGCCGCGGTCGCTTTTTTTAATAATCAAAAGCGTTCTTACGTCGTCGGGCGAAAGCTCTTTCATCTTTTTCTTCAGCTCGATTTTTGTTTTCGGCGGCTCAAAATCGTGGTGCGAAACAAGAAACGAAACGCGCGCGATTGTTTTTTTGTCGAATTTAAGTCGGGTGAGGATTTTTTTTGCAATCTCTCCGCCGACGGCGGCATGATTTTTAAAAGAGCTGTCGCCGTTTTCGCAAAGCCTGTGCGTTTCGATTTTGCCGAGGTCGTGAAGAAGCATTGTAAGCCGAAGCGTTTTATCGGGCGGAATAGTTTCAACTGTGTGCAAGGTGTGCTCCCACACGTCATAGGCGTGCTTTTTGCCGTATTGCTTAAAGCCGACCGCGGGAAGAATTTCGGGAATGAATACGCCCAAAACGTCGTAATATTCCATTAACACATTGAATATATTTTTACCGACAAGCATTTTTGTAAGCTCTGCTGCTATTCGTTCTTGCGAAATGTCTTTTAAAAGCTCTTTATTTTTGTGAATTGCGGCCTTTGTGTTTTCTTCAATGTCAAAGCCCAAAACAGAGGAAAAGCGAAGCGCCCTGAGTATTCTTAACCCGTCCTCTTTAAAACGCCTGTCCGGGTCGCCGACGGCTCTTATTATACTATTATATATATCGTCGCATCCGCAAAACGGGTCAACAATTCCCTTTTCATTATTATATGCTATGGCGTTTACGGTAAAGTCGCGCCTTTTTAAATCCTCGGTTAAAGAGCGTGTAAAAGACACGCTTTCGGGGTGGCGGCGGTCTTTATATTCGCCGTCTGTTCTGTAGGTTGTAACCTCGACGCATTTTCTGTTTATAACAAGGCTCACCGTGCCGTGTTTAATCCCCGTATCGACGGTTTTAATGTCGGAAAAGAGCTTTTTTGTTTCTTCGGGGAGGGCGTTTGTCGTAATATCCCAATCCTCGGGGGTTGTTTTCAAAATGCTGTCGCGCACTGCTCCGCCGACGCAAAACGCCTCAAATCCGGCGGAATAATACCGCTTTATTACACTGTTAATATATGCCGGAATTTCTATTTTCATAAGCTTCCTCCGTAGGAGTTTTTAAGTTGTAATTATATTGTATTATTTTCTGCGGATATGTCAATAAAATAATTACAAATTGAAAGAAAAACGGCAAAAAAACCGCCTAAAAGTTACAGTTTGTAATTTCTGCAATTCTCACAAAAAAATCAAAGGATTTGTCGGTCGAAAAAGAGAGTTAGGCACTATATGTAGTTTTTGTCGGAGCGCAATGTTCAAAACGATTGTGCAAAAGTCACAAAAAATGAAAAATAAATTATTTGACAATGCCGAAAGTTTGAATATAATACGCTTTGCCATAGGAAACACGGGCGCTTTTGCCCTCGGGCCGTAGTCAAAATCGCTGATTTTGACCCCGTATCCTGAACAAAACCGCCTATTAAACGGCAGCCTTTTTCCCCGAAAAAACGGGGCGGCTGCTCGGTTAAGGAGATTTACCATGACAGTCAGAAAAATTGGCGATACGGCAGTGACCCCGCCTATGAGAAGAGTGCTTCTTCTCGTTTTGGCGACAATGTTCTTTTTATCGGTCACGGCATTCGCCGTTCCGCCCGTAATCTATGACGTAACCGTTACGGACGGTGACACGGTAACTACCGTGCAAACAATCAAAAAATCGCCCGAGAGCATTCTCGGCGACGTCGGAATTATTTTAAGCGAAAGCAGAGACGACAGAATTGCCTTTTGCGAGTTTTTCCCCGAAAGTGAGACTGCGCAGATAGTTGTAAGGCGCGGCGCAAAGGTGACGGTTAAAAATCCCGACGGCAGCAGAAAAACAGTTTATTCTTCGCGCACGGTCGGCGACGCTCTTTTAAAAGCGGGCGTTGAGCTTTCGGACGGAAGAGTACCGAGCGTTTCCGAAGATACGCAGATTTTTGACTCATTAACGGTTGAAATTTATGACGTGTATGAGGTTTCTGTAAGCGCAGACGGAAAGGTTTATAAAGAAAGCGTATCCGGCGGCAGTGTTGAAGACGCGGTTGCCGCACTCGGAATAGAGCTTTCGGACGAGGATTATACAACCCCCGAAAGAGACGAAAAGCTTTCGGACGGAATGGAAATTACCGTTCACAGAGTAGAGCTTAAAGAGCGCGTTGAAGAAGAAGCGATTCCTTACGAAACAGAATACACATACTCAGACGAGATGTATAAAAACCGCTCAAAGGTCGTAAGAGACGGCAAAAACGGCACAAAAGAGCTTGTTTATACCGAAAAATACGTTGACGGCGTGCTTGCAGACAGCGCACTTACAGACGAGCGCGTGAAAACAGACGCAGTCAGCAGAATAGTAAAGGTGGGCACAAAGGCAAATCCGCTCCCCAAGACGCTCCCGACAAGCGCGCCCATGAGCGAGCTTACCGTTCCGTCATATGTAAATATCGGTGCGGACGGTGTTCCCACAAACTACAGCTCCGTAATAAACGCCAAGGCAACGGCTTATTGCATTCCCGGCGGCACAACCTCGACGGGCAAGCGCGCTCAGGCGGGCTACATCGCGGTTGACCCCAACGAAATCCCCTATGGCACGGAAATGTATATAGTTTCGGCCGACGGCAAATATGTTTACGGCTATTGCATAGCGGCAGATACGGGCGGCTTTATTTATGACGTCGATTGGACGGTTGACCTTTATATGAATACCCTCGACCAGTGCTGGCAGTGGGGCAGAAGAGATATACTGATATATATTCTCTGATTAAAACAAAATAAACAAAGGGGCTGTAAAAAAAGTCCAGACCGCAAAAAGCAAAGAAATGACAACTTAATGCTTTTTGCTATGAATT
>DJRI01000153.1:0-1811 GCA_002440045.1 Ruminococcaceae bacterium UBA6364 | reverse complement strand
ATTCGATTAATTCATTCTGAACGTTTTTTCCAAGCCCCTTTTTTATTTTTAGGCTCGGCGCGTTTTCGCGGGCGAAGAAATTTTAGCCCTGCAACTTGACAGATTTGCATAGTTTGGTTAAAATCGAATTGAAAAATAAATTGCAAAGCGGGGGATTCCTGTGAAAAAAGCGAATATGATACTTGACAGGGACTATACTGTCGGCAGGATTGACGACAGAATATACGGTTCTTTTATAGAGCATCTCGGCAGAGCCGTTTACGGCGGCATTTATGAGCCTAATCACCCCGAATCAGACAAGCAGGGCTTCAGAAAAGATGTTCTTGCGCTTGTTAAAAATCTCGGTGTGCCAGTTATAAGATACCCCGGCGGCAACTTTGTTTCGGGTTTTAACTGGGAGGATTCGGTGGGTCCTGTAAGCGAGCGCCCGAAAAGACTTGACCTTGCCTGGGAGACGACCGAGACAAACGAAGTGGGGCTTCACGAGTTTTACGATTGGGCAAAAAAGGCGGGGAGTGAAGTTATGTATGCCGTAAACCTCGGCACGCGCGGCGCAGAAAGTGCGCGCGACATTGTTGAATATGCAAACCACCGCTCGGGCAGTAAGTTCTCCGATATGCGAATTAAAAACGGCAGAAAAGAGCCGTTCGATATTAAACTGTGGTGTCTCGGCAACGAGATGGACGGCGACTGGCAAATGGGTCACAAAACCGCCTTTGAATACGGCAGGGCGGCAAACGAAGCGGCAAAAATGATGAAGTGGGTTGACCCGTCAATAGAGCTTGTTGCGTGCGGCTCGTCGGGCTATTATACAAGAACCTTCGGCGATTGGGAATACGAAGTGCTTTCGCAGTGCTATGACAAAATTGACTATCTTTCGCTTCACCGCTATTACAGCAACCCCACGGGCGACACAAAGGGCTTTTTGGCGCGCAGTATGGACCTTGATGAGTTCATTAAAACGGTAACGGCAATCTGCGACGCCGTTAAAGGCAAAAAGCATTCAAAAAAGACAATAGACCTTTCGTTTGACGAATGGAACGTGTGGTATCATTCTTCGGAGCAGGATGAAGAAATTAAAAAGCGCGACAAATGGGGCAGGGCGCTGCCGCTTCTTGAAGATGTTTATAATTTTGAAGACGCGCTTCTTGTCGGCTCAATGCTTATGACGTTTTTAAGAAACGCCGACCGCGTTAAAATTGCGTGTATGGCTCAGCTTGTGAACGTTATAGCGCCCATCATGACAAGAAACGGCGGCGGTGCATGGGCGCAGACGATATATTATCCTTTTATGCACGCGTCGCGCTACGGCAGGGGCACGTCTTTAAAGGCGATTGTAAAAACGCCCGTTTATGACTGCAAGGATTACACCGACGTTCCCGTAATAGACGCCGCGGCGACTCTTTCTGACGGCGGCGATGTAACGGTATTTTGTGTTAACCGCGATTTAGACGAGGATTGCGAGCTTTCTTTGGACCTTCGCTCTTTCGGAAAGCTTTCTTTTGAAGAACACATTCTTCTTCATCACGACGATGTAAAAGCCGTTAATACAGAGCTTTCGCCGCTTAACGTTGCGCCGAAAAAAGGCGAGGGCGGCGTTATTGACAGCGGAAGGGCGAGTGTGAAAATACCCGCCTTGAGCTGGAACGTTTTGAGATTTAAAAAGACGGTTTAAAAAAATAAAAATTTGCCGTAACCGTATGGCGTTAAAACCATTGCGGTTACGGCAATATTTTTTATTGTTTTATTTGTCAGCTCTCGTTTCTGCCGCAGCATTTTTTATATTTTTTGCCGCTTCCGCAGGGGCAGGG
>DJRI01000086.1:1533-2611 GCA_002440045.1 Ruminococcaceae bacterium UBA6364 | reverse complement strand
GCTAACGGCTCGCACGGCACCGCCGCGCTGACACCTCACGCGCCTTTTGTGCAAATCATATCAAAAACAATGCCGATTTGTTGCGATTTTTTTGCCCGATTTACTTGACTTTAATTGCCGTAGAGAATATAATACATTATGACAGATAATAGTTTTAGGTGAAAGTGTACCCTGATGAAAGAAACGTATTTGATTTGCAACAAAAAAATTTCTGTCGAAGCGCCGCGCTTTTTGCCGACAGGCGGCTATTGGCGGCTGTTTCTCACAAACGGCGGCGAGCCTGATGTAACTGTTGTCTGCGAAGAGTGCGAAAAGCTTCCCTCTTTTAAGGCAGAGCCGTGTTTCACATCTTCCGATGTGTCGGTTTCTGTTTCAGGCGGCAAGGTTTTCAGGGCGTATTCTCTCGGCACTGTAAAAAGCGCCCTCAGCGTTTACGAAGCATTCGGCGCTCCCGCTTCAAAAGCCTACATATTAAGCCGAAATTACGGCGTTGCGCTTGATGACCGCTATTTGTGGCAGTCGCTTGCGCTCTCACAGCTTCTTTTGAAAAAAGATGTTCTGCTGATTCACGCGTCGTATATCGAATATAAAGGCAAGGCAATCCTTTTTTCGGCGCCGTGCGGCGTCGGCAAAAGCACTCAGGCGGATTTGTGGCAAAAACACTTGGGTGCCGAAATCATAAACGGCGACAAGGCGGCGCTTTCGTTTGAAAAAAACGGTGTGCTTGCGTGCAGTCTCCGGTTTTGCGGCACAAGCGGAATTTGCAAAAACAAAACTCTTCCGCTCGGCGCGCTTGTCCTTTTGGGCAGGGGAAAGGTCAATTCGGCAAAAAAACTCGGCGGGGCTTCGGCGGTCTTGGAGATTATGAAAAACATTTATCTCGATTTTGCCGCCCCGGGCGAACAGCAAAGGTGCGTTGAGCTTTTAATTGAGCTTTTTAACAGCGTTCCCGTGCTCGGCTTTGAGTGTTCTTCGCCCGATGAAAACGCGGTCGCCGCTCTCAAAAATGCGCTTGAGGAAAACGGTGCTTTCTAATGGAAATCAACAACCAAACGTTTTTGAATATGCTTTTTGCAAA
>DJRI01000086.1:0-1528 GCA_002440045.1 Ruminococcaceae bacterium UBA6364 | reverse complement strand
TAAGCTTCTGCCGGGGGCGTTCCGCTTGCAGGCTCCTTTGAGCTTACGTCAAGGTGCAACCTCGATTGCAAAATGTGTTATATTCACCGCCGCAGCTTCGACCGTGAAGCCTTGCTCGGTGAAAAAAATACCGATTGGTGGGTTTCGCTTGCAAAAAAAGCGAAAGATGCGGGCATGCTTATGCTTCTTCTTACGGGCGGCGAGCCGCTTTTAAGAACGGATTTTGACGATATTTATAAAGCTTCAAAAGAAATGGGGCTTCTTGTGTCGGTCAATACAAACGGCGTGCTTCTCACCGAAGATAAAATAAGGCTTTTCAAAAGCCTGCCGCCGCAGCGGATTAACGTTTCGCTTTACGGAATGTCAGCCGAAACCTACGGCGATTTATGCGGAAATCCCGATGTTTTTAAAAACGTCGTGAATTCAATAAAACAACTTAAAACAGAGGGTATAAACGTCAGCGTTAACTATACCGTGACCCCGAAAAATGTGCACGATGCTGCAAAGCTTCAAGCCTTTACAGTTGAAAACGAAATACCCGTGCGCGCCACATTTCATATGTTTCCGCCGGTTCGCTCAACAGGCGATACGTTAAGGCTTTCGCCTTTACAGGCGGCAACGGCTCAGTATGAGTGGCACAAACGGCGTTTGGGCGAAAAAAAGCTTAAAGAATATGCTTCGGCGCTCTTTTCGGGCAAAACTCACGAAGAGGACCCCGAGTGCGGCGAAAAAATCAATTGCCGCGCAGGGCTTTCAACGTTTTGGGTTACATGGAACGGCGAGTTAAGACCGTGCGGAATGATGAATACCCCCACCGAAAAAATGATTGACGCCGAAGATTTTGACGCCGCATGGCAAAAAATCAGACGCGCGCGCGAAGAGATTTTCTTCCCGCCGAAATGCAAAAATTGCGAGCTGAAACCGTTTTGCGATGTCTGCGTTGCCGTGTGCGCCGCAGAAACGGGCAAATTTTCGGGGCTTCCCGAATACGCCTGCGAAAAGGCGAGAGCTTATAAAGAAATGCTCCTGGATAACAGTTAAGCCGTTAGCTATTAGCTGTTAGCTCTCGGGTGCCTTCGGCACGATTTGTATTTTGCGAAAGCAAAGTTTGTATTATCGTTTGAAATTCGGTGATTTATTTGAGCAAATACAGGGATTTGCAAGTGTGGCAAAAATCAATGGAGCTTGTTTTACGGGTTTACGACCTTGTAGAGCTTTTTCCGAAAGAAGAAATGTATGCGCTTTCAAGTCAAATAAGAAGAGCGGTTGTGTCTGTTCCCTCCAATATAGCCGAGGGTAAAGGGCGTTGCTCCGACAAAGCGTTTTTAAATCATTTAAGTATTGCACGCGGTTCTGTCGCAGAGGTTGAAACGCAAATACTCATAGCAACTTCGTTGCATTACATATCTCGCGAACAGTCTCAAAGTGTTTTGAATGTTTGCGAAGAGGTTCATAAAATGTTGAATGCATTGATTAAGAATATTGATTCGGCATAATTGTATGCTGACGGCTAAAAGCTAACAGCTCC
>DJRI01000132.1:1116-6332 GCA_002440045.1 Ruminococcaceae bacterium UBA6364 | reverse complement strand
GTTTTAAGCGCCGAATTTGAAGATATTCCGAAAAAGGAAGAGGCAAAAAGCAACAAAAAGCTTATTGTTATAATTTGCGTTGCCGCGGCGGCGCTTGTTGCGGCGGCTGTGTCGTTTTTCGCTGTAAAAAGAAAAAATACCGCCGACGGCGACAGCGGCGAGTGGGTAGACGACTCTATAAAGCTTCAGGAAGGCTTTAAGGACGGGCGCGTTGTAAAACCCGACGAGGACGACGGCGCTATTGTCATAAGCGACGATGACGGCGTTGTTATAATGAACGACGCAGACGATATTATCGACCCCGACGATTGATAAAAAAACAGCTGTAATTCACGGGCAAAATCCCCGAAAATTACGGCTGTTTTTATTTTGGTCGATTTTTATTTTATCCGATTATTCAACGGTTTCTATTTTAATAAGATTTGTGTTGCCTGATTTTCCGTTTGTAATTCCGCCTGTCATAACAACGCTGTCGCCGGGTTTCAAATCAAGATTTTCTTTTGCGGCTCTTAAGGCGTGATAAAACAGAACGTCTGTAGATGTGAACTGCTCTGACAGCACAGGCAAAACGCCCCACGAAAGCGCAAGCTTATACCAAACGGCTTTGTTTGTCGCCATACCGATTATATCTGTCGGCGCTCTGAAGCGCGAAACCATTCTTACGGTCATACCCGAAATCGAGGTAACGACTATGGCTTTTGCGTCAATATCTATTGCCATACCGCAGGTTGCGTGAGATATTGCGTCAACTCTGTTTTTTATTTTAAAATCGTTGTTTCTGAAACGCTTTGCATAATGAATGTGCTTTTCGGTTTCAACAACAATCTCGCTCATTGTTTTAACGGCTTCAACGGGATATTTGCCCGCCGCCGACTCGCCCGAAAGCATAACGGCGCTTGTTCCGTCATAAACGGCGTTTGCAACGTCCGAAATTTCGGCGCGCGTGGGTCTGGGGTTATATATCATAGATTCGAGCATTTCCGTGGCGGTTATAACGCGCTTTCCGAGAAGCCTGCACTTTGTGATTATATATTTTTGCAGTGCGGGCAATTCGGCAAACGGAACTTCAACGCCGAGGTCGCCCCTGCCTATCATAATTCCGTCGCACTCTTCGCAGATTTCGTCGATATTGTCTATTCCCGTGCGGTTTTCGATTTTGGCTATTATGTCAATGTTTTCGCCGCCGTTTTCTTTTAAAAACGCTTTAAGGTCAACAAGGTCCTGCTTTCTGGAAACGAAGGACGCGGCAACATAGTCAACGCTGTTTTCGATTCCGAAAAGAAGGTCGGCTTTATCCTGGTCGCTCAAATAGACCTGATTTAAAACCTTGTTGGGGAAGCTCATACTTTTTCTGTCCGAAAGCACGCCGCCCGCAACAACGGTGCATATAACGTCGCAGTCAGTTTTGTCTTTGACTTCAAAAATGACGAGCCCGTTATTAACAAGAACGCGGTCGCCTATTGAAAGGTCGTTGACAAGACCTTTATAGTTTACCGAAACCATATGCGAATTGCCGACAACATCATTCTTTGTGAATACAAATTCGTCGCCGTCGTTTAATGTGACGCTTCCGTTTTCAAAGGTTTTGATGCGATATTCGGGGCCTTTTGTGTCGAGCATAATTGCAATCGGCATTTTAAGCTCCTCGCGCACCTTTTTTATCATATCTATTTTTTTCTTGTGCTCTTCGTGCGTGCCGTGCGAAAAGTTAAGCCTTGCAACGTTAAGACCCGCTTTGCACATTGCTATAAAGGTTTCTTCACTGCTGCTTGCAGGGCCGATTGTACATACGATTTTTGTTTTTCTCACAGGCTTATTCGCTCCTTTAAAAATTATTCCATTATAAATTATATCAAAAAACGTCGTGCAATACAATCTGCGAAATGTAAAAAACAAAAAGTATTTTCAGACTTTATATGTTGCAATTGACAAACGCTTTTTCTGCTCGTATAATTGTAGAGATATTTAAAAGAAAAGGTGCTTTATGAGAGTTAAAAGAAAAAAACACGGCAAGGAAAGGCTTGAAGCCTGTAGTGAGCTTTTGATAGACGATATTAAATCCGAAAAACGCGACCCGAAAAGCTTTTTTTCAAACGGCAACCCCGTAAGAATAGAAATAGGCTGCGGCAAAGGCGATTTTATTGTCGGCACGGCAGAGAAATTTCCGAATGTGAATTTTATCGCGGTTGAAAAAATAAGCGACGTTTTGGTTGTTGCCGCCGAAAAGGTGAAGGCGTCGGGGCTTAAAAACATAAAGCTTTGCTGCTGCGATGCAAAGGATTTAACAGAAGGTCTTAACGAAGGAAGCGTTGACGCAATATATCTTAACTTTTCGGACCCGTGGCCGAAAGCAAAGCATTATAAAAGGCGGCTTACTTACCGCGGGTTTCTTGAAGATTACAAAAAGCTTTTAAAACCGCACGGCAAGGTCTTTTTTAAAACCGATAACCGAGGGCTGTTTGATTTTTCGCTTCCCGAATTTGAAGAAACGGGCTTTGAGCTTTCGGAACTTACATATGACCTTCATTCGTCCGAGTACGCCGAAAATAACGTTATGACAGAGTATGAAAGGCGCTTTTCGTCTCTCGGCACGCCGATTAACAGAGTTGTGGCAACAAAAAAAGACTGACAAAATATTTTATAAATAAAAACGCTGTAATTTGCCCCGAAAAGGAGTTCAAATTACAGCGTTTAATTCTTTCTTATGCTTAGGCATAAGAGCGTTGAACCGACACGCCCTAAAAACTTTATTTTCCGCATCCTCGGGCGTTTTTCTCCTTGCAATACGAAAGTATTGCTGTGTCGAAGAAACACCCGATTATGCAAAAACTAAAGCTTTTTAAAACCGTATTGGTTCGACCCTCTTATGCCTAGCCGGAATTTACTTTATCGCAACCTTAAAAACAAGCTTGTGAGAAAATGTGTTTTTGTCGTCCGAAAGGCAGGGGGCGTGGGCGTCCTGCGGGAAAAATACGGCAAAATAGCCCTTTTTAAGCTCAATAAACTGCGTGTTTTCACTCGTCATAAACGCAATGTCGCCGTTTTCGTCATATTCTTCTGTGACGGTGCAGTCGCTGACGGGCGCCCAACCGATTTTTTCACCGCCGTCAAACATAAGCTGAACGTCAATGAATTTTTTGTGGGCTTCAAGCTTTACTTCGTCGGGGCTTTTTGTTTCATACTTTGAAACGTTGCACCACTCTTTATTTGGGGTGATGTCAATTCTGCCTCTGTCAAACGGTGTATGCGAAAAATCACCGTAAGCTTTAAGAACGCTTTTTAAACTTTCGTCGCCGTCAAAATAAAACGGCATATTTTCTGCTTTGTCAAAAATCATAAGCTTGCCTCATCCTCGCCGAGCATAATTTTTCTTTTGCGCTTTTCGTCCTCGGGGAGCGTTATGTTATAAAGAAGCGTCCACACGATAACCGCGGCAAACATTGCGGGGATAAACCAAAACGCCGACGAAAGGTCGAACTCTTCAACATTTGCAATAAGCGAACCCCAGAACGAAGAACCTGTAAGCTTGCCGTCAAGAATGGGCGCGGCTATTGACTCAAAAGCAAATTTAAACGCAACCGAAAGCCCGATTCCCGAAAAAGCCGAATAAACGGCCTTGCGGTTGTCTTTGCACACAATTGCAAGAATTGCCGTTACAACGGCGCAAATTGCAATAAGAGCAAGAATTACGCCTGCGGTAATAAACGGCGTCTTAAAACCCGAAATAGTATCGGAAACCGATTCATTTTTCGAAAGTGAGCGTATAAGACCCTCGGAATCGAAAATATCATAAACCGAAAGAGTATCGGCAATGGTATCGGGTATTGAGTCTCTGCCTTCTAAAAACTTTGAAACGCTTTCACTGTCGAGATATTTACTGAGTACAAAAAGCGCCTGAAGCGCAGTCGACTTAATGCGATAATATATTATCGGCGAAAAAATCGTAACGGGGATAACCGCTATTGAAAGAACGGCGGCAATCGCTTTGTAAACGTATTTCATAATTAAACCTCCCTAAATTATTTCCAAGAGGAATTAAGAGCTACTGTTCTGTTGAATACGGGGTGCTCGGGCGTTGAGTCTTTATCGACGCAGAAATAGCCGTTTCTCATAAACTGGAATGTATCAAGCGGCTTTGCGTCTTTAAGATTTTCTTCGACAAGGCAGCCTTTAAGAACTTTAAGCGAATCGGGATTGATTACCGAAGCAAATTCTTCATCCGGAACAGATGCGGGGTCTTCAACCGTGAAAAGCCTGTCATAAAGTCTGATTTCGGCTTCAAAGGCTTTGCTTCCTACCCACTGAATTGTGCCCTTTACTTTTCTGCCGTCGGGCGCGTTGCCGCCCTTTGTTTCGGGGTCATATGTGCAGTGAAGCACGGTTACATTGCCGTTTTCATCGGTTTCGTATGAGTTGCAGGTGATGAAATATGCGCCTTTAAGACGTACTTCGTTTCCGGGGAAGAGTCTGAAATACTTTTTTACGGGCTCTGCCATAAAATCGCTTTTTTCAACAAATATTTCTCTGCCGAAAGATACGGTCTTTTTGCCGAGCTCGGGCTTGTCGGGGTGAATTTCGACCTCAATATCCTCGGTTTTGCCCTCGGGATAGTTGTCGATAATTACCTTTAAAGGTTCAAGCACCGCCATGGCGCGCGGCGCAGTTGCGTTAAGCTCGTCTCTTACGCAGGACTCAAGAAGTCCGTAATCAACAACGCTGTAGGCTTTTGAAACGCCGACCTTTTCAATAAACGTGCGTATTGCGGAGGCGGGATAGCCGCGGCGCCTCATTCCGCAGACGGTAGCCATTCTGGGGTCGTCCCAGCCGCTGACGGTCTTTTCTGTTACAAGTTTTATGTTTTTGCGTTTGCTTGTTATGCAATAGTTTATGTTGAGCCTTGCAAATTCAATCTGGCGCGGCGGCTCTTTGAATCCGCCGATTTGCTCAATAAACCAGTTATAAAGCGGTCTGTGGTTTTCAAATTCAAGCGAGCACAACGAATATGTTACGCCCTCTCTTGCGTCAGAAAGCGGGTGCGCAAAGTCATACATCGGATAAACGCACCACTTGTTGCCCGTCTGATGGTGCTCAATGTGAGCGATTCTGTAAATAACGGGGTCGCGCATATTCATATTGGGCGAGCTCATATCTATTTTTGCCCTTAAAACCTTGCTGCCGTCGGGGAACTCGCCGTCGGTCATACGCTTGAAAAGCTG
>DJRI01000132.1:0-1091 GCA_002440045.1 Ruminococcaceae bacterium UBA6364 | reverse complement strand
GGTTTTCTTCAATGCTTCTGTCGCGATAGGGCGAGTTTTTGCCCGGCTCTGTAAGCGTGCCGCGATATTCTCTTATTTCGTCGGCAGAAAGGTCGCAGACATAGGCTTTTCCGTCTTTTATAAGCTTAATTGCGCAGTCATAAAGAAAATCAAAATAGCTTGAAGCGAAAAGGCACTTGTCCCATTTAAAGCCGAGCCATTCTATATCTTCTTTTATTGATTCGACATATTCTATATCTTCTTTTGCGGGGTTTGTGTCGTCAAGTCTGAGGTTGCACACGCCGCCGTATTTTAAAGCCGTCATAAAGTCTATGCAAATGGCTTTTGCGTGGCCTATGTGCAAATAGCCGTTAGGCTCCGGGGGGAAGCGCGTCTGAACATAGGTTTTAACGCCCTCTTTTAATTCTTCGTCAATAATATCGTGTATGAAATTGCTCATACCCTCTGTTTTGATTTCTTCCATATGCTTAACTCCTTAAAGGGATTTGATTGTATCGTCTATGCGGCGAAGCGCCTCTTCTTTTCCCAAAAGGCGCATAATCGAGCAAAGGTCGGGTGTGTTGCGGCGAGAGGTTACTGCAAGCCTTATAACCGTCGAAATATCGCCGACGTGACCCTTGAACGAGTCGGGGGATTTTTTGTATTCCTTTACGTTCGGTGTAAAGCCGAGCGGTTCACAAATATCTTTAAGCTTATTGAACCATTCGTCTTTTCCGTCGCCCTCATCGTATACATCGCGGTATTTTTTGAGTATCGCCGCGGCGTCATCTTTTGAGATGTTTTCGGGCAATTCAAACGCCGGCGTATAATACTCATTGAACATATACGAAAAATAGTCTTTAACCTCGCTCCACTTTGCAATATCCTTGCGCGGCTTCGGATTTTCGCGGTCTATATTGACAATTTCGCGCGACCTTTCGGGGTCTTTCGTGAATATTTCGTAAAATTCGGGGTCATATTCCTTTGCCCAATCGGAGATGTAAGAATAAACCGTGTCGGCGTCCATAACCGAAATTACGTTTTTGCTGACGTCCGCAAGCTTAACAAGGTCAAAAAGACAGCCGCTTGAACTCATCTTTTTAAGGTTGAAG
>DJRI01000040.1 GCA_002440045.1 Ruminococcaceae bacterium UBA6364 | reverse complement strand
CGGCTACGGCGCATGGTGGCATGTAGGCATTGCTTCAAAATCGTCAAATAAAGCGGTTAACGCCGCTTTTGAGAATAAAGAAGAAAATCTTAGAAAAGCGAGGAAATTCTGATGCTTGATTCAAAAAAAGTTAAACTCGGCATTGCGCCGATAGCATGGACCAACGACGATATGCCCGACCTCGGCGCAGAAAATACATTTGAACAGTGTATTTCGGAAATGGCTCTTGCGGGCTTTACAGGCTGTGAAATCGGCAACAAATACCCGAAAGACCCCAAGGTTCTTAAAAAGGCTCTCGATTTAAGACATATGCAGATTTGCAACGCATGGTTCTCAACATTCCTTACGACAAAGCCTTATGAAGAAACCGAAAAGGAATTTATAAAACACATCACGTTCTTAAAAGAAATGGGCGCAAAGGTTGTCGGCGTTTCGGAACAGGGCCATTCGATTCAGGGCACCGACCTCTCGATTTTTGACGACAAATACATTATGAACGACGAAGAATGGGATAAGCTTTGCACAGGGCTTAATAAGCTCGGCAAGGTTGCAAAGGATATGGGAATTACCCTCACCTTCCATCATCATATGGGCACAGTAGTTCAGACTGCCGCCGAGATTGACCGTCTTATGGAAAACACCGACCCCGAGCTTTTCAATCTTCTTTTTGATTCGGGTCATCTTGCATACTGCGGCGAGGACTATATGTACGTTCTCAAAAAATACATAAACCGCATTAAGCACGTTCACCTTAAAGACATTCGCCCCGAGGTTATTGAAAAAGTCAAAAAAGAACACCTCAGCTTTTTGCAGGGCGTAAGACTCGGAACGTTCACAGTCCCCGGCGACGGCGCAATAGACTTTACGCCTATATTTGACGTTCTCTCGGAGAACAATTACGAGGGCTATGTGCTTGTTGAAGCGGAGCAGGACCCCGCTGTTGCAAACCCGTTTGAATACGCCGTTAAAGCAAGAAAATATATTGCCGAAAAGGCAGGATTATAATTAGGAAGGGCGAAAATACTATGGCAGTTGAAAAACTTAAATATTTTTGCAACGGTAAGTTTGTCGATTCTAAAACCGATAAATGGTATGACCTTCACAACCCGAGCACAGGTGAAATTACGGGATATGCCCCCTGCTGCACAAACGACGAAGTTTTAGAGGCGGTAGAAGCGGCAAAAGCCGCGTTCCCCAAGTGGAGCGCAACACCCGCAATAAAGCGCGCGCAGATACTTTATAAAGTGCGCGACCTTCTTATTGAGCATATGGAGGAGCTCACGCTTCTTGTTGCCGAAGAAAACGGCAAGGTTCTCGCAGAAGCCGAGGGCGATGTGCTTAAAGCAAAAGAGGGCACGGAGCTTGCAACACAGGTGCCTTCGCTTATGATGGGCGAAAGCATTATGGACGCTTCAACCGGCTATGACACCGTTAAATACAGAGAGCCGCTCGGCGTTTTTGCGGGAATTGTTCCCGTTAACTTCCCGGCGATGATTCCGTTCGGCTGGATGACGCCGACTTGCGTTGCCTGCGGTAACACAATTGTTTTAAAAGCGGCCTCGCTCACACCGAGAACGGCTTTAAGAATTGCCGAGCTTTATAAAGAAGCAGGTATGCCCGACGGCGTTGTTAACGTAATCACCTGTTCAAGAAACGAAATTAACACGCTTCTTGACCACCCCGATATAAAGGGTATAACATTTGTCGGCTCAACACCCGTCGGCAAGCTTATTTATGAAAGAGCCGCAAGAAGCGGCAAGCGCGTTCAGGCACTTTGCCAGGCAAAGAACCATGCACTTATTTTAAAGGATACGCCCATTGAGCGCACCGTTGCCGGCGTTATTAACTCGGCGTTCGGCTGTGCGGGTCAGCGCTGCATGGCGCTTTCGGTATGCGTTGTCGAAGAAGAAATTGCCGACAAATTTGTAGCAGAGCTTTTAAAACAGGCTAAAAACATAAAAGTCGGCGCCGCATATGACAAAACGTCAAAGCTCGGCCCGATAACCTACAAAAAGCACTATGACGAAGTTATTGCCGATATTGAAAAAGGCGTTAAAGAGGGCGCAAAGCTTGTTCTTGATGGCAGAGACGTCAAGGTTGACGGCTTTGAGGGCGGTTATTTTGTCGGTCCGACAGTGTTTGATTATGTCACACCCGAAATGTCAATCGGAACAGATGAAATTTTTGCTCCCGTTCTTTGCATTAAGCGCGTTAAAGACTTTAAAGAGGGTCTTGAAGTAATGAATGCTAACCCCTATGCAAACGGCTCTGTTATCTTTACGCAAAACGGCTACTATGCACGGGAATTTGTGCGCCACACCGACGGCGGTATGGTCGGCGTAAACGTCGGAATCCCCGTACCTATCGGATNNTTGGATTTTTCCCGTTTGCGGGTCACAAAAACTCATTCTTCGGCGACCTTCACTGCCTCGGAAAAGACGCATATCGCTTCTATACCGAAAGCAAGTGCGTAACAACGCGTTGGTTTGACGAAGAAGAAATGAAAAAGACCGAGGTTTCGACCTGGGACGGTACTATATAAGAAAGAATAAAGGTGAAAAATATGCTCAGAATAGGTATAATCGGCGCGGGAAGAATCGGAAAGGTTCATCTCGAATCAATCTCTTATCACGTTAAAAATGCGGTTGTTACCGCTGTTGCCGACCCGTTTATGAACGACGAAACAAGAGACTTCATAAAAGGCTTTGGCGTTGAGCACATATACAGCGACTACAAAGAGATAATTAACGATAAAGATATTGACGCTGTTCTTGTTTGCTCTTCAACAGACACTCACGCTGATATTTCAATCGAAGCCATCAACGCAGGCAAGCACGTTTTCTGCGAAAAGCCCGTTGACCACTCGGTTGCAAAAATCGAAAAGGTTGCCGAAGCGCTTAAAGCTCACCCCGAATGCAAGTTCCAGGTAGGCTTCAACCGCCGCTTTGACCACAACTTTGCCGCAATCCGCAAGGCATATGACGACGGCAGAATCGGCGACGCTCACATTCTTAAAATCACATCGCGCGACCCCGAGCCGCCGAACCCCGCATACATCAAGGTTTCGGGCGGAATCTTCCTTGATATGACAAT
>DJRI01000048.1 GCA_002440045.1 Ruminococcaceae bacterium UBA6364 | reverse complement strand
CGACGCTGCGCGATGCAGACGAGCTTGCCGTAATAAAAGACGGCGAATGCGTCGAATTCGGAACATATGACGAGCTTCTTAATAAAAAAGGCGAATATTACAAAATGTTCAAATTGCAGGAGGAAGCTCTTAAATTCATCGGCATAGGTGACGAAACCGCCGAAAACGAAGAGGAGGAAAAGAACGATGAACGCACCCGATAAGCTTACGCTTGAATTTTTAAATCCGCACGATGTTGAATTTTTCTTTAATGAAAACGGTTTTCTTATTTTTAAGCTTTGCGGCGAGAAAAAGGGCAGAGTCGAATTAAAGCGGTGCTATCCGTTTTCTCTTCCCGATGAATATATTTGCATAACGACTCTCGAAAACGAAGAAATCGGCATTATAAGGAATATTAACGAGCTTGACGAAAGCTCTTTGGAGGCGGCAAAAAAAGAGCTTTATTCGCGCTACTACTGCCCCGAAATCACTTCAATAACATCTCTTAAAGAAAAAATGGGGCACTTTTATATTGATGTTATGATAGCAGGCAAAAAAAGAACAATAACCGTGCGCGACATTACAAAAAGTCTGCGCCTTATACGCGGCGACACGCTTCTTATTACCGATATGGACGGAAACCGCTATACCTGCGAAAGCTATTCTTCACTCGATTCAAAAAGCCACAAGCTGATAGACCCCTATTTATACTGATGAATATGAACGAAGTAAAAGTAAGTTTTGACTTAACAAAGCAAAGCGCCCCCACAGAGGGCACGCTGACTCTTAAAGACGGCGTTTTATCGGTCACAGCCGACGGCTGTTCTGAAAATTACAGTCTTAAAGACGTTAAAGAAGCGGTGCAATATACCGACATCGGCTGCGGACGGCTTGAGCTTGTGAAAAACGGCGCAAAAGACGACGGCAGTGAAAACATTTTAATATGCCGCTTTTCAATGAGCCTTGTTTATGAAATAGGCGAATTTGTAAAGGTGCTTAATCACTTTTTAACTACAGGAGAAGTGACCGAAATCAGCGTTGCGGATATGCCCGTGTGCCCAAAGTGCCACCGCCACCTTTTAAAAGGTATGAGCGTTTGCACCTACTGCGTTAAAAAGACGTATGTTTTCGGGCGCGCCTTCACATATTTTAAACCTTATATGAAAAAGGTTGTTTTTGCGGCACTGCTTCTTACTGCGGCAAACGTTTTAAACGCCGTTTTGCCGCTTTTTAACAGCCTGCTTTTAGACAACTATTTAGTGCCCAAAGACGGCGCAACGCCATATTTTTCTTCAAAAACCACGGGCATAATCGTTATTGCCGTTTCAATGGCGGCTGTGTTTATGCTCTCAAAGATTCTCGGTGTTTTAAGCGCGCGCATTTCAAACCGCGTCGGCTCGGGCTTTTCCTCGGACCTGCGCCTTATAGTATACGATAAAATACAGGCTCTTTCGCTTTCGTCAGTTTCGGGCAGAAGCGCGGGCAATCTTATTCACCGCGTAACAAAAGACACCGAGCGCGTAAAGGATTTTTTCAACGAGCAGGGGCGCTATCTTATAGAACAGGCAATAATGTTTGCTGTAATTATCGCAATTCTTTTATCAACAAACGTTACGCTTACGCTTCTTGTGCTCTCCCCCGTGCCGCTCGGGCTTATACTCCTGTCGCGCTTTCACAAGTCCACGCGTATGCGCTATATGCGCCAGTGGCGTGCCGACACGCGCGCAACCGCCATTCTTCACGATATAATCAAAGGCATAAGAGTTGTAAAATCCTTCGGCAACGAGGACAGAGAAATTAAAAAATTTGCAGACGCTTCAAAAAAGCTTGCCGATGTTTCGGCTTCAAACGAAAAATATTGGGCGTTAACGTTCCCGTTTGTCGGCGAGCTTATGGCGTTCGGCGAAATATTTGTTTTACTTATCGGCGGCAAAATGGTGCTTGACGGAAAGCTCACTTTAGGCGAGCTTACAAGATTCAATCTTTATCTTGCCTATCTTTATGCGCCGCTCGACTGGCTTTCGATGTTCCCGAAACGTCTTGCGGACGCTTCGACCGCGCTTCTTAAAATATATGAAATAATCGACGAACAGCCGAAGGTAAGCGACGTTAAAACGCCCGAAAGCTTTGACGCACGCGGCGGAATTGAGTTTCAAAACGTTTATTTCGGCTATAAATCATATGAGCCGGTGTTAAAAAACGTCAATCTCAAAATCGAGCCGGGCAAAATGCTCGGTCTTGTGGGGCATTCGGGCGCGGGCAAGTCAACGCTCATAAACCTTTGTATGCGGCTTTATGACCCGACCTCCGGCGCTGTAAAAATCGGCGGTACGGATATTCGCTCAATAAGCCAACAGGATTTAAGAAACCGCATCGGCGTTGTTTTTCAGGAAACCTACCTTTTCTCGGGCAGTGTTTTTGACAACATTGCCTATTCGCAAAAAAACGCCTCAAAAGAAGAGGTTATTGCAGCGGCAAAGGCGGCAAACGCCCACGAATTTATTATTGATTTGCCCGATGGCTACAACACGGTGATAGGCGAAAACGGCCACACGCTTTCGGGCGGCGAGCGCCAAAGGCTCAGCATTGCGCGCGCCGTTTTGAAAAAGCCCGATATACTTATTCTTGACGAAGCCACCGCTTCTTTGGACCCCGAAACGGAATTGAAAATTCAGGAGGCTCTTGCAAGGCTCACAAAAGGCAGAACGACAATTGCAATAG
>DJRI01000160.1:916-5488 GCA_002440045.1 Ruminococcaceae bacterium UBA6364 | reverse complement strand
AGTCTCGCCACTCGGACCATAAAACGACGACTTTAAAAAAGCCGTCGTTTCTTTTTGTTTTTTCTCTTGCCGCTTTTTCAAATTGCCGCTTAAAAAGGTAGGCACAAAACAGTCGAACCCGGTTCAGCTCTTTTATGCCTAATTAACCTAAAGAAAACATTTTCTGTTGTCTTACTTTTAAAAAAAGAGCGTTGCATTTGGCAAGGCTCTTTTTATTTCGGGTCATATTTAGGGTTTATTCCCTGTCTTTCAGCTTCACGTCACAAATTTCTATAGCAAGTGCGCCGTATTTTTCGATTTTTTCTTTGCTGTAATACCTCTCCATATCGGCGGGGTCGGCTTTTTCTTTTTCTTTATATCCGCATGCGGTCAGGTTTTCTTTTGAATACAGCTCATAAAAATCGCGGTAATGTCTCAGCGCTTTTACTTTACAAATAATAACAGAGCTGTTTTCGCATGAAAACTCTATTTCATCATTAACAGAAAGGCGTTGCCTTTTTTCATCATTAAGCCGCATTTCGACCGTCTTTTTGCCCGAAGCAATCTTTTCAAACGGCTCTTTATAAAGCTTCATGCTGTGCTTCATTCTTTGTCACCGTATACTTCTTTGAGTTTTTCTTTGCCGAGGTTATAGAACACGCCGAGCGACAGCGCCATTATAAAGCAGGTTAAAGCGGGGACTGCCGCCGAGACTGTATACATTTTTGAAACCGTTTCGGCTGTTATCGCCTTTGCGTCGTAGCCGATAAGCGACAGAACGCCCGTGCCGAGCACGCCGGAGACCGTTTGACCGAGCTTTCGCGTGAATGAGAAAAACGCATATGACGTTCCCTCGTCGCGCTGACCCGACAGCTTTTCCTGATAGTCGATTACATCGGTTGCAAGCGCCCAAATCTCAAGAATGAAGAACATCATTCCGAAGCCCGCAACAAAGCTGAGCGCAAAAAATACCGCTACGCTGTGCGTTTTTAAAACAAGAAGCGCAAGGTTTGCAAGCGTTGCAACGCACATTCCGAAGGCGCATATCTCCTTTTTGCCGAAGCGTCTTACAAGCTTTTGCATAAACGGAAGCAAAAGCGCCATGGGCAAATATGTTATGACCGTAACAAGCGCATAAAGCTCGGGCTGTTTAAAATAGTCTTTAAAAAGATAGTTATAAAGCGTTTGGGTATACTGCTGCGTTGCAAGAAGGAACATAGAAGCTATGCAAAGCGCAATAAACGGTCTGTTTTTAATAAGGTATTTAATTGTTCTTTTGGGATTGCTTTTTTCTGCCGTGGGAAGCGTTTTTACACGCTCTTTTGAAAGCGCCGTGCATGCAAAATACACGCCCACGCTGAGAATTGCAAGAACAGATATTCCTAAAAGAAGCCGGTCGCCGTCAAGCACCTTTTTCACTGCGCCGTCGGCGGCGGTAACGGTTGTATAAACGAAAAGCGGCAAAATAATCTGCCCGGGAAGTCCGCCGAGACCCGCGCCTATTGAACGGAACATTGAAAGCGAGGAGCGTTCAAGCTCGTCTGTGGTGACGACAGAAGCAAGCGAGCCGTAAGGAATCGTTACGACAGTATACATCATTCCGTAAAGAATATAGGTAACATAGGCATAGGCAAGGTACTGCCCCTCGGAAAGACCCGGGATTTTGAGAAATACCAGAATGCCCGAAATTGCAAGCGGTATCGAGCCCCAGCGTATATACGGCAAAAACTTGCCTTTTTTGCCCGGGCGGCGGGAGTCTACAAACGCGCCCCACATGGGGTCGTTCATAGCGTCCCAAAGCCTTGCGATTATTAAAAGCATCATTATCTTTTTTGAGTCAAGATAAAGCACGTCGGTATAAAACATCTGCAAAAAAGAGCCTATTACCGCAAACGTCAAACAGCCGCCCTTGTCGCCCAAAGCATAGCCGAGCTTATCTTTAAATTTAATTCCGTATGTTTTTTCGGTGCTCATTTAAATTCCTCCGCCGATTTTTTTGAATATATTTCGGTTATATTGATAAGAATTTCAACGGCTTTTTCCATTCCCTCTGCCGTGATGTGCTCAAACGGACCGTGGAAAGCATAGCCGCCCGTGCCGAGGTTCGGGCACGGAAGCCCCATAAAGCTGAGCCTTGCACCGTCGGTGCCGCCCCTTATGGGTACGGTAACGGGGTTTACACCCGCTTTTTTTGACGCCGCGCGGGCGTTTTCTATGAGATGGAAATTTTCTTTGATAATTTCCGACATATTTTTATACTGTTCTTTAACTTTAAGCGTTGCAGTGCCCTTGCCGTATTTTTCGTTCACGGCATTTTCGATTTCTTTTAGCACGCCGAGCTTTTCTTTAAAGCGTATTTCGTCGTGGTCGCGCACGATATATGCGGCTTTCGCCTTTTCAACATTGCCCGAAAGCTCTGTCAGATGATAAAATCCCTCATAGTTTTCGGTATTTCTCGGCGTTTCGCTTTCGGGGAGCATTGAATTGATTTCGCAAGCGACAAACGCGGCGTTTACCATAATATCCTTAGCGCTGCCCGGGTGAACGTTGAAGCCTTTTATTTCAAACACCGCCGAAGCCGCATTAAAGTTTTCATATTCAATTTCGCCCTCGGCACCGCCGTCTGCGGTAAAGGCAAAATCTGCGCCGAAGTGCTCAACGTCAAAATAATCGGCACCCTCTCCTATTTCCTCGTCGGGTGTAAAGCCCACGCATATTTTCCCGTGCGGGGCACCGCTTTCGGTCAAATATTGCAAAAGCGTCATTATCTCGGCAACACCCGCTTTATCGTCTGCGCCGAGCACCGTTGTGCCGTCGGAGGTAATAAGCGTTCTGCCTTTAAGGCTTTTAAGATGCGAAAAATCCGCAGAGCGCAAAAAACGGCCGCTTTCGCCTATTTCAAAATCGTTGCCGTCAAAGTTTTCGTGAACAATGGGGCAAACATTGTGACTTGCAAAGTCCGAAACCGTGTCCATATGCGAAATAAAGCCGACCGAAGGCGCGTTTTCGCGCCCCGCCGTTGCGGGCAAGCTGCCGTAGACATAGCACTTTTCGTCAAGAGACGCGTCGCTTATGCCGAGGTCTTTAAGCTCAGAAAGAAGCTTTTTTGCCAAAACAAACTGGCACTCGCTTGAGGGGTGCGTGCCGCTTGTTTCACAGCTCGGCGTAAGAATTTTTGCATAGCTTAAAAATCTTTCGGTTACAACCGATTTTATATCCATAAAATTCGCTCCTTACATTATGCGCTCTTATGCCTTAACAGCCCGCGTTGCATAAAATGTTGGTATGTTAAGCTCGTGAAGTCTGCCTTCGCCGTTTGTATCTTCATAAATATCCGTAAGAACAAACCCCGCTTTAAGCTGACCGCCAATCTGCTCCTCGGCGGTGTGCGAAAACTGCACGCCGCAGTCCGAGTCCGTAAGCTGTTTTAACTGCTCACTGTTTTTCAGCGGGTCAAACGGAAAGCTGTTTACAATGCGCTCTTCGTCATCGTCGACCATAAAATTAACGCCGTTGTCAAGTCCGCAAAGAAGCACGCCGCCTTTTTTTAATATTCTGAAGCACTCTTTAAAAACAGGCTCAACCTCTTTAATATAAACGTTTGACACAGGGTGAAAAATAATGTCAAAGGTTTCATCGGGAAACGGCAGAGGCTTTGTCATATCACCTCTTATAATGTTAACGCTGTAGCCCTCGCGCTCGGCTGTTTCCTTTTCGCTTTCGCACTGCTTTTTTGAATAGTCAAGCACGGTGCATTCCGCCCCGAGCGCAGAAAAAACGGGAATCTGCTGTGCCCCGCCCGAAGCCAGCCCGAAAAGCTTTTTATGTGAAAGAGTGCCGAACCACTCTTTCGGAACGGGCTTTGTCGGCGTAAGAAGCACCTGCCACTCGCCGTTTTTGGCTTTTAAAAACGCCTCGTGCGTTATCGGCTTGCCCCACTCCCAGCCTTCTTCGACCCAACGGTCTATTGTTTTTGAATTTATATCGCAATAGTTTTCCATTTCAATTCTCCGAATATTTTTTGTATTTCAAAATATTTTCATATACTTTAATTATAAGACTGTTTTCGGGGTTGTCAATCAAAAGTTAATTTCTATTCAAGAATTAATATTCGACGGTTTAATTATCTTTATTGTCATTGAATAGTTTTGCATAAAAATATTGACTTTTTGATATTTATATTATATAATCAATACAAAGTGTGGCATATACTGTTTTGATTAAATTTATTTCAAATAAATTTAATAAACTGTTGAGAGGGGGCGATACCAATGTTTTACTTCCTTTTTATACTTAATAAATAGGAGACCAGCTATGAAAAGTCAAGAGGAAATTAAGAATTAACAAGACGGGAAGGATCGAACAAAATATTGTGCTTTAAAAGAGTGAAAATGACGCGAACGAGTTTGTGAGCGACATGACCTAAAGCACCATAGTGACTGAGACCTTGAGAAAGTTTCAGTTGGTAATAATCGGAAAAGGTATCGTTGCGAAGAGAGAGTTGCCAAGCGGAATTGATTAAAGCGAACCGAAGCATTTTAGAACCGCGTTTTGACATCTTTGTGGAACGAGCTTTAAACTTGCCGGATTGAC
>DJRI01000160.1:0-797 GCA_002440045.1 Ruminococcaceae bacterium UBA6364 | reverse complement strand
GCTCACACATAGTATCTTTAATAACCTTTTCAATCTCATCAATTTGCTGTTCCAATAGCTCTATTTGCTGAATGGTTTGGGCTATTTGAATGGATATGTAGGGGTTCTTCACTCCTACGGAGGATTTAGCCAGACTTTTTAAGGCTTCGGCCGTACTTCTTGAGAAGCGTCCCTTGGAAGCTTTTGAAAGGAGCTTGCTTAAAGAATCTAAGCGTAAGGCGGCTATCTCTGCGGGTGAAGAACACCGCTTCAAAAGCGTATAGCAGGTAGAAATGTGGATGCCGGATTTAAAAAATGAAAGTAATTCGGGGAAAAGCAGGTTGACATATCCCGAAAGCTGAATTTTAAGTCTTGCCTTGGACTTTTTAAGGTTTTGGCGAAAACGGCAAAGAGATTTCAGCTTTAATGATTGTGCGTCCTGCTCGGTATACAGACGATAAGAATTGACCATAAGAGATTTGATAATCAAAAGAGTATCAACCTTATCGGTTTTGGTTTTTCTGATATTGGTTTTACGCAAAGTGGCGGTTTGGATAGGATTGATGACGGCAAGATTGTAACCGGAATCAAAGAGAAAGCAAATAAGGTTTTCGGAATAGATACCGGTTGATTCAAGCCCGATAATGGTTTGTTCTTTCGGAAAAGAAGCAATCTTTGAAACGAGCTTTGAAAATCCGGGTGCATCGTTATCAAAAGCAAACGGTTCAACGAGAACAACGCCGTCCGAATCCATAGCAGCTGCGTAATGTGTAGTTTTGGCTACATCAATACCGACATAAATCATACAAAAGACCTCC
>DJRI01000122.1:44502-47737 GCA_002440045.1 Ruminococcaceae bacterium UBA6364 | reverse complement strand
AAGAAAATTCCCGACGATAATCTTCTGAATCTGCCGTTCAGAGGATATTTTGCAACGATTTCCCCGAAAAACGTCAATGTTGACGACTATCAGTTCTCACTTGACGTTCAGCCGATGGAATATTCCTGCAACGGATCGGGCGATTACAGGCTTGCCGCCCTCTCAATCAAGGATTCAATGGGCAGAACAACAACGGATATTCGCTATCTTGACCATAAAATCTATGACGGAAAGCCGAAGCTCAAGGGTCTCCCCGCAACATACTGCAATGACGACAGCGAGGCACAGACTCTTGAGCTTATCACGCTTGATTCATTTACCGGAGCAAAGGTAACGCTTTATTACACCGCATTTGCAAATTACAGCGTTATCACCGAGAGTGTTAAGGTTGAAAACACGGGTAAGGAAACATTTGAAATTGAAAAAATTGCAAGCTGCTGCGTCAACTTCCCGTCAATGGACTATAATATGATAAATCTCTCGGGCGTTTGGTCGAGGGAGAGAAGAGTTATAACACGGCACCTCGCTCACGGAATACAGTCCGTTGCCAGCAAGAGGGGCTCATTAAGCCATAACCACAACCCGTTCGTTGCCCTCGTTGACGACAAGGGCGGCGAGGATTTCGGCAACGCATACGGTTTCAATCTTGTTTACAGCGGCAACTTTGCCGCCGACATTGAGACGGATTATCTTGACTGCACACGCCTTGTAATGGGAATCAATCCGATTGATTTCACGTGGGTTGTTGAGCCGGGCGACGAGTTCCAAAGCCCCGAGGTCGTAATGGTTTATTCCGACAGCGGTATGGGCAAGATGAGCCGCACATTCCACGATCTTTATAATAATAACCTTATCCGTGGCGAATGGAAGAATAAAAAGCGTCCGCTCCTTATCAACAGCTGGGAGGGCTCGGGCTTTGACTTCGATCAGGAGACCCTTGTTCGCTATGCCAAGGAAGCCAAGGAAATGGGAATTGAGCTTCTCGTTATGGACGACGGCTGGTTCGGTCACCGCGACGACGACAAAACCTCGCTCGGCGATTGGTACGTTGCCGAATACAAGCTCAACAAAGGTCTTTCGGGCCTTATTAAAGAGGTTAAGGCTTTGGGGCTTAAATTCGGCATATGGTTTGAGCCTGAAATGATTTCGCCCGACTCAGACCTTTACAGAGCGCACCCCGACTGGTGCCTGCACGTTGAAAACAGAGACAAGTCAATCGCAAGAACGCAGTATGTCATAGACTTTTCAAGAAAAGACGTCCGCGACGCCGTTTATGATATGATGTATAAGATTTTGAGCGAAAACGACATCGACTATGTTAAATGGGACTTTAACCGCAATTTAACCGAGGTTGCCTGCGCAAAGCTCCCCAAAGAGCGTCAGGGTGAAGTTTTCCACCGCTTTGTTCTCGGCACATATGAAATAATGGACAGGCTCACAAAGGACTTTCCGCACCTGCTTCTTGAAAACTGCTCGGGCGGCGGCGGCCGCTTTGACCCCGGCATGCTTTATTATTCGCCGCAAATTTGGTGCAGTGACAACACCGACCCCATAGAGCGCCTTTCGATTCAGTTCGGCACATCGCTTTGCTATCCAGCTTCTACCATGGGCGCGCACGTTTCTGCCTGTGACAGAACAAACTACAACACCAAAAAGAATGTTGCGCTTTGGGGCACGTTCGGCTATGAGCTTGACCCTGACAAGCTTTCGGAGGAAGAAATAGCCGAAATCAAAGAGCAGGTAAAAGAGTATCACAAATACTACGACGTTATTCACTACGGCGAGCTTTACAGGCTTATTACTCCGTTTGAAAATGAATATCGCGCCGCGTGGGAGTTTGTTTCAAAAGACAAATCCGAAGCGCTTGTTACCGTTGTTGAAATCAAACGCTCTTTTGACAATTTCTTCATATTGAAGCTCAGCGGTCTTTGCCCCGAAAAGACATATGTTATTGAAGAAACGGGCGAAGAATTCAGCGGCGCTTTCCTTATGAACGCGGGCGTTAACCTCACAAGAAAGCCCCACAACGACCATGATTCTTATCTTGTTTATTTAACGGAGAAAAAATAATGATAGGTCTTAAAGACAAGGAGCTTAAAACAGAGCGACTTACACTGCGCCTTATTGAAGAGCGCGACAAAGAGCCGCTTTCACTTCTTCTTAAAGACGACAGCGTTACTGCGCCCGCAGGGTTTCACCCGGCAAAAACGCCTGAGGATTTTGACAAATTTTTTAAGCACCTTACAATGTATAACACCGCAATAGGAGTTTTTCTTGACGGCAGAATTATCGGCTATGCGCATGTCAATAAATACAATTCCGAAAGCCCCTGCTACAAGGACAAGCGCTGTGTGTCGTTGGGATTTGTGATAGGCAAAGAGTATCAAAACAGGGGCTTCGGCACTGAAACGCTTGCGGCTGTTACCGAATATTTAAAGGGCATTTTTGATTTTTGCTTTGCGGACTGCTTTTTGGATAACGGCGCTTCAAGAAGAATAATCGAAAAATGCGGATATAAATACTTTGAAACATACACGATGTTTTTCAGGGCGCTGAACGAAGAAAAAACCTGCGACAGTTTTGTAAAATAACCGAATATGCACTAAGGACGTGCGAGCCGCTGCGGCTTATTCGCCAATGAATTATAATTCTAATGAAATAATCGGTTAAAGGTGAGCACAATGAAACCTCTTAAAGAAAAAATCAGTATTACTATTGACAGCGACCTTCTTGAACGTCTGCGATTTGAAGCGGAAGAAGACGACCGCTCATTATCGCAATACATCAACATCGTTCTGAAAGAGCATATTAAAAATTTGAACTCGTCCTCAAAATAACAAATCGGCAGTACCTGTTGCGGTACTGCCGAAAGTTTTTTATGCTTAAAGAGAACGGTGTTACGCTCAGCAAAGTGTTTGTGCGTCTGCCGTTTTTTCGTCCGGTTGTGACAGCTGTTTATAAGCAAGAGCTATTACAATTGCCGAAATCACAGCGGTAAGCACATCTGAAACGGGCATTGAATAAAGCACGCCGTCAAGCCCGAAAAACCTCGGAAGCAGCACGGCGAAGCCGACGCCGAACACAATTTCGCGAATCATTGAAAGCGCGGTTGAAGCCGCCGCTTTGCCCATTGCCTGAAGAAAGATAAACGCCGCCTTGTTAACGCAGGCAAAAACGGTCATTGAAAGGTATATGCGAAATGCTTTGACTGCAAAATCGGTATAATATGCGCTTT
>DJRI01000122.1:44271-44491 GCA_002440045.1 Ruminococcaceae bacterium UBA6364 | reverse complement strand
TTTCGTTTGCCGCGCCGAATATCTGTATCAAAAAATTTGGGCAAAGCTCGGCAATTGCCAAAGCGACAAAGCCCACGGCGGCTTCACCGATTAAAAGGCGTGTAAACAGGTCTTTTACGCGTTTTTTCTCGCCTGCGCCCATATTGTAACCCACAATCGGTATGCACCCCGCCGCCATACCGACGACAACCGAAATTACAATCTGAAAGAATTTCATAAC
>DJRI01000122.1:43987-44186 GCA_002440045.1 Ruminococcaceae bacterium UBA6364 | reverse complement strand
TTGCCGCCATTGCCGCAACAAGAGAAATCTGCGACAGGAAGCTGCAAATGCCGAGTGTAAGCGTGCGAAGAACAATTCTGCCTTCGGGGCGAAAATCCGAAAAAGAAAGTTTAACTGTTTTTGTTCTGCAAAGATATATAACGGCAAGCGCCGCCGTCAGAGCCTGCCCTATAACCGTTGCGATTGCCGCGCCCTTCAA
>DJRI01000122.1:21623-43870 GCA_002440045.1 Ruminococcaceae bacterium UBA6364 | reverse complement strand
TCATTGCCTGACCGAACATATAAAGCGGTATTCCGAGCGTTATATAAAAGAAATATTCGAGCGAAAGATTATAAGTTTCGCTGTTAACGGTGCCGCCGAAAAGCGAAATTATGGGGCGGTCAAAAATAAGATAAACAGCCGTTATCACAGCGCTTAAAACAAGCGTAAGCGCGATTGCGTTGCCCATACTTTTTGACGCGTCCTTTTTGTTGTTTTGCCCAAGGCTGAGGCTTACGAAGGCACAGCACCCGTCGCCGACCATAACTGAGACGGCAAGCGCTATTACGGTAAGCGGAAAAACAACCGTATTGGCGGCGTTTCCGTAAGAGCCGAGATAATCGGCATTTGCTATAAATATTTGGTCTACAATGTTATAAAGCGCGCCCACAAGAAGCGAAATTATGCACGGCAGAGCATATTTTCGCGACAGCGTTGAAAGCTTTTCTTTGACAAGATATTCCTGATTTTCGTTTTCCATAATTACCTCCAAAAAAAAGCGAATGCGCAAGCCCAACCGGACTTACGCATTCGCTGCTCGTTTAGAATATAATACCACACGTTTTTCGTTTTTTCAAAGGCGATTTCCACCTAACTTAAACGCGTTTCGGCAAAAAATTTTGTTTTAATTTCTTAGTGCTTTTTTGGCTCTTTAGGCTTGACGTTAACGGAATAATAGGTGTAATAAACAACAAAGCCTGGTTTTGCTCCGTTGGGCTTTTTGATGTTTTTTGCGTCCGTATAATCAACCGTAACAACCGTTGAGGATTTAACACTGCTGAAAAACGCGGCTGTTTCGGCGGCTTCGACAATGGCTTCGTCAGAAACCGCGCCGTTTTTGCTTTGAAGCAAAACGTGCGAGCCGGGTGCTTTTTGAACGTGAAGCCATATATCTCCTTTTTTGGCTGTTTTAAAGGTCAGCTTGTCGTTTTGAATGTTATTTCTGCCGACAAGCACCCTGTAGCCGTCGCTCGTTTCAAATTCAAATGGCGAAAGCGAGGCTTTTTTCATTTGCTTTTTGCCGTTCTTTTTGCTTTTTAAAAAGCCCTGTGAAACAAGTTCCTCTTTAATCTCGGCAAATTCGCGCTCAAGCGTGGAGCGGCAAAGCAGGTCGCGCACGCTTTCAAGATACAAAAGGTCTTTTTCATTTTCTTCTATAAGCTCCGTAAGCATTTTTTGCGCCGTGCAAAGCTTGCGGTACTCTTTATAAAGCTTTTGCGCGTTTAAGGACGGCGAAAGCGCAGGGTCAACCTCTATTTTGACATTTTCGTTGCTATAATAGTCGAACACCTCATAAACACAATCGCCCTTTTTCAAAGAGTACTGCGAAGCTGTTATAAGCTCCGCTTTAATTCTGTATTCGTCTCTTCCCGAGCATCTTTTTAAATCCTCGCGTTGGTTTGAAAGCTTTCTTGAAGTGCGCTCTATCACCGTTTCAAGCTGTTTAAAAAGCTCCGTCGCGCGCGAATGAGTTCTTGTCATCTCGTTTCGTTCAAGATAAAAAGCTTCAAGAAGCTTTGACGCGCTTTCGTACTTTTTAAATTCGCCGACGCCCGTATACTGACTTAGCTTCAAAAACGAAAATTCAAACGGCTTGCCCGTTTCGTCTTTAACCGCTGTCATTTCGGGCGAGTTAAGAAGCAGTGCGTTTTTTATATAGGAAAGCGCCGCTTTAAGCCGCTCTTTTTCAATATCCGAAAGCTCAAAAATGCCCTTATCCTCAAAGCACGTTCTGAAAGAAACCTCCCGCGCGAGGGTCGGCGAAACGCCGCTGATACTCTTTAAAACCGCGCCCGAAAGCTTTGAATTTTTGTTTTCGAGCACAAGCGAAGAAAGCCCGTCTATATCGGCAAAACGAATATCAGCTTTGTTTTGTGCGGGCGGAAGCTTATATAAAGCGCCCGGAAGCACAAGTCTGTATGAGGATTTTTCACTGTTGACGCGTTTTAATGCGTCGATAACCGCCATATTTTCGTCAAGCAAAATCACATTGCTGTGCTGTGACATTATTTCGGCGACAAGCGTAAGCTTTTCGCGGTCGCCGATTTCGTTTGTTGCGTCAAACCTGAAAAACACAACCCTGTCAAGACCCTGCTGTTCAATCGCCGTAAGCGTTGCGCCCGTAAGCCTTTTTCTGAAAAGCATACAAAGCATCGGCGGATTTTGCGGATTTTCGGGTGCGTTTTCTACAATATGAAAGCGCGGCGCGTTTGCGTCGGCTGAAAAGTACAGCTTAAACATACCCGTTCTTGTGCGCATTACAAAAACAAGCTCGTTTTTTGATGGTTGATGAATTTTATCTACCTTTGCGCCGACAACCGCGTTTGCCGTTTCGGCAGTTAAAAAATTGAGAAATATTCCGTCAAGTGCCATTTTTTGTTCCTTTTAAACAATTGTTTGAATTAATTTTTCGGGCGTAAAGACCTCAACTTTAAGCGCGCCGTTGAATTTTTCTTTAATACTTTCGCAAAGAACGGCGGCAATGGGGTTTTCTGTTTCAAAATGCCCCGCCGCAAACAGCGAAACACCGCGTTCGTGCGCTTCAAGAAACTCGTGATGCGCGGCGTCGCCCGTTAAAAGCGCGTCGGCATTCTCTAAAGCGGCGGCGCGAATGCAGTCGCCGCCCGAGCCGCTGCAAAACGCGACTTTTTTAATAAGCCCCTCGCTGTTATAGCGAACGGCTCCGCCGAGGGTGTCACGGACGGTTTTTGCAAATGCGTCGGGCGAAACCGCGTTTTTAAGATAACCGATTTTAAGAAATTCGTCGTGTTCCGAAGTGTAAATATCTTCAAGTGAAAAAAGTCCGCCGAGCGTGTCGTTGACGCCGCCGCTTGCCTTATCAAGGCATGTGTGCGACGAAACGAAGGTTATACCGGAAGAAACAGCCGCATAAACAACGCTGCCCTTTTCAACCGACTTTAACGGATTGAAAATCAACGGGTGATGTGTGATAACAAGTCCAAAGCCGTTTTTTTCGGCGTATTCTATAAGCTCTTTTGTAACATCAAGAGCTACAAGCACACTTTTTGCGGGCGCAGAAAGACTTCCCACGGAAAGCCCCGTGTTATCCCATTCGGCGGCGGTGTTAAACGGCGCTTTTGAATTTAAAAAATCATAAACATCTTTAACGGTAATCATAAAAATCAATCCTCAAAAGAAAAGCTTTTCAGCTTTTCAAGCGTTATAAAAAGGCGCTCTTTTTCTTCACCCGAAGAAAGCGCGTTATATTTTTTTCCCAATCGGTTTATTTGCAAAGAAATGTATTTTTTGGCTTCCGGCGTTTTCGGCAGCTTTCCCAAAAAGCAATCGGCATAGCAGTGCGGCGTATTTTTGCCCGTAAACACAGCTGAAAAAGCTATGTAATACCGCCTGCCTTCTAAAACAGCCGTTTCGCGTTCAATTTCAAAGCCGTTATTAAAAAGATACTCCCGAAGCTCTTCAGCCCTGCTTTGCGGCTGAAAAACAAAATGATAAGCGCTGTTTTTTACCCACGGCGAAGATGACAGAATTTCGCTTATAAGCGTGCCGCCCATACCGGCAATAAAAAACTCGTCGGCCTCGCCTTTATTAAAGTTCTTTAAGCCGTCTGAAAGCCTTAGTTGTATTTTATCGCAAAGCCCGCTTTCGCGCACGGCTTTTGCGGCGTTTTCAAGCGGCATTTTGTTTATATCGGCGGCAATTGCGCTTTTTACAATACCGTTTTTAACAAGATATACCGGCACATAGCCGTGGTCTGTGCCTATATCGGCAAGAACGCCGCCGCCCCTTACGAGAGAAGCGGCGGCTTTAAGCCTGTTTGAAAGATTGTCGCTCATTATTTGTCAAGAAATTCGTTGATGCGCGCAACAAGCTCGTCGGCATCTACGCCGTGAACGCGGCAAGCCTGCTCAACCGTTTCGCCGCGCGATGCGGGGCAGCCGAGGCAATGCATACCCATTTCAAGGAAGAAAGGCGCTGTATCGGGCGCTTCGTCAAGAATATTTCCTATAACTGTATCTTTTGTAATTGTCATTATTAAAACTCCTTTGCAAAATAACTTGAGCCGAGCGTTCGGCATTTTAAACCGACTTGACTCATAATAAGTATAACATATTGCTTTTTAAAAATAAACAGATTTTATGAAAGTTTTTACCATAATTTCACCGTGTTAATTGTGCGAAATACCGATTGTAAAATTAATTAATAATATGGTATCATTATATCGTATTTACAAAGTCGGAGGAAGATTTATGCTTCAAAAAGATTTCAAACCGGTTCTGAGATTCCTTGCGGTAAGTGACATTCACTTTCCCGATGAAGAGGACTCAAAAGAGCACAAGTATTTTAAAAGGGCGCTTGAATTAGCCTACAAAATTGCCGAAAGCCACGAAACATACAAAAGAATCGATGCCGTTTATGTTGTTGGCGATTTTGCCACAAGCGGTTCAAGAACGCAGATGTTAAGCTTTAAAGCCGCGCTTGACAACGGCTTAAAGCCCGAAACAGAGCGCACGCTTATGATGGCAAGCCACGAATTTCACGGCGAAGGCGGCGAAGAAGGCGCGCTTGAGCGTTTCTCTGAAATATTCAATATGCCGCCTGATGACCACAAGGTTATTAACGGCTTTCACTTTATAAGTCTTACCACGACAAACGGCTGCAATTTTTCTGATGAAAAAGTCAACTGGGCAAAAGAGCAGCTTAAAAAAGCAAGAGCCGACGGCAAGAAAAAGCCCATATTCTTTTTCCAGCATCCGCACATATCGGGCACTGTTTACGGCAGTATAAACTGGGGCGAGGACGCGCTCTATCCCGTTCTTGCGGCATTTCCGCAGGTAATTGATTTTTCGGGCCACTCGCACGCGCCGATTAACGACCCGCGCTCGGTGCACCAAAAGCACTTCACCTCGTTCGGCACAGGCTCTTTCAGATATTTTGAGCTTGACGAGTTCGACAAAATATACGGCACCGTTCCGCCGCACAGCGAGCGCTGCGCGCAGTTTTTAATAGTCGAAGCCGACGAAAACGGCAGAGTAAGAGTTTACCCTTACGACGTTATAACCGAAAACTTCTTCCCCTACACATGGGAAGTTGACGAGCCGTGGAATCCCGACAGCTTCAAATACACTGACGAGCGCTACAAAACGGCCGTCGCCCCCTATTTTGACAGCGATTTTGAAATAACCTTTTCGGACGTAACCGAAAACGGATTTAAAGTCACCTTCCCGCAGGCAAAAATCGAACGCGATTATGTTGACGATTATTTAATTCGCGTCCGCGAGGAGGAAACGGGGCTTATCGCAACGCAGGCAGCAATATGGTCGGAATATTATTTTTATGATATGCCCAAAACGCTTTCGCACACGTTTTCGGAGCTTGAGCCCGACACAGAATACACTGTTGAAATAATCGCGGGCAGCTTTTGGAAAACAAAAACAGCTTCAAATAAATTCAAAATAAAGACTTTAAATTATCAGAGGTGACTTTTATGGAAAAAATATTGACCGACAATCTCAGATTTGTCGATGAATACGGCAGAGAGCGAATTTTTGCCGGTATGAATGTTGTTGACAAAAAGGATTATAACAGAAACGACAACAACTACGGCTACCCCGCAGAAACGTTCCCCTTTGAAGAATTCAGGGCGCGCGGCTTTAACATTATAAGGCTCGGCTTTACATGGAGCGCCATGGAGCCTGTTCCCGGAAAGTACAACGAAAAGCTTATTTCGGACCTTAAAGCATTCCTTGACAAGTGCGAAGAATACGGCATTTATGCTTATCTTGACTGTCACCAGGACCTTTATTCATCTTATTGCTACGGCGACGGCGCACCGCGCTGGGCAACCATCACAGACGAATTTACACCGCACAAGCAGTTGGCGGTTTGGGCCGAGGGTTATTTTTACGGCAGAGCCTGCCACAGAGCGTTTGACAACTTCTGGGATAATGTTCACTACAACAGAAAAGGTCTTCAGGACTATTTTGCCGATATGTGGAAGCACTTGGCAGAAGAGCTCGGAAACCACCCCGCCCTTTTCGGATATGACTTTTTAAACGAGCCGTTCCCGGGTGCAGACGGCGGAAAAATATTCAGAAAGCTTATCGGCAGTGTTGTTGCAACATCAGTCACTGATAAAAGAGTCAGCTTAAAAGAAATGGCTAAAGAGGCTCTCGGACCCGACAAGCCCAAGGCGCTTGACCAGTTCCCCGGCGACGTTTTCAGAAAAATCGGTTCTTCGTGCGACGACATTGTAAAGAAATTTGACGAAACGCGCTATTCGCCCTTTGTAAGCAAAATGGGCACTGCCGTTCGCGAAATAACGCCCGACGGTATTCTTTTTGTTGACAACAACTATTATTCAAACCTCGGCATTCCCTGCTGCAACACGCCCATCACTGTTAAAGGCGAACGCGAAAAGCTTCAGTGCTTCTCGCCGCATGCATATGACCTTATGGTTGACACGCCCGCCTACAAATACGCAAACAACTCACGCGTGGGTATGATTTTTGACCAGCACAGAGCGACCCAGGAGCGCCTTCGCGTGCCCTGCATGGTCGGCGAGTGGGGTTCTTGCGCCGAGGGCGACGGATGGTATCCGCACTTCCGTTTCCTTCTTAAAAAATTCGACGATTATAAATGGAGCAACACCTATTGGTGCTACTATGACAACATTCTTAAAGAGGATTTTGTAAAGCTTCTTACAAGGCCTCACCCGAAGGCTGTTACCGGCGAAATCGAGAGCTATTTCTATGATTACGAAAACGGCACGTTCACCCTTACCTATAAGCAGGATAAAGAATTTGACGTTCCGACGGTTATCTATATTGACCGTGACGCAAAATCAATTGAAACAGACGGCGAATATACCGTTATCAAGCACAGCGGCAACATCGGCTCCGACATTGAGTTTAAAACGGGCGTTGGCACGCACACAATTAAGATAACACTTTAAAAAAGGCTATAAAAAGGCTGTGATTTGCTTCGTACAAATCACAGTCTCTTTTTATAGCATATTGAAAAATCTTGCCGCATTATCATAAAAAATATTGTCGGCAAGCTTTTCATTTAAGCCCTTTTTAATAAGCGTGCGCTTTGCTTCGGGGATTTTTTCTATACCCGAAAGCTCGGGGCAAATTCTGCAGCCGTCAAAGTCGCTGCCTAAAGCAAGAATATTTTCATACCCCAACGCATTAAAATGCTCGATTTGCCGCAAAAGAGCGTCTGTGCCCGCGGCATTTTCGTCATCTAAAAAGCTGTCATAGAAGTTAAGCCCGACAAGGCCGCCGATTTCACCGATAATTTTTATTTGCTCGTCGGTAAGATTGCGCTTTCTGCCCTCTTCCTTATTGACAATATCGGCATTTGAGTGTGTTGCGACAAACGGCTTTTTTGCAATGCGGGCAACGTCAAAAAAGCTTTGGCGGTTAAGATGCGAAACATCGACCGTTATGCCTATATTTTCCATTTCGCGAATAACGTCTTTGCCGAAAGGCGTCAGCCCGCCCGACTCTTCAAACGCGCCCGAAGCAATTTCGTTTTTGCCGTTCCACGTAAGGGTCATGAGCTTTACGCCGCACTCTTTAAGCTTATAAAGCCTGTTAATATCGCCGCCTAAGACCGCGCCGCCCTCTACCGAAAGTATCGGAGTAATATTCTTTATATCGCCGTTATTGCAAAAAAGCTCGGTTTTATAGCATTCGTAAACATCGAGAAAATACCGAAAAGCCGCTTCGCCCCTTAAAGTGTCGGGTATCCAGACGGCAAAAACCTGTTTCCAATTTTCAATTTCCGCACCGCGCAAAAGGTCGATGTGCAGATTGTTTGAACGCAATTTAAGATTTTTGTTTCGGCACTCGCCTATTGTATCGCAATGAAGGTCAAAAAAGTTCATAAAATCGCCTCAAAACGCATTTTTAATATGATTTACCGATAAAAGCGCTCCGTTTTTGTCGGTGATTACTTCAACAATATCAAATCTGACGTCATTTTTCAAACCGTATTTACCCATATATACATCGGCGGCAGACGTAATATTCTTCATTTTGTGAATGCCCACGGCAGACGACGGCGGAAGCATTGCCCCCTCGGTGCGCGTTTTTACTTCGACAAAACATATTATTCCGTCTTTTTCGGCAATAACGTCTATTTCGCCGCCTTCACATCTGAAATTGGCGCTTAAAATTCTGTAGCCGTTTTCACGAAGAAACAGTGCGGCGCGTTGTTCGCCGAACGCGCCAAGCAATCTTTTATCTGTCATTTTTCGCTGAGATTCTTTAAAAAGGACTTTCTGTGAACGTCGCTTATTCCGAATTCTTTAAGCTTTTCGTAATGAAGCTTTGTTCCGTAGCCCTTGTGTTTACTAAACATATATTCTGGATATTTTTTGTCAAGCTCAAGCATATATCTGTCTCGGCTTACTTTTGCTATTACCGAAGCCGCCGCAACAGACATACATTTTGCGTCGCCTTTTACAAGGGAAACCTCTTTTATGCCCGTGCCGGGGCATTTGTTGCCGTCGATAATGGCAAGCTCGGGCGTAACGCTCAAAGCTTCAACGGCACGCTTCATTGCAAGAAACGTTGCGTTTAAAATATTAATTTCGTCAATCTCTTTTTCGCTCGCCGTGCCTACACCGTAACAAACGGCGTCGCGCACAATATCGTCAAAAACCTCGTCGCGCTTTTTCTCGGACAGTTTTTTTGAGTCGTTAAGTACGGGGTGCGAATAATTTTCCGGCAGCACCACTGCCGCGGCAAAAACGGGGCCCGCAAGCGGTCCGCGGCCGGCTTCGTCAACGCCGCAAACGATTTTGTAGCCCTTCAAGTGCGCAGCATTTTCATATGAATAATCAAGCATTGTTTAACTCCTTCGGTGTTTCAAGCGAAAGCTTTCCGAGCTTTCCGCCGCGATATTCGTCAAGAAGCATTACGGACGCTCTTTCAAAGTCGGCTTCGCCGCCCGAAATCAGCATTCCGCGCTTTCTTGCAATCATTTCAAGTATTTCATACGACTGTAAATCCCCGAAATCGGAAATTTTATAGCGCTCTTCAAGTCTTTCTTTATAATCGGTTTTAAGGCTGTCAATAAGCCTTAAAGCTATCGCTTCGCTGTCTAAAATTTCATCTTTAACAGAGCCTATAAACGCAAGCCTTTCGCCCACGGCGGGGTCGTCAAACTTAGGCCAAAGAACGCCCGGCGTGTCAAGAAGCTCTATTCCGTTGCCGACGGCAAACCAACTGTTACTGCGCGTTACGCCCGCTTTGTCGGCAACCTTTGCGCGGTTTTTACCCGCCATTCTGTTAATAAACGAAGATTTGCCCGTATTGGGAATGCCGACAACCATAACTCTTAAAGGCTTGCCCGCCATACCCTTTTCACGGTTGCGCTCGATTTTATCTTTTAAAACGTTTTTCACAAGCGGAAGATATGCGTTTAAGCCCTTTCCCGAGCGGCAGTCAACAGGCAAGGCGAACACGCCGAGACTTTTATAATATTCAACCCATTTTGCCGTGGCTTTGTCATCTGCAATATCGCACTTATTAAGAAGAACTATCTTCGGCTTTTTGCCGATTATGGCGTTAAGCTCGGGATTTGACGAGCTGTAGGGTATTCGCGCGTCTACAATCTCGGTAACAAGGTCTACAAAAGGCAAGCTCTCTTTAATAAGCCTGCGCGTTTTTGCCATATGCCCCGGGAACCAGTTGACCGGGACGTTTTCGCTGATATTATTATTTGAATCGTTTTTCTTTTCTTGTCTCATTTTTCTTTTTTGATGCATATCCATTTTAATCACTTCTTTTCCGTTTCATTTTATTTTAAAAAACAGTTTCTGATTCTGCCGCTTAAAAAATGATATTGTACCGATCTTCAAATATAAGTTTAAAGTATAAGCGCAAGTATGGGAAGCCCGGTCGCCCTAAAAGCTTAATTTCCGTATCCGAGTGCATTTACGTTATAAATCCGAAAAACGGCTGCAAAATGCAGAAAGCTTTTTTCTGCGAATGCAGCCGTCATGTAAGTTTATTGTAACGCGCTTTTTTCGCCGTCCGTTTCGGTGCTGTAGTCGTATATGTTAAACTTGCCGAACGGTACAACTCTAAAAAACGCCTTTCCGAGGATATATCTTTCGTCTATAGCCCCAATGCCGGTCAAGCGGCTGTCGGCGGAATCGTTACGGTTGTCGCCCATACAAAACAGAAACCCGTCGGGAACGGTATAAGGAAAATCCATATCAGAGCTGCTTTTCTCAAAATAATCGGCGTTGGCATACGGCTCGTCAAGAGCTTTTCCGTCAACATATACGGTGGCGGTTGCGTAGTCTATATCGACAGTTTGCCCGCCTGTGGCAATAACGCGCTTTATAAGTATTTTGTTAAAGCTGTTCGGCTGAGATATGACGACTATATCGCCGCAGTCATAGTGCATTTTTGCGTGCACAAGAAGCCCGTCGCCGTTAGAAAGGGTTGATTCCATAGAGCGGCCGTTAACATTTACAAATCTGAAAAGAAAGACCATAATAAATGTTATAATCAAAATCGCCGAAACAACCGACGAAGCCATATCGTATATAAAAAGATTTCTTTTATCTTTTTTAACTTCCTCGGGCGTTGCTTCGCTTTTTAAAAACATTGTGTTTTTGGTTGAACCGCTCATTGAACCTCCCACCTGCCTATTGGGTAAATTCTGCCTAAAACCTTGCCGATTACATATCGCTCGTCTATACAGCCGATAGCGCTTGAGCGGCTGTCAAGCGACTCGCCGCGGTTATCGCCGAGAACAAACAGCTTACCCTTAGGAACGGTAAGCGGAAATTCTATATCAAAATCGTCATAAGTAAGACCTTCGGTATAGATTTCGTGTTTGCCGTTAACAGTCACAAGACCCGTATCAAAATCAATATCAACAGTGTCGCCGCCGACGGCAACAACGCGCTTGACAAGCGGCTCTTCGTAATGAGCGGCGCCTGTCAGTACAATAACGTCGCCGCGCTCAGGCTTATAAAACAAAGACGAAACAAGCAGCCTGTCGCCGTCTTGAAGCGTGGGTTTCATAGAAGGCCCTTTTACAACTACCATTCTGAATGCAAAAGTCATTACAACGACAAGAATCAAAAGTGCGTTAACCAATGATTCGGCAATATCAAAAATATCAAAAACAGGCTTTTCCTTTTTTGACTTGCCGACCTTTTTTTCGGCAGTTTCGGTTTGTTCTGCTTGTTCTTTTGAAATTTCCAATTGAAGTTTCACCTCGCAAACCGCGCAAATTGAAGATAAAATTTTGAGGGCTGCCGCATTTAAAGCAGAAACGCGTTGTTTACCCCGAAGCTGTACACATTGTACCGCGAGTGGATAAAAGACGCCAAAAAAGCGAAAAACGTTAATTTTGAAAACCGATGCAACGGTATTTTCAAAATTTGTTTTTGCCTTTTGCTCTGCGCTAAATGCGACAGCCCTCGCTCGGCTTTATCAGCCGATTTTTTCTTTAACCTTGGAAGCTTTGCCGACTCTGTTACGAAGATAATAAAGCTTAGCTCTGCGGACTTTACCGCGGCGGATAACCTTAACATCTGCAACGTTCGGTGAGTTAACGGGGAATACTCTTTCAACGCCTACGCCGTAAGAAACGCGGCGAACCGTGAAGGTTTCGCTGATACCGCTGCCTCTTTTGGCAATAACGGTGCCCTCAAAAGCCTGTATTCTCTCTCTCTCGCCCTCGCGAATCTTAACGTCAACCCTAACGGTGTCGCCGATTTCAAATGAGGGTTTTTCAGCCTTAAGGCTGTCCTGTGCAATAAGTTTTAATGCGTCCATAATAACCTCCGATTTTTTTCAAGCGTTCTTATTGAAAAATCAACAGCGGACCGCCAGCTTTAATGTTGCCATTAACTGCCGTTGACCCGAAAACGGGCAACAACGCACACATAGACTTTAGTATAATACCACAAGTGTTTCGGGAATGCAATAGAAAAAATCAAATTTGTTTCGATTTTCCGTTATTTTTTGCCGCCGTCTTTTTTGGCTGCTGCGTCTTTTTTGGCTTTTTCCTTTGCGGCTTTTTCTTTCTCTGCCTTTTTCTTTTCTTCGTATTTCTTTTGAAGGCTCTCTACATATTCCGTATATTCAATGTAATCGTCATCCCAACTTTTATATGCGGGGTCGCCTCGCCTGTCGGTAATTTCGCTGTAATTTTCTTTGAGATAATCGCCTATTATTTTAGTGGCTTTTTTCGCGCCGTCATAATTCAGGTGATTGCCCGCGTCTTTTGTATCGGTTTTAAAGTCGAAACCCAACTCCTGCATATTCACCTGCATATCAAGAAATGTAATGCCGTGCTTATCGGCATATGCTTTTGTGGCATAGTGCCGCGACAAATTCCACGATGTGGTTGTCGGCAACTCAACAAAAAAGACTTTAATTCCGAGATTTTCGCAACGCTTCAAAAGCAAATCCATAAAAATCGAAACATCCGGCGTAACATATTCTTTTTTATTGGGAACACGCTCGCCCCTTTTATCGGGCTTTGCTTCTACAAATATGTCCTGACCTTTAATGAAAAAATGCTCTGTATATTGAGCGGGAGTAAGCAGAGTTTCAAGAGTCTGCCGTTTCCAAAGGTCGTGATTTCTGAGTATCGGGAAAGCGTATTCGGTAAGCGCTTCAAGATTCTTTTCAGACCTTTTTGAAAACTTGGGTGTGGCAAAGAATATATCCGTTTCAACAATCAGCACCTTGGGCGACTGCGTTTTGACAAACTGTTCAAACAGCGTATACATCATTGCGGGAGTTTGATGGTTCTGACCCGCAACAAATGAAGTGTAGCCGAATTCGTGCCACAATTCGTTAGGTGAAAAGCCGCATCGCGCATCACTGTTGCCTATAACCAAAACATCATAAGAATTTTCAGGCTCGCTTATAAAGCCGTGAGTTTTGGGGTCGTACATTCCTGCATCGGAGTTATTGTTTTTAGGAGCGATATATTTTGAAGCAAGGCTCAAAACAAGCGAAAGCACAACAAGAAAGCATACCGCTTTTACAAAATTCAATAAATGCTTTTTCATATATAACCCTCCTTTAGAACTGACCGTAAATGAAATCTACCTTGCCGTAATTCTGACCGTAAGCGCCGAAAATTACGATTGCCGCAATAAGAGCTATGTATATAGCCCAACGAAGAGGAAGCGGCTTTTTTGCAAGCTCCGCTCTTATGCTGTGGCCGCGTTCCTGCAAAATGCTGATAACGAGCATTACGAAAAATCCGACAATAAGCACTATAAAGTCTTTTTCGTCAATGCCGTAATTGAACAATTCGCCGTTCTTGACGCCGATAAGAAAGCTTCCTTCAAAAATGCTCAAAAACATTCTTAAAAACGCCTTTAAGCCTTTTGCCCTGAACATAAGCATACCTACGTTGACAAAGACAAAAGTCCTGAGCACCTTTAAAGCCGAAAGCACCTTACCGTCGCGGTTTATGTGCGTTTTGGTAAAAAATGCGGCAATAAGCGGCTCAAACAGCATACCTATAAGCATTATTACATAATAATAAAGTCCGTATGCTATGTATTTCCACGCGGCGCCGTGCCAAATGCCGTTGCCGAGCCACACGAAAAACAGTGCAAATGCCGCCGGAATAACATTGGCAAAATGCGCGTTCATATGCTTTTTTGCACTGCGGCTGAGGCTCATAAACGGTTTTGAAAGCGAGACCGAATAGAACACATAATCTCTAAGCCAAGCGCCGAGCGTTATGTGCCAACGGCGCCAAAACTCGTTGACGCTTTTTGAGAAGAACGGTCTGTCGAAGTTCTTTTGAAGCTCCACCCCGAAAAGCCCGGCGCTGCCGCGGACAATATCCATACAGCCGGAAAACTCGGAATAAAGCTGAAGTGTATAAAGAAGCACCGCAATAACTATAACCGCGCCGTTATACATCTTGTAATCTTCAAATATCGTTTTGACAAACGCGTTTGCGCGGTCGGCAATAACGATTTTTTTGAAAAGACCCCAAAAGATAAGCTGCAAAGCGAACGTTACATTTTCATAATTAAACTTGTGACCCTCGTAGATGTTGTCGGCAATAACGTCGAAACGGCCTATAGGACCTTCGGTAATATGCGGAAAGAACGAAAGAAATAAAGCAACCTTTGCAAGATTTTTTGTAGCCTTGTATTTTCCGCGGTAAACGTCGATAACATAGCTTACAGCCTGAAGCGTGTAAAACGAAATACCCAAAGGCAAAACGAGCTTTAAAGGCTCAAATTCTATTTCTTTTCCGAAGTGAGCCGCCAGCGAAACAAAGCTTTCGGTAGCAAAATTCGCGTATTTCAAAAAAGCTAAAATACCGAAATTGATGATTATGATAAGAGCGACTACGGCTTTTTTCTTTCGCTGAACCGAAAGCTTGCGTTTTTTACGCTCTTCTTTTTCGAGCGACTTTCTTATCGCGTCGAATTTGCTTTGAATTTTGTCAACGGCAAGCGCCCCGAGATAGACCGAAAGCGTTGAAAGGACAAGAAAAAAAGTAAGCTTGCCGCTTTGTGCCGCATAAAAGATATAACTTGAAGTGAGAAGCGCAACCCATTTAAATTTTTTGGGAAGAACGGTGTAAGCTAAAAATACCACGCCCAAAAACAAAATGAGGTATGTGTAAGTTGTGTACATATAAACTCCCTTTTAACCCCTGAGATTTTCAAGAAACCGCCGATAACCGCCGATTGGTTTAATATCAATCAGCGGTTATCCTGATATAAATTATTCGTCCTCGAGTCTTTCAATCATTTCCCACATTGCTTTTGCGGAATGGAAGTTCTCGGGAACAATGTCGGGCGGTGTGATTTCAACGTCAAATTCGTCGCAAAGCTCCGAAACGAGCATAACTATTGCAAGCGAATCAAAGATTTTTTTGCCGATGAGGTCGTCTTCTTTTTCAAAGTCGACACCCGGTTTCATTTTTTTGAGGATTTCAAGTAACTTTTCCATTTTTCATTCTCCCTTTATCATTGTTTTATAATTATTTTTAAGCCATACTCTGTCGGTTTTACCGTTTTGATTGTACGGCATATTTTTGGTGCGGATTATAACGTTGGGGCGCATATAAAGCGGCAGTTTTTCTTCAAGAGCCGCGCGCACTTCGTCCTCTTTAAGCTTTGTTCCGACAAAAACAAGCACGATTTTGTCCTCTTCACCGTCGTAAACAACCGCCGCCGAAGAAAGCCTTTCTACACCGTAAGCGGCGTTTTCGATTTCGCCGAGCTCTATTCTGTAGCCCATATGCTTTATCTGAAAATCCTTGCGCGAAACATATTCAAGCTCGCCGTATTCGTTATACTTAACAAGGTCGCCTGTTTTATAGACTGTCTCGGGATAGTTTTTGTTGCAAGGATTTTGAACAAATGCCGCCGCGGTTTTTTCGGGGTTGTTGTAGTAGCCCGCCGAAAGGAAAGAGCCTCTTACATAAAGCTCGCCCACTTCGCCCGGGGCTTTGACAAGCGCGCCGCCGTCTTTCACGACAAAAACGTCGCAGTTTGAGCAAGCCTTGCCTATCGGCAAAGACGAGTCGTCCGAAAACTCGCGGTTGAGCGTATAGAACGTGCATATATCGGTGGTTTCGGTCGGCCCGAAAAGATTTGAAAACAGTGCGTCTTTATAATGGGCGCGCCAATAATTAAGCTGTTTTACAGGCATAACCTCGCCCGCAAAAAGAATTTTTTCAAGGTGTTCGGGCTTGCCGTAGTCAAGCACCTTCCAGTTTGCGATTATCGAAAGCGCCGACGGCACCCAATATATTGTGTTGACCTTTCGCTCGTTAAGAAACTCGACAAGCTTCATAGGGAACGAAAAGAACTGCTTCGGAATTATGTGAAGCGAAGCGCCGCTTTTAAGCGTTGCGAACACATCCGAAACCGACATACTGAAATAAAACGGTGTTTGGCTGCCGAAAACGGTGTCGGGGGTGATGTTGTATTCGCCCGTAAACCATTCGGTATATGAAATTACGTTTCTGTGGTTTATTACGGCGCCCTTGGGGTAGCCCGTTGAGCCCGATGTAAACAGCGCATAAAGCGGGTCTGTGTCTATGGCGCGCCTTCTTACTTCTTTGAGCCCTTCTTCAAAAATTCCACATTTTTCGGCTTCTTCAAGAAGAAGCGTTTCGCCCGAAAAGTCAAGCGTGCGGCCTTTTTCGATATTTTCGCTGTCGCATATCAAGGCAAACGGCTCAAGCGTGCCGATAATTTTATCAAGTCTTTCGTTAGGCGAATCGGCGTCAAGCACGACATAAAAGTTGCCGCTGTAAACAACGCCGAACATTGCGACAAGCGTGCCGACTCCCCTGCTTGTGAGAACGGCGACGGGTTTGTTTTTGTTTGAAAATTTTAAAAGCGCAGAGCCGACAGCCTTTGTCTTATTTAAAAGCTCAAGGTATGTAAGCTGTGTTTTTGTGTCCGCAAACGCAAGCGCCGCAGGAGCTCTTTCTGCGTTCTTTTCCAAGAACTCAAGAATGTTCTTCATTTATTTTCTCCTCTTTAATTATCGGCAAAGAAAGCGTTGTTTCATAAATACCGCCGCTTTCTTTGAACGAATAGTTTATGTTCATAGCTTCTGAAAGCCTTTTACATATTTTGGTTCCTATTTTTGTGCTTTCAACGTGTTTGTTATTTTTGTTTATGTGATTTTTAAAATTGACCTCAATAAAATCGCCTTGTCTTTCGGCGGTTGCCTTTATCGGCTTTTCAAGGTCGGCATATTTATTTATGTTTGAAAAAATATTGTCGAAAATGCGTTTTAAAAGCATAACGTCAACGCTTATAAAAACGTCCTCCTGCAAATTCTTTTCAACAACTCTGCACCCTCTTGCTCTGAAGTCCGCAAGCGGCTCGCCGAGAAGCTGTTCAAGCAAAATGCGGGCGTTTTCGGTTTCTAAAGAAGTTTTGACCTCGGGTGTGCCGAAAACGAGGAAATAACCGAACAGCTCGTCTGTAAGGCTTTTCAGCTGATACGCCTTTTCGCGGCAGCTTTTTAAATACCTGTTAAACTGCTCTTCGTCTTTATACTGCCCGTTTGCGAGCATGTCCGAATAGCCTATAAGCGTTGTAAGCGGCGTTCTTATATCGTGTGAAATTGAAGTAATAAGCTCCTGATTCGATTTCCACGCGTTCTGCTCGCTTACAATGCGCTCTTCAAGAACGTCTCTCATATGCTCAACGTCGGAAGCGAGCTGTGAGATTTCGTCGGAGCCGCTCATTGAAACCGAGGATGAAATGTTGCCCTTGCTTACCACAGACACCTGTTTTGACAGCGATTTTACCCTTTTTATAAGACTGCCGTTATATTTGAGTATAACGAAAAGCATTGTAAGACAGTAAAAAAGCAAGGTGATGACGGAAAGCGCCGTTGTATACACCTGCTCGATATGGTTGTATATCACGACAGAGCGTATTCCGTCGCTGAAGCGCACGGGATAAACCATAAAGTCATAGTTGCTGTAAACTCTGCCGTCTTTAACGCCGCTTGTTGTAACTACCTTTCCTCCGGTTGAAAAAAACGGAAAATCGGATTCCCTCACTATTGTGGTACTGCCGTCTTCGGCGTACCATGTATCTTCATCCGAGCCGTCCTCGCCGAGAACCTTTTCGGACTCTCTGAACACGGTGAGTGACGCGTTGCCGTGAGAAGCAAGCCACTCGTCAAACTTGTCGCTTTCATACGAAGCGATTTTGTTTTCTTTAACATAATCGGCAAAAGAAAGCAGCAGCTCGATTTGGTTGTTTGCCATTCTTTCGTCGTCAAGAAGAACGTTTTCTATGAACATTGTGCCGAGATACGAAATCAGCGACGCCGCCAACGCCGAAAGAAGCATTGCGGTTACAACCGTCACAATCATTTTCATTCGTATGGTGCGAAACGACGCAGGAAGCCGCGCCGCGATTTTTTCAAAACGCTCAGTCAATTTGATACCCCTTTCCCCAAACCGTTTTTATAATCTCGGGTTGCGTGGGGTCATCTTCTATTTTGCGCCTGAGGTTAAGAATGTGAACCATTACGGTATTTGCCGCAGAGGGCAAATAGCGCTCCTGCCAGACCGCTTCATAGATGGATTTTGCGTCGTTCGGCGTGCCGCGGTGCTTTATAAAGAAGTTTAAAAGAATATATTCGGTGTCGGTAAGCCCGACGTCAACGCCGTTTTTATATACGATGTGCCTGTCCGCGTCGATTCTTATGCTTTTTAAAGAGTCGATATTCTTTATATGCTCCGAAGAATTGCCGTACTCGCGATAGCGCCTTACAAGAGACGTGACCTTCATTAAAAGCTCGCTTTGTGAAAACGGCTTTGAAAGATAATCGTCGCCGCCGTTATAATATGCGTCTGCCTTGTCGCTTTCGGCTGTTTTTGCCGTAAGAAAAAGCGCTGGAACGTTGCTGAACTTTCTTATTTCTCTTAAAGCGTCTATTCCGTCCATTTCGGGCATCATAACATCAAGAATCACAAGGTCAAAATCGGGGTTCTCTTTAACCGCATTTACCGCTTCAACGCCGTTTTTGGCTTCAACGGCAGTATAGCCGTTTGAAGCAAGCAAAATAGAGAGCATATCTCTTATATCAGGCTCGTCATCGACAATCAGCACTTTTTTGCGTTCCAATAAAAACACCTCTTAAACCCTTATGAACCTATGCTAACTTTACCACAAGAGAGAATTTTTTGCAACACGGGTTCTGTAATTGTAATTAATTCTTAATAATTGTAATTGTTTTTTAATAAAAAATGTTACCGCTTCAAAAAAAGAAGCAGTAACATTATACATGTATCGCGCCTTATTTTCAATATTTCAGAGAAAACATAAGAACTCTTAAGTTTTTAAGTAAAAAGCAGACAGGTTTTACACAGACGGTATGAAGATTATATTTCTGTCCTCGGTCGTTTCGCCGTCAAGCGAATTTTCCTTTGAAACGGCGCTGACGGTTGTGTTGTAGCGCCGCGCAATATCCCAAAGGTTTTCTTCGCCGCACGGGAAATAAACGGTAATGGCTCCTCCTCTTTTTTCGGTTGTTCTTTCCGATAAAGTCATATCGGAAACCGCGTCGACGCTCACGGTATTAAAAAGCGTACCCGTTATTTTAAGCTCTGCGCGCACTTCGATTTCCGAGCTGCTTTTAAGCGTGCAGTCAAGAGAGCAAAGCGTTACGTCGGCAATACACTTAGGCTCGCTTATATCCTCGGTCTGTTTGCGCTCGTAATTATAATCAACCATTTTTTCAAGGGTGACTATATCCCCTGCCGTGTCGCGCATTATAAACGAAAGCTTTAAAGAGCCCGAGATATTAAGATTATTTTCGCTGTAAGCGGCATTTGCTTCGCCTGTTTCAACGGAGACGTCAATAATTGAAGAAACGCCGATTTTTGAAACGTCGACATTTTCTTTGAAAACATAGGTATCTCTTACCTCGTCGCCGACGGAATAAAAGCTCAGCGCCGATTTACTGAGTTCAAGCTCGCCGTCCACCGAGTATGCGTCGGTAATAACAAAAAAGTCTTTTTGCTCCCACATCGTTACGTCAGCGTCAATGCCGAGCGCAATGTCAAATGCGCGCCCGTCGCCCGAAGAATCGTTTTTAATTACTATATCGCACGCCGAAACGTTAAGAATCACGTCGCCCGTGTAATGCTCCTCCATACCGTCAAATTCAAGAATCTGATTTATCGGCATAACGTGCCTTATGTGCTCGGCAACGCTTTTATCCTCGCACGGAACATACGATATTTCCACAACCGCGTCGCCGCGAATCATAATTTTGTTGCCTATTTTTTTAATTTCGGTCGGGACGGCGGCGGCAAAAGAGCTTAATATAAAAGCCGCGCCGCCGTTTTCGATATTAAGCGTTTCGCTCATTGAAAAATTGCGGCTTTTTTTGCAGCCGAGCGACATCGCGCTGACGGGGACGCATTTTTCTTCAATGCCGCGGCAATCGCCGAGCGAAACTATATCCTCATATATTCCGCCGTATGCCGAAACCGACAGCCTTATACCCGCTTTAATTTCCGCTCTTTTGGGACTTGTTGCGCGGCAGTTGACATAATTGACGCCCGCTTTTGCGGTCACGTCGTCGGCATGCGAAAACTCGGCGTTTTCACAGTATCTTGTAAAAGCGCACTGCTGTGAAAATGCATAAATACAGCCGTCGTCCGAAGTGTAAATCATACGAAGCTCGCAAACGCCGTCAACCGTGACCCTTTCGCCGACGGTGCGGCAATTGTTCACTTTCGGCACGGCTGCGGCGCGGATTATCCGCAATATTTCGGGCATATATTCGGGAAGCGAAAGCTCTGCCTCCACGCACTCTTCCATACTTGTTTCATATGTTTTTTTCAAATAACGGTACTCGTCTTTTTGCAATGATATGTCCATAAATATAAACTCCCTTCATATATTTCCAAAACAAATATATGAAGGGAAAATTCATTTTATGACGGCAAAACAGCGTTTGCCCGCTCGCAATATTTATTTGTCATCCGTTTTTTCTTCTTGCGGCTCATAAATCGAAGAATAAAGAAGTCTTGCGTTTTCTTCGACGTCTATTCCTATTGAAGAGCCGTCCCACGCGCTGAAATAATACCATGTATCGTCAAATGGTATTTTTTGCGAAACGATAAGCTTATCAATATCAAAGCCCGATTTTTTAAGGCACGAAATACAGTCGAAAAGAAGGCTTATAAGCTCGCTTTTTGAAAGCGTTGTCTTGATATTCGGCGCAACCTCGTTGGCGGTTTTGATAAGCCCGAAAATACCCGTCGGCGTAAGCTTTGACTTTACGTTTGAAGCGATTGCCGCAATAACCTTTCTTTGGCGCTGTGTGCGCATAAAATCCGAATCAAGATAACGTATTCTTGAATACCAAAGCGCCTGATAGCCGTTTATATGCACGCTTTCGCCGCTCTCGAATTTGTCGGGGCGTTTTGCCTTTTTATAGTCCTGACCGTCGTTGAGATAATCGGCTTCACGCTCTGTAATCTCAATGTCGATGCCGCCTAAGCCGTCTATAAGAGAAGTGAACATATCAAAATTCACGGCGGCGTATTCGTCTATTTTAATGCCGAAAGAGCTTTCAAGCGTTGCAATAAGAAGGTTTGCGCCGCCCCACGCAAAAGAGGCGTTGACTTTTGCTTCGCCCTCGCCCGGAATATTGAGGTGCGTGTCTCTTAAAACAGAGGTAACGGTAATTTTGCCCGTGTTTTTGTTGACGGAAACAATCATTATGCTGTCGCTTCTTGAAGCGCCGTCTTTTTCTTTATCGAGACCTATTAAAAGGATATTTGTAACGCCGTCTGCGCTTTTTAAGGGCGTTTCGGTATTTATATGCTCTATTTCGTCGGCGGGGGTGAATTTATTGACAACCCCGAGAACGGATGCGGCGCCCCAAACGGAAATGCCGATTGCAAGCACCAAAATAACCGCGATTATGCTGAGCGCAACTCTTTTTCCTTTGCTTTTTTTCTTGGTTTTGCGGCGCTCGTCATAATCCGAAACGTCTTCAAAGCTGTAAACGGTTTCTTTAGCTTCCCCTTGCGGCGGGGTTTGCTTTTTATACCCGCTGTCAATATCGACAATAAGCTCTTCGGTGTCGAATTTATGAGCGTTTCTTGACGATATATAAACGTCGCGCCCCGAAGAGGTTTGATTTTTTTTACTTTTTCCTATATAAATGTCGCCGCCCGCGGACTGCGAAAATGAAGCGCGCTCTTTTTTGGAGTCGCTGTAAATATCGTTGCTTATATTGTTAGCACGCGAAATATTTATTCCGCCGCTTTCGTTTTTGTTGTTTCTGCCGCCGTTTTCAGCCAAAATAGCCACTCCTTTAAAGAGTTATTTTCGACTCAATATTACCATATCCGACAGGATTTTTCAAGACGGCAAAATCTTAAAAATATCGGTCGGGAAAGCTCATGAAAAGGCATTTCCCGACCGGGTTGCAATTATTAAATTATACCGTAAACTATTTTGCTTCGCTCACCGTAAGATTTTCACGCGGGATGTCGGTGCTTGAAGCGACTATATCCGAAATAATAAGCGCTGTTTCTTCGTTAAGCTTGCCTTTTTCAACAACCACCTGAATTTTATCGTTATTAATAACGACAACGCACGACGCGCCGATTTTTGAGCTTATTAAAGCCTCTGTGTCGGCCTCGCATTTTATCGCGGCGCTCAGCTCATCTACCGATTTTGCCACGCTTTCGGCGGTTTTTGAGTCAACGGGGGCTGAATCGAGCGAGCTTTTAAG
>DJRI01000122.1:13005-21567 GCA_002440045.1 Ruminococcaceae bacterium UBA6364 | reverse complement strand
GTGTTCTGTTAAGTTTTATTTCTGCAAAGCTGTCATCGGCTTTTGTGTCCTGCGCCGCGGTTTCCCCCTGCTCAGAATTTTTGTTTGCATTCACATAGCGCGCTTCGCCGAGGTTTTGGACATAGTTTTCGCTTTCGCCCTCGCCCGTTTTAACATTGTCCGACGTGCGCGTAAAATACCAATTCACAAACACTGCCGCTCCGAGAGCTATAACAAGCGTCGCCATTATAAGCTGACGTCTTTTTAAAAGTACATTCATAGATATTCCTCCGAAAAAATTGTCGTTTGGTTATCTGCTTCGTTCGCTCATTTTTTCCACCGAGATTTTTGCGCTGCTTATTGAAAGAACCGCCGACACCGTTTCGGTGATGGCTATTTTGACAGCGGGGCTGTCGGCGCCTTCCGCCACGACCGCAACGCCTTTTATTGACGGCTCATACACCTTGACTATAAGACATTCTTCGTTGTTTGAGCCTTTTTTTACGGTTATGTATTCTTCGTCGGTCTCAACCTCCCGCGACTCGCCCGCCGCTTTTTCTTTTGTGCTGTAGCCCTTCAAATAAACATTTTCGTAACAGCTGTCTAAAGACACCATAACCTTGACGTTTCCCGCGCCGTCTATTTTTGAAATGAGCTTTTCAAGCCTTTCTTCAAGAAGCGACGTATATTTTGCGGCAGACACCGCCGCAACGCCGTCGGTTTTGGTCTCGGTTTTGCTACCGCCGCTTTCCGCCAACAAAAGCGCCGCAAGAGCAATGCCGAGCAAAACAAGCAAAGCCGCCTTTTTGTTGGCTTTGAGCTTTTCAATCACTTCTGCCGCTTTCTTCGTTATTTTTCACCTCCAACGCCAAAGCTTCGCCGTATGTTTCGGAAAGCTTTTGTTTTATACTTTCGGCTTTGTCTTTAAAATCGCTTCCGATTTGCACCGACACAAGCGAAAGCGTTACCGTGTTTTCTTCTTCGTTTAAATTTGTGCTTACATATATCTCATATTCATTTATGCCTTCGTTTATGAGCGTTTCCTCCACATTTTTATACACCGCTTTTTCAAGCCGCCCCGAAGCCGCGGCAAGACTTTTTTGCGACTCGGAATATTCTTCTTCGGGCGTCAAAAAATCGAAAAAATCAATATTTTTTTGCGCGCCTAAAAGCGGCGACACGGTAACAGCCGCTATAACGCAAAAAGACAGCGTTTTAAAAATGCGCTTTTGCTTTTCCTGTATAAGCGTTTCCAAAAGCGTTGCGAAAAACGCGCACACGCAATAATTAATGAGCACGGTTTTAAGAATACTCATACACTGCCGCCCCTTGTCATAAGAAGAAGCGTTCCCGTGGAAATTATGAATACGGAAGCGACAAACACGACCGTTGCGGTAAGAAGCGACACCGCGTCGCCGAATACAGAAAGTGCGTTTTTCCCCGCGCCCGAAGAAAACGTTTCAAAGGCAGAGCGCGCCGCCCACAATGCAAAAGACCACGAGAAAAGCGAAAAAAGCGTAGGCAAAACAGTCAGCGCTATTGAAATAATCCCGAAAACGCCCAACGTGTTTTTTACAAGCGAAAGCCCCGAAAGCACGGTTAAATACGAATCGCTCACAGCGCCGCCGACCACGGGAAGCGATTTTCCGATAACGAATTTTATGCTTTTTGAAGCAATTGTGTCGGCGTTTGCCGCAAGAACGTTTTTTAACGACAAAAAGCCAGTAAAAATCATAGCGAAAAAGCCGAGAAGCGTTATATAAGCCTTTTTGAGCATTTCCGAAAGGCGCGAAGTAAAAGAAAACGAATTGATGCACGAAAAAAACGCCGCGGCGCACATTCCGTTTATAAGCGGCTTTGAAAACAAAGACGAAGCGTTTAAAACAAGCGAATTGAAAAACAGCATTGCACCCTCGAACGAGACGGCGCTTATACTGCCGCCCGCCGCCGAAACCGCGGCGCAAAAAACGCCGAGAAAAGCGACGTTTAAGCGGCACAGGCTTTCGTTAAGAGAAAACACGGTACTTATAAGCTCGCCCAAAGGAACAGCCGCCGTGAGCATTGCAAGGGCATTGCCGACGCCCGAAAGGATTTTGCCGTGCCTTAAAGCGTTTTCGCCGAAGCTTGAAAACGCAAGCGTAACAATACTTAAAAGGCACACCGAAAACGGCTTTTTCAAAGAGCCTTTAAACATTTGAAAAAGCACGTCGAAAAGCTTTTTAAACGAGACCGAAAACACGCTTTCAAGGCTTTCGTCTGTTATTCCGAGCGAAGAAAGCGCCTCGCGCGCTTCGGGCGTAAGCTCGTTAAAAATCTTTGAAGCGTCATATTCTTCTTTGTTGTATTCGTCTATATTCTCGCCGTACACGTTAACAGTGAACACCGAGAAAGCGAAAATCAAAAAAATTAAAACAACCGATATTTTTTTCATACGTCACCACCGAAAACCAGCCGCCGATTAATAAATTAGTCAGTAATTTTGAAGATATTCGAGCGCAACCTTTATTACCGAAATAAACACGGGCATTGCCGCAATTGCCGCAAGCACTCTTACAAAAAGGTCGCAGGCGCTGCCGAGTGCGCTTTCGGAATTATCGCGGCAAATATCCGAAACAAGCGCCCCCGCGCTTAAAAGTCCGAATATTTTAAGCATTATTTTTATGCCGCCTGCGCTTATTTCGGTTTCGCCTAAAATCGCCTCCGCTTCCGAAAATACGTCTTTGAAGTTTTTAAAAACGCAAAACAGGATAAATAAGACGAGCGCCGCCTCTGCTATGACCGCAATATTCGGCGAATATCTTTTTAAAACCGCAAGAATAAACACACCGAAAAGCGCGGCGGCAAGCACCCCCGAGGCCGTCACAGCCCGAAAAGGGACGACAGTTCATCCCCCAGCATCGAAAGCTTAGGCAAAAGCATAAGAAGCGCAAGAATTATGCCGGCTACCGTTGTAAATGTGGTGTATTCCTCCTTACCCGCTTTTTGCAATATCTGATTTATCACGGCGATTATCATTCCGACTGCCGCTATTTTATAAATAAAAGTGATTTCCATAAAGCCACCTAAAGCATCAAAAGAGCGCACAGCGAAATTAGCGCGCTCAACGCGCCGCACACCTTAATCTTTGAGCCGGACTCCTCACATGCGCTGTCGCGTATTTTTAAAAGTCTTTCGGAATATTCTTCGCACATTTCAAGCTGACCGCAGACGTCGGTTGTTCCTATTTTTGAAATAAAGCCGTAAAACGCCTCTTTAAGCTCTTTTTCGGCGTGCGAATCAAGATTGAATTTTTCGCCGTCAAAGCTTATATATTTGAAATTTTCGTTTTTCACAATCTCTGCGAGGACGGAATACGGCGCGTTTTTAAAACGTATTTCGTTTTTTACAAGGCGCGAAAACATAAGCGCCTCCTCAGCCGCCGCGGCATTTATTCTTATTGCGAATATTTTTGCAAAGCCTGCCGCCGCAACCGCAACAGCCATGCAGACCGCCGCCGCGCTTTTCAAAACGAAACCGCCTCCTTTACGGTGCAGGGGCTTTCCTTTCCGTTTAAAATAACCATTTTTTTAAATACGCCCGCCTTTACAAGGCGCTTAATATTCGGCCGCCTTATAACCTCGTCATAGCTTCCGCCGTGCGCCGTCGCGATAACGCCCACGCCGCAGTTCATACTTGAAAGAAGCACCTCTGTCTCGTCGTTTGCGCCTATCTCGTCAAGCATAATTATGTCGGGCGAAAGCGTTCTTAAAGCTATATCGGCACCGACCGCCTTCGGATAAAGCGACAGAACGTCTGTCTGAAGCCCTATATCGGCGGCGCCGCCGAAAGCGAGCGAAGCAATTTCGTCACGTTCGTCAATCACGGCAACTTTTTTCGGCGAAAATGCGTTTTTACCCGAATAATATCGGCACAAATCCCTTAAAACGGTTGTTTTGCCAGAAAGGGGCTTTCCGACGATAAGGTAAGACGTGCAGTCTTTAACGGCGTTTATTACATCGCCTGAAGAGCCGTAATACTCGCGCGAGACGCGTATATTCACGCTGTTAAAAGACGACACCGAATACACCTCGCCGTTTCTTAACACCGCGCACCCGACAACGCCCGCCTTACAGCCGCCGCGAAGCGGAATAAACCCCTTTGCTATCATATCCTGATAAGTATGTATCGAGCGCCTTGAAAGTGAGAATACTATCTCCTGAAGCTGTCTGTCGCTGCACGTCAAAACGTCGGTTTCTTCTTTTAACGTGAGCCTGCCGCTTTTAGTTACAAAAAACGCTTCGGTTCTTGAATTGAGCCGCACGGGCATATTGCTTCTGAAGCGCACTTCGTTGATATTTGAAGCGTCACCGTCACAAATAAGCGAGAGCGGCTTTTTGAAATCGTCGGGCAAAAGGGAAATTGCGTTTAAAAAAGCTTTCATTTTAATCCATCCTTTATGTTCTCCTGTGAAAATACTATTTACACTTGTCCGAATTTAGAACTTGTTTACATATATTTAAAAAAACGCGGCAACAAAAAAGATTGAAACCGCGTCGAATATATGGTAATATTTACATATTACGAATGTCATTAATTTTATCGGGAGAAGAAATATATGAAGCTGAAAGAAAAAGTCAAAAACAGCAAATTTTCAAAAACAAAGCTTTTTAAATCGCTTTTGAACAACAAATACTGTCTGCTTGCGGCGGGGTGCACATTTCTTTTGATTTTGGCGGTTTACTGCGCCTATGAGCTTATTCCGCTCGGCAACAAAACCGTTTTAAGAATGGACCTTTATCATCAATACGGGCCGCTTTTTACAGAGCTTTATGAAAGAGTCAAAAACTCCGACAGCCTGCTTTATTCGTGGACTTCGGGCGGCGGCGGTGCTTTTCTCGGCAACTTTTTCAATTATCTTTCTTCGCCGTTCGGCATAATTATGTTTATTTTCGGGCACAAAAATATGCCCGAAGCCATAGCGACGATGATTCTTTTAAAAGCCTGCACGGCTTCGTTCACTTTTTCGTATTTCCTTTCAAAAAAATCCGAAAAGGTTTCTGCGGTTACCTCCGCTTTCGGCGTTCTTTATGCTTGCAGCGGCTATTTTATAGCATATTATTGGAACATTATGTGGCTCGACGCGTTCTATCTTTTCCCGCTTGTAATGCTCGGGCTTGAAAAGCTTATTTCTCAAAGAAAAATGAAGCTTTACATTGTTTCGCTTGCGCTTACGTTTGTAACAAACTACTATATGGCGTATATGGTATGCATATTCTCCGCTCTTTATTTCATCTATTATTATTTTTCGGTATTCGCAATAAGCGAAACGTATCTCGGAAAATTAAAAAAGCCCGAAAAAGGGATTTTTGCAAGGCTTTCGTATGTTTATGACTGCGGCAGAAACTCAAAGTTTATCGACAGCGGCGTAAGATTTGCGCTTTCTTCGGTTGCGGCGGCGGCTCTTGCGGCGTTCGCTTTAATACCCGTATATTTTGTTCTTAAAAACTGCTCGGCAACCTCGGGAACGTTCCCCAAGGATTTTAAAACATATTTTTCAATATTCGATTTTCTTGCAAACCACCTTGCCTATCTTAACCCGACGATAAGAAGCAGCGGCACCGACGTTTTGCCGAACGTTTATTGCGGCATTCTCACGGTTATGCTCGTTCCGCTTTTCATATTCTCAGACAAAATAAAGCTTCAGGGAAAGATATTCAGCATCGGCATTCTCGGCGTTATGTTTGCAAGCTGTTACACAAACTGGCTAAACTACATCTGGCACGGCTTTCACTTCCCGAATGATTTGCCCTACAGATTTTCGTATATGTATTCGTTCCTTTTGCTTATATTTGCCTATAAAGCAATCGGTTTAATCAAAGAATATTCCAAAAAGCAGATAATAGGCGTCGGCACGGCAACCGTATTTTTTGTTATTATCGTTCAGGAAATAGGCTCCAAAAACTTTACGGAAACAGGCGTGTGGATTTCGATTGCGTTTATCGGCATTTATTGCCTTGCTTTAGGCATTTTAAAGAACGACCGCTATCCGAAGGCTGCCGCCGCGGTTCTTATTCTTTGCTCGTGCTGTGCAGAATACCTTGTTGCAAACACCAACAACTACAGCATGGACCAGCTCAAAACGAATTTTGTCGGCGACTATGACGATTTTGTAAAAGTCAAGTCGGACATAGACGAAAACGAAAAAGACGGCGTTTACAGAATGGAGCTGACCTCTTTAAGGGCGCGAATGGACCCGTGCTGGTATTACTATAACGGCATATCAACGTTCTCTTCGATGGCGTATGAAAAAGTCTCGAATATGCAATATCATCTCGGAATGTTCGGCAACTATATAAACAGCTATACCTACAACCGCCAGACAGCCGTTTACAACGCGTTTTTTGCGCTTGATTATATAGTTGACAACTCCCAAAAGAACACAACTCAGTTAAACCCGAAATATTACACCGAGCTTTCGTCAAGCGGCGTGTTCACGGCATATAAAAACGAATATTCGCTTCCGATTGCATTCAGAGCGAACAGCGATATTGAATACTGGTCGCACGACGGGACAAATCCTTTTACCGTTCAAAGCAATCTGTTCCAGTCCGCAACAGGGCTTTCGGACGTGTTTAAAGACATTAAAGTTGAGCGCGTTACAACAAACAACGTAACAAGCTCTAACGAGGATTTCGGCGACAGCGGCTGCTATCCGTTTGAGGTCACAGGCTCTCTTTCGGACGCTTCGCTCACATATACTCTCACAGTGGAAAAGAGCGGCAACGCCTATCTTTATTACAAAACCGGCGCGTCAAACGTCGATAACATCACGGTGACTTTGCCCGGTGAAGTCGCAATTTCGCAATCTATAGACTCAAAGCCGTTTATACTTGACCTCGGCTATCTTAACGAGGGCGACGAAATAAGCGTTTATGCCCCCATTAAAGAAGGCAACGTCGGCTACACCTATATATACGCAGTAACCCTTGACGACGACGTATTCAAAGAGGGCTACAACAAGCTTAAAGCTAATTCTTTAAGCACCGAAGTGTTTGACGAAACGCACATAAAAGGCACAATTAACGCCGACAGCGACGGCATAATATTTACTTCGATAAACTATGACAACGGCTGGAGCGTTTATCTTGACGGCGAAAAGGTTTCAAAAGACGATATTGTAAAAATCGGCGACGCGCTTCTCGGAATAAGAGTAACAGCGGGCGCGCACACCTTAGAGCTTAAATTTATGCCAGAGGGACTTATTGCAGGCACGGTAATTTCTCTTGTAACGCTCGTTATTCTTTTAATTGTTATGCTTCTTATAAAAAAGAACGCATTTTCGTTTGACCCCGAGCTTTATGTTGAAGAAGAAGCTAAAGAAGATGAAGCCCCTGCATCAAGCAACACGCTTAAAGAAGAACCGGACAAAGAAATAGGCTCTTTTTCTTCGGGACTTAAATTAGACTCTTCGTCAATAAGCGAGCTTTGCTCGGGGGTACTTGAGGACACAGAGACAGAAAACTGATAAAAAGGCGGAAAATGAATTATGTTTACCATAATTAACAGCATAGGGCTTTTGGGCTTTGACTCGTTTAAAGTAGAGGTCGAGTTGAATTATGCCCCGTCGCAAAAATTTATTGTCAATATAGTCGGGCTTCCGGACGCGGCTGTCAAAGAAGCGAAAGAGCGCATAATTTCCGCTTTGAGAAACTCCGATTTTGACTTTAAAACAAACGGCACATACACCTTTAACCTTGCCCCTGCCGACACTAAAAAAGAAGGCTCGCTTTATGACCTGCCCATGGCTGTCAGCCTGCTTTCTGCGACAAGGCAAATTCGCGGCGACTATAAAAACGCCGCATTTATAGGCGAGCTTTCGCTTTCGGGCGCAATAAAGGGCGTTAAAGGCGTTTTGCCGATGGTAATCGGCGCAAGAGAGCACGGCATACGCGAAATTTATGTTCCGCACGAAAACTGCGAAGAGGCGGCAATAATCGACGGCATAACGGTTTACGGCGTTTCGAGCCTTAAAGAGCTTTCGGAGCATATAAACGACGTTAAAAAAATTCCGCCAGTCGAGTTCAAGCCGTTCAAACATTTTGAAATACCCGACACACTGCCCGATTTTAAAGACGTCAAAGGGCAGCTTGAAGTCAAGCGTGCGCTTGAGGTTGCGGCGGCAGGCGGTCACAATGTTATGATGATAGGCCCGCCCGGCTCCGGCAAAAGTATGCTTGCAAAAAGAATACCGACAATTCTTCCCGATATGACGCCCGACGAAGCGCTTGAAACGACAAAAATATACTCCCTTTCGGGAAAGCTCACGAAAGAGCAGCCCGTAATAAACTACAGGCCGTTTCGCTCGCCGCACCACTCCATCTCCCCTGCGGGAATGTCGGGAGGCGGAACAATTCCGAAGCCGGGAGAACTTTCGCTTGCAAACAACGGCGTTTTGTTTCTTGATGAATTACCCGAATTTCCGCGCAACACCATGGAGATTTTGCGCCAACCGCTTGAAAACGGCACAATAACAATTTCGCGCGCGGCGTGCTCGCTTACATATCCGTGCTCCGTTATGCTTATAACCGCCATGAACCCCTGCCC
>DJRI01000122.1:12355-12978 GCA_002440045.1 Ruminococcaceae bacterium UBA6364 | reverse complement strand
CCGGTTATTTCGGGCACCCCACAAGAAAATGCACATGCCCCAAAGGCGCGCCCGCAAGATACCTTTCAAAGGTATCGGGTCCGCTTCTTGACAGGCTTGACATTCACATTGAAGTTCCGCCGGTTGATTTTGCACAGCTTTCGTCAAACGAATCGGGTGAAACGTCAGCCGAGATAAGAAAGCGCGTAAACGCCGCAAGGGCAATACAAAACGAGCGCTTTAAGGGCACAGGCGTTACCTGCAACGCAAAAATGACGCCCGCCCTTACGAGAAAATACTGCATTATGACCGACGAAGCGGCGCGGCTTCTTGAAATATCGTTTGAAAGGCTCGGGCTTTCGGCAAGAGCGTACGACAAAATACTGAGGGTTGCAAGAACGGTTGCCGACCTTGACAACAGCGAGCTTATAGAAAAGCCGCATATTTTAGAAGCGATTCAATACAGAAGTCTGGACCGAAAATTCTGGAAAGAATAAAAAAATCGGATGGAAAAAAAGTCCGGAACGAAAAAAGCAAAAGACTGAATAACAACTTGTATATAAAAGAAATATTGCTTCCAAAAACAAAGGTTTGCGGTGTAAACTGTCGATTTTTTCAAATAATTGCTTTTTGCTATAAATTAA
>DJRI01000122.1:8831-12313 GCA_002440045.1 Ruminococcaceae bacterium UBA6364 | reverse complement strand
TTCATTCCGAACATTTTTTCCTATCCGATTTCCGATTATAAAAATGCCCGGAGCGCAAAAAGCTAAAAGAAACAAACAACATTGATAAAAAGCAAATAACAAAAAGCACCGACGTACTCACGTTTAAACGCGTTACGTCGGTGTTGTTATTTTTTTTGTTTTTATTTGTTACTTGCTTTTTTGCGTTTTAAAATATTCTCAATCGGCAGCTGCGAAATGATTATCGCGGTAAACACAAGGCAGCAGCCGATAATTTCTCTTGCGGAAAGTCTTTCGCCGAACACCGCGCCCGAGAGCGCCGCAAAGACGGATTCAAGGCTCATAAGAAGGCACGCAACGACGGGGTTAAGATTTTTTTGCGAAATTATCTGAAGCGTAAACGCCGCGCCCGAGGACATAACGCCCGCATAGAACACGGGAAACCACGCGTCAAGAATAACGCTCATATCAACTTTTTCAAACGCAAGCATTGTGACCGTTGAAAGCACCGAGCAGGTTATAAACTGAACAAGCGAAAGCCTTACGCCGTCTACGCTTGAAATGAAACGGTCAACGGTAGTTATTTGAATTGCAAAGCCGAGCGCGCAAAGAATAAGCATTATATCGCCGAACGATATTCCGCCCGAAGCGCCCGCGCAAAGAAAATACATTCCCAAAAGCGCTATGGCGATGCACACCCAAAGCGTGGGCTTTACTTTACGCTTAAAAAGAAGCCCGATAAGCGGAACAATCAGTATGTAAAGGGTTGTAAGAAAGCCCGATTTGCCGACGCCCGAATATTTTATGCCAATCTGCTGAAATGCAGTGCCCGCAAAAAGAAATATGCCGCAAAGCACGCCGCCGAAAATAAGCCGCTTTGAAAAAAAGCTTTTATATTCGCCGTGCGCCCCGTCGCCCGTTTTTTTGCCGTTTTTGTAAAACACAAGCGCAACGGGAATGAGCGCCAGCACCGCAAGATAAGAGCGGAACGACAAAAAAGTGAAATTACCGATTTTATCAAGCCCCTTGCTTTGAGCGACAAATGACGTGCCCCATATAAACGCGGCAAGCACCATAAGAAACGCCGAAAACAAAGTGCTGTTCTTTTTGAGTTTTTCTGACATAATATCCCCCGAACTACTGAAAATATGAAAAATATATTATCACAAAAAGAATAAAGAAGCAATAAAAAAGCGGCTGAAAAAATCACTTTTTACAGCCGCCGATATTAAATTGAAATTTTTAAGACAGCATTTGGCGCACTCTTTGCGCCCTCAACGCGTCGCGCGCGGGCTTGTCGAGGGGTCTGTCTACAGAAAGCGCAATTGTTGCGGGCTGCATTTTAATCATCATATCTTCGATTTTTTCGGTTTTAACGCCTATAAGCCCTCTTAAAGAGCCGAGCCGCACAAGCGACATAAGCTCCATAAACTCATCGGTATTCAAAAGCCTTGCATATTTAAGTATGCCGAATGCTCTGTAAATTTTGTCTTCTGTCACGGGCGACAAGAACAGCTCATCGCGCGCGGCGCGCTCTTTGGCGGCAATCTGCAAAGCAATTGATTTTAAATTCTCAACGGCACCCTTTTCGGAAATACCGAGCGTTATGCTGTTACTTAATTTAAAAAGGTCGCCCTTAGCCGCGGCGCCCTCGCCGTAAGAACCGCTTAAAGTAAGACCGAGCTTTGCAACCGCCGAAATAAGCGGCTGAATGCCCGAAGAAGCGGCAATTGCGGGAAGATGAAGCACCACGGAAGCCTTCATTCCCGTGCCCAAAAGCGACGGGTCCTGAGTAAGGTACCCAAGGCGCTCGTCAAACGCAAAGTCAAGGCGCTTTGAAAGCTCATCGTCTATAGCGTCGGCTGTTCTGTACGCTTCGTCAAGCGAAAAGCCCGCATACATAACCTGAAGCCTTATGTGGTCCTCTTCGTTAATCATAATGCTTACAGACTCGTCGTCTGTAAGAAGAAGCGCTCTTCCGTCGCCCGAAAATGCAAATTCGGGGCTTACGAGATGGCGCTCGGCAAGAGAAACCACCTGGTGCTGTGAAAGCGTTTTCATTTCGGCATATTCAAAAGAATAGCCCGGTATTTTTTCGGCGGCTGAGCGCACAAGAGAGTTGACAAAAAGCTTGTCCCGCATTGAAAGCATCGACGGAAACGGCATTTCCTTCAAATTTCTTACAACGTGAACGCAGGTGCTGATGATTACGTCGTTTTGCGCGCCTGTGCCGAGATACCATTTTGCGCCCATTTACAGCACCTCCTTTTTATCTGCGGCCGTTTCGGCGCTGTGCGGCGTTTTTCCGCAGTGGCGCAAAGTGCCGTGTATTCTTTTAAGAGTGGGCAGAAGTCTGTCGTAAAACACCGAATAACACTCGGCGCACCCGACCTTTCCGTCGGAGACAATATCTTCAAAGCTTTTGTTGCAGATGGGGCAGCGCTGTGACGACATTCCCGTTACAACGTCGCTTCTGCCGAAAAAGTCGTCAAGCAACGCGCCGAAGCCCGTACCGAAGCCCGAAAACGACGCGGTATATCCGAGAGACCGCGCGCAATCCGAGCACAGGTGCACTTCTTCGGCTCTGCCGTTTACAATGCGCTTCATATGCATGGAAGCTTCGTTTTTCTTACAGTTCTGACAAAGCATAATTAACACCTCGTTTAGGTATATTATACTCCCGAAATGTTAATAATTCAAGAATTATGTACCGCCGATTAACCGTGAATACAAATATTTACAAAAAAATATTACCAATATCTGTACAGTCGGTCAATCGGGGGCCTCTCATATTTTAAAAATCGTCGTCAAAGCCGTCGTCATCGTCATATTCGCCGTCATATAACAGCTCGTCGGAGTATTCGTAATCATAATCATAGTTGTTTTCGTCGTCGCCGTCGCCGCGAAATGCATTTTTGCCGAGCTTGTCGAAATTGAAAAACATAAAAACCAAACCTTTCATTTAATTTTACAAAGCTCTTTAAAGCTTTGTTCGCGCCAATATTATTGTTCTTAAATTCCGGTATATGCACGCTGTAACAAAAAATCGCCTTAACACATATTATGCAGTGAAAAGAGCAAAAAGGCTCTTATGAAAGGAGGATAACTATGTGCTTCTTTAACAACAATTCTTCTTGGATTATCATTCTTATAATAATCCTTATACTCTTCGGTGCGAACGGCTACAGCAACGATTGCGGCTGCTCGGGCAATAACGGCTGCGGTTGCGGTTGCTCATAATTAAACAGCAGGCACAAAAGGCGGTTCAAGGCAAATGCGGCTTTGAGCCGCCTTTTTGATTTTTTATTTAAATTCAGTCGCACGCTTGAAATCCGCTTAAATATATAGTAAAATACTCAATTGAAACGGAGTGATAGTTATTAAAAAGTATCTTATTATAAATGCCGACGACTACGGTCTTTGCCCTTCGGCAAACAAAGCTGTTGAAGAGCTTTTTGAGGGCGGATATCTTAAATCGTCTACCATTATGACGCCCTGCCCCG
>DJRI01000122.1:0-8817 GCA_002440045.1 Ruminococcaceae bacterium UBA6364 | reverse complement strand
CCCCGCCGCAGACGCCGCAATTGAGTTTGCAAAGGCGCATCCGCAATATGCTATAGGCGTTCATCTTACGCACACAAACGAATGGAAAGAGCGCTTCCCCTGGAAGCCCTTGACAAACGGCAAAAGCCTTATGACCCCCGAGGGAAGAATGTGGCCCGAAAGCGAAGATTTTGAAGCCCACTGCGACTATGACGAAGCTGTTAAAGAAAGCCTTGCGCAGATTGAATATTGCGAAAAAAAGGGTATGAAGCCCTCGCACGTTGACTCGCACATGGGTGCTTTGTACGGTCTTAACGGAAAGCTTAAAATGCTCCCCAAAACGCTTGCGCTTTGCGGCAAAAAGGGCTATCCGTTCAGAATGTTCTCAAAGCCCCTGCCCTCTCAGTGCCCCGACGGCACCCCGATGTGGCTTTTTAAAGCGGCTTGCCGTTTTTCGGGATTTTTCGGGAAGATAAACAAAGTACCCATGCCCGATTACCTTATCTTCCCCGAGCAGATAAAAGACGCCGATACATACGAAGGCTTTAAGGCGAATTTTATTAACTATCTCACAAATATTCCCGAGGGAATTTGCGAAACATACGTCCACCCCGCGCTTGACACCGACGAAATGAAAGCAATTACGGGAAGATGGCAAAGGCGCTATTGGGAATACCTTGTTATGAAAGACCCCGAGGTTCACAAGGCGTTTAAAGACAGCGGCGTTGAGCTTATAAGCTATCGCGACCTTGTTGACATCAGAAAAGGCAAAATAATATAAATACCGGCGGTTGTAAAAACAATTTTTACAGCCGCTTTTATATTGATTTTACAATACTAATTTTATATAATATCGGTAATATTATAAAAATCATCAAAACACAGGGAGAAACGGTATGGAGTTTTGCGAAAAATGGATTTGGCTTGACGAAGCGCGTTACAAAGACTACAGAAACACGGTTTACAGCGGATTCAGCGACAAAAAAGAAGAGTGCGGAAACTATGCCGTCGCAGAATTTTTTAAAGAATACAAATTTGAAAAAGAGGTTGATAAAATTAATCTCTTTGTAAGCGGCGACACTGAATTTTGCCTTTATATAAACGGCAAAGCCGCAATAACAGGCCCTATCCCTGTGGGCGGCGATTTTCTTTTTAACGACGAAGCGCGCCCGTCGCACTACGCTTCGACGCTTTCTGCCGATATAGGCGGCAAAACCGCGGCGTTCTTTGCGACAGTTAAGCTTATGCCCGTGAAAATATGCGAATATTCTTCGGGTCACGGCGGGTTTATGCTAAGCGGCGAGGTTGTTTTTTCGGACGGCTCAAAAACATATATTTCCACCGACAAAACGTGGTGCGTCCGAAGAAACGGCGCATATGAAAGGCCGTATTATTATGACGGGCTAAAGAGTGCGGACGAGTTTTCTCCCGCCGCAGAAATTCAAAACATTTGGCACTGCAAAACACTGCCTTTGGAAGCGCGCACCGAAGTCTTTTTGGCTCCCGAAAACGGCGGCAAGCTTTTTCTTGCACCGTTTGAAAAGAAATCCTTTGTGTTTGAGTTTAATAAAATCTATGCGGCGTTTTTATCGTTTAAAAACGGCTCCCACTCCCCCGTAAAGCTTTCTGTAAGATGCTTTGAAACAGACGAAGAAGGCACAAAAGAAACGGTCATTCTTAAAGGATTTTCAAGCTACCGCGGAATTGAGCTTCACAGCATCGGCGGACTTTTTATAGAGGCTGAAAATCTCGGTAATGAGCCTTGCACGGTCGATGTCGGAATTATAAACACGTTTTACCCCGTTTTTAACGAGAGCAAAACGCGCCTTTCCGACAGCGAGCTTAACGACGTTTTAGACGTATGCGCCCACACTTTAAAGCAGTGCCGCCAGCTTATTCACCTTGATTCGCCGCGCCACTGCGAGCCGCTTGCCTGCACGGGCGACTATTACATAGAAAGCCTTATGACGGCGTTTTCTTTCGGCGATATGAGCCTTGCAAAAGCCGATATTTTAAGAACGGCAGAGCTTCTCCGTTATCACGGCGGCAGAATGTTCCACACAACCTACAGCCTTATTTGGGTGCTTATGCTTTATGATGTGTATATGCTAACGGGCGACAAATCGCTTTTAGAAAACACGCTTGACGCGCTTGTTATGCTTATTGAGCGGTTTAAAACGTATCTCGGCGATAACGGACTTATTGAAACGCCGCCCGACTATATGTTTATTGATTGGATATACACAGACGGCATCTCGCTTCATCACCCGCCGAAGGCGCTTGGGCAAACGTGCCTTAACATTTACTTTTTTGCAATGCTTAAAACGGCTGAGAAAATTTTCGGCGAGCTGCACGAAAGCGCTTTGGCAGCCGACGTTAAGAGCCTTTCCGAAAGCATTAAAAAAGCCGTTAACACGCTTCTTTATGACAGCGAAAAAGAGCTTTATTTTGAGGGGCTTAACACGCCGACCGACAAAAAGCTTTTGGCGTATTATATGCCTCAAAACACGGCTTTGCGTTATTACCGCAAGCACGCGAACATACTCGCGGCGTGCTTCGGAATATGCAGTGAGAGCACTGCAAGGCATCTTATAAAAGAAGCTTTTGAAAACGACTCTCTCGGCGATTTTCAGCCGTATTTCGCGCATTTTCTGTTTGAAGCGATTTTTAAAAACGGTCTGCGCGACGAATACACGTTAAAACTCTCGGAGCGTTGGAAAGAGCCTGTAAAAAAATGCAAAAAAGGGCTTGTCGAAGGGTTTATTGCGCCCGAGCCGACATATTCTTTTGACCACAGCCACGCGTGGGGCGGCTCGCCGCTTTATTCTGTTCCGAAGGCTCTTTCGGGGCTTGAAATTCTTGAACCCGGCTTTAAAAAAATCCGCCTTTCGCCGTCGCTTTTGGGGCTTGAGTTTGCAGACGTTTGTATTCCGACGCCGTTCGGCGAAATAAAAATCAAGCTTGAGCGCGAAAAAGAGCCTGTTTATGACATTCCGAAAGAAATAGAAGTTGTTTTTTAAAGGTGTGAGTTTATGAAGCTTCTTTATGCAGAGGACGAAAAAGCTCTGTCGGACGCTGTTTCGGAAATTCTTGATTTTTACAAATACACTGTAGACGCCGTTTATAACGGAGAGGACGCTTTGTATTATCTTGAAAACGAAAAATACGACGGTGCAATTCTTGACATTATGATGCCGAAGATGAGCGGTCTTGAAGTCTTAAAAGAAATACGAAAAAAAGGCATAAACACGCCCGTTTTGCTTCTGACGGCAAAATCCGATATTGACGACCGCATTTTGGGTCTTGACCTCGGCGCGGACGATTATCTTGTTAAGCCCTTTAACACAGGCGAGCTTCTTGCAAGGGTGCGCGCCATGCTTCGCCGTCGCGAAGAATACACCCCGAACGAGCTTAAATTCGGCAACGCCTCGCTTAATATGCAGACTTTTGTGCTCTCTTCAGAGAAAGAAAGCATTACTCTTTCAAAAACCGAATACCGCATTTTAGAGCTTTTTATGCTTAACAAAGATATTTACATTTCGGGTGAGGATATTTTAACAAAAGTTTGGGGCTATGACACCGACACGCCGCTTGACACGGTGTGGGTCTATATTTCCACCTTGCGCCGCCGACTGTCATGCGCGGGCGCAAACGTCACGATAAAAGCAAAACGCGGAATCGGCTACAAATTGGAGGAAACAAAATGATTAAAGCGCTTCAAAAAAGATTTGTCGTTACCGCAATGATTGCAATAATCGCGCTTATTGCCGTGCTTTTAGGCGTAATTAACCTGACAAACGCCGCTATGACCGCAAAGCAAACCGACGAAAAGCTTTCGCTGATTGCAAGAAGCGAGGGCGATATTGACAAGCTGCCAGACAAAAACACCCCTGCCCCGCCCGGCGTGCCGCGAAATCTTCGCGCGCCGAAAAACGAACACGATATGTTTTTGTCGTCCAACTTCTTCACGGTGCGCACAGACAGCGACAAAAACGTTATTTTTACAGATACAAGCAGAACGTCGGCGGTTTCGTCGGAGGAAGCAAAAGCACTTGCAAAAAAAGCCCTCGACTCAAAAAATGAAAGCGGACGGCTCGAAAAGTACAAATACATTAAAGCTTCTTCGGACGACGGCAAAGTCACGCTGATTTTTCTTGACACCTCAGAAGAGCTTGCCGCAATGCTTCGTGTTTTGCTTATTTCGCTTTTTGTCGGCTTAATCTGTATTGCGGTAATGCTTGTCACGCTGACGCTTCTTTCAAAAAGAGCTGTAAAGCCGTTTGCCGAAAATTTTGAAAAGCAAAAACAATTTGTTACAAACGCTGGGCACGAAATCAAAACTCCGCTTGCAATAATTCTTGCAAACACCGAGGCGCTTGAGCTGACGCAGGGCGTTTCTAAAAAGACCGAAAACATAAAAGAGCAAACGAAGCGTCTGTCGGGGCTGACAGAGAACCTTTTGACGCTTGCAAAGGCAGACGAGCTTAAAGAAACGAAAAAAGCCGAAAAATTCGATTTGTCAAAGCTTTCTTTAAACACCTTTAGCCAATTTGCAGAGCGCTTTGCTTTAAGAAACATCACAGCCGAAGAAGATATAGAAAAAGATGTTTTTGCAACGGCGGACAAAAACGATGTTGAGCGCATTTTCCTTTTGCTTTTTGACAATGCGGCAAAATACGCAAACGACGGCGGCACATTCATGTTTTCGTTAAAAAAAGACGGCAAAAAAGTTACGGCAATTTTTGAAAACACCTGCTCAGCTTTGCCGAAAGCGCCGCCCGAAAGGCTGTTTGAACGCTTTTACAGAGCGGACGAAGCACGCACGCAAACAAGCGGCGGATGCGGAATAGGGCTTTCAGCCGCCCGTTCCCTCGCTCAAATTAACGGCGGAAGGCTTTCCTGCGATTATAAAAAGCCCGAAACAATAATTTTCACTCTTGAATTAAGAGCATAGTAATTTTCTCATTAAAAAAGCTTCGCAGTAAACGTTTTTTCCGAATACTGCGAAGCGTTTTGTTTTGTTTTGTTGTATTATGTTTAACTTTTCAGTTTGCCAAAAAGCGCGAAAGGAAATCTTTTGTTTCTGCTTTTTTCGGCGACTCAAAAATTTCTTTGGGAGAGCCGCTTTCGCAAATAACGCCGTCGGTCATAAACACAACGTTGTTTGAAACGTCGCGCGCAAAAGCCATTTCGTGAGTTACAACTATCATTGTAAGCCCCTCTGCCGCCAGCGTTCGCATAACGCTTAAAACCTCGCCCACCATTTGCGGGTCAAGCGCGCTTGTGGGCTCATCGAACAAAAGCACCTCGGGGTTCATAGCCAGTGCGCGCGCTATTGCAACGCGCTGCTTCTGTCCGCCGGAAAGCTGAGCCGGTCTTGCTTCGATATACGGTGCCATGCCGACCTTTTCAAGGTACTTCATGGCAATCTCCTTCGCTTCCTTGCGGTTGCGCTTGAGGACCGAAACCTGGCCGGTGATGCAGTTCTCAAGGGCAGTCATGTTGTTGAAAAGGTTGAAGGATTGGAAAACCATTCCGACCTTTGCTCTGTATCTTGAAAGCTGAACCTCGCCTGCGGCAACGTCCTTGCCGTGGTAAAGTATTTGTCCCTTTGTCGGAGTTTCAAGGAGATTTATGCAGCGCAGCATGGTGCTTTTTCCGGAGCCGGAAGCGCCGATTATGCTGAGAACGTCGCCCTTTTCAACCGAAAGGCTGATTCCTTTGAGAACGCTGTTTTCGCCGAAGCTTTTTTCAAGCCCCTTCAATTCAATCACTTTTTCAGCCATGGTCTTACGCCTCCTTTGAAACATGAATTTCCGCAGCACTGTTTGACTGCGAACCGAAAACGGTGTAGGTTTCTTTTCCGGCCAGCTTCTTTTCAACAAGGCGAAGCAGTCTTGTTATTGTGAACGTCAGAATGAAATAAAGGACGCAGACGATGAGATAGGTCTGGAAGGTTTCAAAGGTCTGCCTTTTGATGATTCCGGCGAAGTAGTAAAGCTCCGTAACGCCGATAACGTTAAGAACAGAGGTGTCCTTGATGTTGATGACGAACTCGTTGCTGACCGAGGGGAGAATGTTGCGCATAACCTGCGGAATGATGACCTTGAACATAGTCTGTGCATGGGTCATACCGATACTCATTGCACCCTCAAACTGTCCCTTGTCAATTGAAATGATTCCGCCGCGGACTATCTCCGCCATATATGCACCGGTGTTGATCGAAACGATGAGAATACCGGAGGGGATGAGCGCAAGCGTTTTTCCGTTTGTTGCAAAAGCATAGCCCCAATAGATGACCATTGACTGAACCATCATCGGTGTTCCGCGGAAGATTTCAACATAAACGGCGATGATTGCGTTCAGAATCTTATGGAGAATACGAAGAACGGGATTTTTCGACATCGGTGCTGTTCGGATGATACCTGTCAGAAGGCCGATTGCAAGACCCACAACGGTACCGACAAGGGCGAGCAGCATTGTGTTGCCGACACCCTTTAGCAGCTGGGGATAGTATTTGGTAAAAATATTAAGGACATCCTGTAAAAAACTCATTTCAAATTCCGCCAAACTTTAGTTATTTTATTCGCGGCAAGCGATTTTCAAAACCGCCTGCCGCAAGTTTCTGCTTTTAAAAATTTACTTCTTGAAGATTACAACGAGGTTTGATTCGTAGTAGGTTTCGGTGAAGTCGATCTGTTCCTTACGCTCTGCTGTCGGGCTCATACCTGCAACGATCGCGTCAACTGTGCCGGAGTTGAGAGCCGGAATAAGTGAATCCCAGTCGTAGGAATAAACCTCAAGCTTCATGCCAAGCTTGTTTGCAACATACTTTGCAACCTGAACGTCGTAGCCGTTTGCATACTGGCCTTCCTTGCCTTCGCCGCTGATTGCAACAGCGCCGAGGGTGCGGGTGTCAGACGAAGTCTCGGTCCAGTTGTACGGTTCATAGGCGCATTCCATTGCAACCTTGAGCGTTCCGGTCGGGTTTGCGGGTTCTTCGCTTTCAAGGGCGAACTTTTCAACGGTGTCGCCGGCCTTAACGGCGATGATCTGCTCCATGAGCTGTTCCTTCTGCTCTTCGGTGATGCCCTTGATGACTTCGTTCATCTTATCAAGGAGATCGGAGCCTTTCTTGAGGCCGATTGCGATTCCGACGTCGGCTGCCGTTGCGGTGAAGCCTGTGTCGTTGTTCTTGAGGTGAAGGTAATCAAGGTCGCTGTTCATTCTGCAGGCTGAAATTGCGGTCGGCTCTTCGGCGATGTAGCCGTCGATGGTTCCGCTCTTAACAGCGTTGAGAAGCTCGGTGAAGTCGGGGAGCGTGCTGCCCTGAACATCCGGAATCTGATTAAGTGCGTCGGCGTGGAAGGTGCCGGTCTGGGCGGCAATCTTCATGCCCTTGAGGTCTGCGATTGATTTTGCGGCTGCAATTCCGGTGACTGCTGCGTTTGCGTCGCCGCTTGCCGGTGCGGTGGTTGAATCTCCGCTGCCGCCGCAGGCTGTAAAGCAGAGGGCACAGAGAACAGCTGCAAGCACTACTGCCATAATTCTTCTTACGTTACTCATACAAAACACTCCTGTTTCAAAAATTCGGGCTTTGCCCGTGAAATATAAAAATTTAAGCCTGTGCACCTTTTTTCAATGAGGTATCACAGGCTTTAAGTTCGTTACTTAAAAATAGCGAAAATATCACTTAATGATAGCGCTCCATATAAAAACTATATGACAGTGCGGCGTCTGTTAAACGCAACCCCAGCTCCAACCCGGCGGCAACCGGCTTGAAAACTTCGGCGGAATCACCTTTCGCTCACGAACGCTTGCCGGCGTTAAATCGCAAGGTACTCATCTCATCCGCATCCTCTATCAGGTGCTGTCTTAAATTTGACTTGATTATATCGCGGCGTGATGTGTTTGTCAACAGTTATTTCAAAAAACGGCATTGTCATGAAAAACTGCACAAAATATTACCGCGAAATTGTAAGACCTGCACAATGCAGTCTTATGAGGAAAATCAATCCGCACTCTTTGAAGTTGAGGCAGCCTTTGTTGCTTTTGAAGTTGTCTTGGTTTTTGAAGAAGACTTTTTGCCCTTTTTGAAGGTTGCAACGATGTTCGTCTTTTTTTCAACCTTGAATTCATATTCAAGCGAATCCTTGACCTCGTCAGTCAGGTCAACGCCGTTGACCGTGAAATGTGCAAGGTTATAGTAGGCTTTTTTTGTGCGCTCCGGCGCAATTTTAACCGTGACGGTTGAGCCTTTTTTGCACGTTACGCGGAATTTTTTTGCCGTGCCGTCTTTGTCTCCGCCGCCCTCAAGGGTCATTTTGCCGTGGGCGTAGCTTTCAACAAAAACGTTGTATTCCGACTGATGGATATACTTGAGATATAACCCGCCGACGGCGGCAAAAAGAATGACAACAACAGAAAAGAAAGCAAGGAATTTTTTCATTGATATGTAACCTCCGTAACCTTATTCAACGGTGAGAGTCGAAATTATGTCTGAATACAGTGCTGCGGCGTTTTCAAAAAAGTTCTTCTTAACGGTTTCATCCTGAGAAAAATCCGCAACAAAAACGGAAAGCCGCAAAAGCTCAACGCCGACGTCTCCGATTGCAAAGCTGACGCGGTAGCCGCCGTCCTTTTCTTCGACCGAACATTCACATTCGTTTTGAATTTTTTCCCTTGAAAGGACCATCAGCGCCGTGCTGACGGATTTTTCGCGGATAGATTTCGGCAATGAACGCTCAATGACGCCGACCTCATACTTGGCCTTGTGGGTTATGGTGAGAATTTCATCGTCCTCGCCGAGGTCGCTGTGGATCATGCCGTTTTTGATGA
>DJRI01000158.1 GCA_002440045.1 Ruminococcaceae bacterium UBA6364 | reverse complement strand
CCCCTCGGGCAAGCTTTCCGAGACTTATCCGCTCTCTTTAGACGATACGCCTGCGCGCAAAAACTTCCCGGGAACATTTCTTTCGGTTGAATACCGCGAAAGCATTTTTATAGGCTACAGATATTACGACAAGGTTAAAAAAGATGTTTTGTTCCCGTTCGGCTTCGGCCTTTCGTATACGGATTTTGAATATTCCGATTTGAAGCTTTCAAGCGATGAAATTACCGATAACGATATTCTTAAAGTAAGCTTTAAGATTAAAAATATCGGCGACAGAGCCGGCGCAGAGGTGGCACAGCTTTATGTCGCGCCGCCCGAAAGCAAAATTTTCAAAGCCGAAAAAGAGCTTAAAGGATTTAAAAAAGTGTTCCTTGAAGCTGGCGAAGAAAAAACGGTCGAGCTTGAACTTTCAAAGCGCAGTTTTGCTTATTACAACGTAAATATTGGCGATTGGCACGTTGAAAGCGGCGAATACGGCATTTTAATCGGCGCTTCTTCAAGAGATATTAAGCTCACAAAAACGGTTTCGGTTACTTCTTCAAACGATGTAGAGGTTCCCGATTACAGAAAGTCCGCACCGGAATATTACACGGGCGACCCCGCGGAGGTTTCGGATTCGTCATTTGAGGCGGTTTTAGGCTTTCCCATTCCCGAAAGCGAAAGAGATATGTCGCTTCCGATTGACGTTTCGTGCCCGCTTGAATATGCCGCTTCGAGCGTGCGCGGCGAAAAGGTTATAAGCCTTATTACGGCGCTCCTTGAAAAAATAGGCGGAGGCGGAATTAACAGCGAAATGATGCGCTGCACGGCGTTCCAGATTCCGATACGCTGCTTTATCACAATGAGCTCTGGCGTATTCAACGAAGAAATGGCAGAAGGTCTTTGCGACTTTTTGAACGACAAGCCCTTAACCGGAAGTCTTGTTAAAATATTGAAAAACATTCCGTCTGCGCTTATGAAGCTGCCGGGACTGTTTAAAACAATGTAATTTGCGGAGGTAATGTAATGAGGAAAATATCGGTATCAAAAAGAGTGCTGTCGGTAATTATTACCGTGGCAATGGTTTTAGGACTTGTGCCGCTTTCAACTATAGCGGTGTCTGCCGCAAGCGATGAGCTTAAATTCGGTATTATGTCCGACGTTCACTATTATCCGCAGGAGTATATGGCGGATACAGCCGCATTTGAAGCGTTTGCAAAAGGCGGCAACAAACAGTATATCAACGAAGAAGGCATTCTTGATTCGGCTTTTGCCGCTTTCAAAAAAGCCGCCGAGGATAAAGGACTTAAATATGTCATTATTCCGGGCGACCTTACAAGAAACGGCGAATACGAGGGCCACAAGGCTTTTGCAAAACGCCTTGAAGAGTTTGAGAAAGAAACGGGCATTGAGGTGTTCGTTATAAACGGCAACCACGATATAAATAACTATAACGCCTCTTCTTTTGAAAACGGCGAAAGCGCGGTTTCCGTAAGGTCCACGCTCCCCGAAGAGTTCCGCGAGATTTACGCTAACCTCGGTTATGACCATGCTGTTTCCGCATACGTTCCGAAAGACGGCGAGGTTGCGGGTCAGCTTTCATATGCCGCCGAGCTTGACGGCTACAGACTTATATTTATTGACGGAGGCAAGTACAGCTTTGACAATACTTCTGACGGAAAAGACGGCCACGAAACCGGCGGCAATTACACCGAGGGCGTTATGCAGTGGGTTTTGAACGAGCTTGAAACAGCTAAGAAAAAGGGTCAGACCCCGATAGCTGTTGACCACTGGAGCCTTGTTCCGCACTATGAGTCTCAGGCAACAATACTTCAGGGCTTTGTGCTTGACAACTATCTTGAAGTAAGCGAAACCCTTGCAGACGCGGGACTTCACTATATATTCACCGGTCACTCCCACTCAAACGACGTTGCAAAGCACATAAACGACAACGGCGAGGTGCTTTACGACCTCCAGACAAACTCTCTTATAGAGTTCCCGCATTATATCCGTTTTGCTTCTTTTAACACAAGCATTACAGGCAATGTAACACTCAATTATGAAACTGCCGACTGCGATAGCGTTCTTCCCGTTACTTCAAAGGGCGTAACGTACAAACAGCCCTACAGAGAGACTTTTTCATTCAACTATATGTTCGGTGACGGTGCAAAGGGCTATGTCCGCACGCTTCTCGGGCCGATGCTCGGCAACCTGTTTACAGATATTTCAGAGCAGGGCGGCATTGTAAATTACATTAACGGCTTCTTTGATATTGAAGATTTTCTTTATTCTCACTCGCTCGGCGCAGTTTCCAAGAACATTATGTCGTTTGTAAACGACCTCGGCGAGCAGATAGACAAAAAGTATATTGAAGACCCCGAATACACTCTTAACACGCTTTATGCAATAATCGACGAGCTTTGCGATATGCCGGTTTCGGAATATCCCTGCTTAACGCTTTATGACGAATACGGCTACGGCGACCCCAATAAGCCCGGCACATTCGGCGATGTTGTAATTATTGTATTTACACAGATGGGTCAGGGCGACGAAGATATAAGCGACCCCTTTATGCAGGATGTTATCGACCGCTTTGAAAACGGCGACCTCGGCAAAAAAGTGTTTGATAAGCTTTATGAGCTTATTGTCGATAAGCTTTTGCAGGACGAAATTCTTTCGGGACTTTATGTTAACGCCGACAAGCTCTTCGCGGGCTATTTCCCCGTTGCGGGCGGCTACACTCAGCTTGCTCTTGATATAATCACTGCTGCATTCGGCGATGATTTTAAAGGCAACGTTACAAAAATAATTAAAGACGCTCTTGAGTCCGAGGGCATAACCGACAGAAAGTCCCAAACAACATATTTACAGCTTGTAAACGCGGCTCTTAAAATGCTCGACAAGCTCGGCGTGTTAAAGGGCGGCTCTATAGACGGCGTTCTCGGCAATATTATGGAAGAATATCTTACCGAAAGCCAGTATGAGGCATGGGGTCACACCTTTGCTCACGTTATACAGGACTTCGGTTCTGATACGAACCCCACGTTTAAGGGCGACCACAACGGCAGAGTAAACGACAGAAAATGCGCGGTTGAAGCAACCGTTGACAATTACCGTCTGCCCGCGCTTATCTCTGTTTCGCTCGGCAACAACAGCGAAACCACAAGAAACATCAGCTGGTATTCAAAATACACTCTCGACAGTGCCGATATTGAAATAGTAGAGCTTAAAAGCGAAACGCAGACACCGCGCTTTAAGGGCAAAGCGGGCTATCCGTCATATCTTACACTGACAAAAGAAACAACCGCAAAAGACAGAACGTTCCCGGGCGTTGACCTCGGAATAATCGGAATACTTCCGTTTACGCTTCATCTTAACAGACATACCGTTAAAATTGAGGGTCTTAAAAAGGACAGCGTATATGCTTACAGAGTAGGCAGCGAAAGCCGCGGTTGGTGGAGCGAAAGCGGCATTATCAAAACCGCAGACGGCTCAGACGAGGTTACATTCCTTCATCTTACCGACAGCCAGGGTCAGAACGAAAAGCAGTATGCTATTGTAAATCGCGTTCTTTCTGCGGCGAAAGGGCTTTATCCCGATGCCGACCTTATAGTTCATTCGGGCGATATGGTTGACGAGGGCAGCAACGTTAACTATTGGAAGTATTTCTTTAACTGCTCAAAAGAGCTTCTTTCAACACCCATAATGCCTGTTGCGGGCAACCACGAGGCTAAAGGCGATTTTGCTCTTGACGACAACTTTGTTCTTCCGGACTCTGTTTCGCAGAACAGCGAAAGCGGATATTACTATTCGTTTGACTACAACAACGTTCACTTTATAATGCTCAACACAAATGATGCAGATAAAAACGGTCTCGGCGAAGAGCAGCTTAATTGGCTCAAGTCCGATGCGCAGGCTTCCGATGCAGACTGGAAGGTTGTTGTGCTTCATAAGGCGATATATTCAAACGGTTCGCACTTTGACGACAGCGAGGTTGTCGCTATGCGCAATCAGTTTGCGACGCTTATGCCCGAGCTTGGAATTGATGTTGTTTTCCAGGGTCACGACCACGTTTATCTCAGAACGGGCGCTATGAACGGCAACAAGGTTGTTGACGTTGATATGGGCAAGGTTTCGGCATACGGCGCAGAATATGACGCTTATAACAACCCCGACGGAACAATCTATGCCATAGACGGCGCTTCGGGCTGCAAAAACTATATAGCAAAAAGCAACGCCGAAACCGACAAGCTCTTCCCGAGGGCGGAAAAGATTGTAGACGCCGACGCTCCCGTTTTTGCGGGCATAAGGGTTTCGGGCAGCTCTCTTTACTTTGACGCGTATATGGTAAAAGACGGCGCGGCAGAAAAAATAGACTCGTTTGCAATTCAAAAATCAACGCTTCTCGGCGACGCTGACCGCAACGGCAAGATTGAGACCGCGGACGCAAGACTTATTTTGCAGATGGCTCTTGAAATAGTGCCCGTAAGCGAAGGCGACGTTAAGATATGCGATGTTGACGGCGACGGCAAAATAACCGTAACAGACGCAAGAAGAGTACTTTGCATGGCACTTGAAATTGATTATTAATTGAATCCCGAACGGCGGCGCACCTTTGCGCCGCCTGAAAGAAAGGTTGGTCTTTTTATGGACAAGGTACGTCTCGGTATAATCGGCGTCGGTAATATGGGTTCGAGCCACATTAAAAACTACCTTAAAGGCGAGCTTCCCGAAATAGAGATTACCGCTGTTGCCGACATAAACCTCGAAAGGCTTAAATGGGCAAAAGAAAATGTTCAGGGCGTAAAGTGCTACAACACCGCATCGGAGCTTATGGATTCGGGCGAGGTTGACGCAGTACTTATTGCAACGCCGCACTATTTCCACCCGCCGTATGTTATCGAGGCTCTTAACAAGGGGCTTCACGTTATGAGCGAAAAGCCTGCGGGCGTTTATACAAAGCAGGTTCGCGAAATGAACGAGGTCGCCGACAAAAGCGACAAAATATTTGCGATAATGTTCAACCAAAGAACAAACTGCCTTTACAGAAAAGCGCACGAGATTGTAAGCAGTAAAAAGTTCGGCGAGCTTAAACGCGTTACATGGATTATTACCGATTGGTACAGAACGCAGGCTTATTATAACTCGGGCGGCTGGCGCGCAACCTGGAGCGGCGAGGGCGGCGGCGTGCTTCTTAATCAGTGCCCGCATCAGCTTGATTTGTGGCAGTGGATTTGCGGAATGCCCGAAAAAATAACGGCTGTTTGCCACGAGGGCAAGTGGCACGACATTGAGGTCGAAGACGACGTTATGATTTATGCTCAATACCCCAACGGCGCTACGGGCACGTTTATTACAACAACGGGCGATTACCCGGGTACAAACAGGCTCGAAATAACGCTTGACAGAGCAAAGCTTATTTGTGAAAACGGCAAGCTTATTGTGGACGAGCTTAAAGAAAGCACGGCAGAGCACACAAGAACATCACCCGAAGGCTTTTCTTCAATTGAGTATGAAACTTATGAAGCGGAGCTTGACGGAAGAAACCTTCAGCATGTTGAGGTTCTTAACAAATTTGCCGCGGCAATTCTCAGAAACGAGCCGCTCACGGCAAAGGGTCAGGAGGGCATAAACGGCCTTATGATTTCAAATGCCGCGTTCCTTTCAAGCTGGCTCGGCAAAACGGTAGAATTGCCTGTTGACGAGGACCTTTTCCTTGATTTGCTTAATGAGAAAATCAAGAACTCAACATACAAAAAAGTGGTCAAGGAAGTCATCAACGAAAATATGGATTCCACTTATTAAGGACGGTTTAAATGAAATTCAGCCAAATTAAATTCGGATTTATTGCGCTTTTAATTGCTGTTACGGTGTTGTTTACTTCCGTTTCGGCGTTTGCGACCTCAGACACCGAGGGCGAAAGCGAATCGCAAAGCGAAACGGTTATAATAAGCGAAACAGAGCCCGATACGGAAGGCGGCGGCGACGCTTCGACAGAGCCGCCCGAAGAAAGCGAAAACAGCGAGCCGTCATCTACAGAAAGCGGCGAAACAAAAAGGGACAATACGCCCGAAACAAAGCCTGCCGCCGAAACCGAAACAAGACGGAATAATAATAACGGCTCGGGTTCAGGCTCGGGCAATTCCGGCAACGGCGGAAATTCCGACCGCAGAAATAACAACTCAAGCCGCGGCAACTCTGACAGTGACGAAGAAACCGAGGACGACGGCAAATTTACCGTTTATATTGAGCTTAACAACGGCGAAGAACGGCTTAAATTCGACCTTGAAGAAGAAAGCACCGTTCCCGAGCCGCAGGAAAAGCCGGAGCGCAAGGGTTTTAAATTCGCAGGGTGGTTTTCTGACCCCGATTTTGAAACTCCTTGGGATTTTTCAAAGGATATTGCAAAAAAAGGCACTGTAATTTATGTTAAGTGGGAGCCTGACGAGGGCACCGTGCTTCATAAAATAACGGTATCCTTGCTTACGGGCGGCACGCTCGAGGTTAACCCGCCGAGCGCCGCAAAGGGCGAAACTGTCAATATTACCGTAAAGCCCGAAAACGGCAAACGCCTTAAAGCGGGCAGTATTTTGATAAACGGCGAAGCAAGCGATTATTTAAGCTTTGTTATGCCCGACGGCGACGTTGTTTTAAGCGACGAATTTGAAGATATTCCGAAAAAG
>DJRI01000077.1:3410-6998 GCA_002440045.1 Ruminococcaceae bacterium UBA6364 | reverse complement strand
AAAGAAATATATGTGAAGCCGACGATTACAAATCCGAATATTATTGTCGGGGACTTTACTTATATTGCCGATTCGGATTTTGAAAGTCATGTTTCACATTTGTACGAATGGAATAATGACAAACTCATCATCGGGAAGTTCTGTCAAATCGCCGCCGGCGTTGAGTTTGTGATGAACGGCGCAAACCATCAGATGAACGCTGTTTCAACATTCCCGTTCTATACCTTGGAGGGATGGGAAATGTCGCCGCCTGCAAAAACGGATCTGCCCTTAAAAGGAGATACCGTTATCCAAAACGATGTTTGGATCGGGCAAAATTCGGTAATCCTTCCCGGCGTTCACATTGGAGATGGTGCAATCATTGGTGCAAACAGTGTTGTGGGAAGTGATGTTGCACCATATACAAAGGTCGTTGGGAATCCCGCAAGAGCGATTCAAAAGCGCTTTGACGATGAACTGATTGAATTGCTGCTGAGATTCAAGTGGTGGGATAGGAGCATTGACGAAATCAACCGGCTGATTCCAATCTTGACTTGCAGTGATTTGGATAAAGTGAAAGCTGAAATCAAAAAGCAATTAGGCTGATAAATTCCGGTTTGTCGGGACGGTTTAAACGCTTGGTTTACGCCTACAGATGTGCAGTTGGTGAAAAACTGCACCCCTCTGAACCGAAGTTGCACCCCCTTTAATGGTTTCTGTCAAAATTACGGTTCTTTGCCAAAAACAAACGGCAATCCCTCTGGGGAGATTGCCGTTTGTTTTTATTGATTAGCAATTGATGACCACCGTTCTGCCGGAAAAAAAGGGACACTTTAGTCATCGGTTTATTAATGGCTAAATTGTTAGATAGTTTCCGATTAATCAAAAATCCCCGAATCTTTAAATTCAATCGGCAAAAGCTGTGAAGTTACGGTGATAAAATTGTCGATAATTTCGGGGGTGACGTATTTGAAATCTGTTTTTTCAAATGTCGGGTTTTCATAAAGCTCTGAAACGTCGCGCTGGCGGGCGGCTATAACGCCTTTTTCGTACCATTCGGGGTAGCTTTCGCAAAACGGTTTGCATTTTTTAAAAAGCTCAAACGAGGGACTTGTATTCTTTGAAAGAAACATCATATCGACGGTGTTTCTTTCAAACGAATAGCGCTTTCTTACATCATCATGCGTACGAAAATCGCCGTATTTATCTTCTATCGGCTTGAAAATATTTTTTGCAAAAATGCTGTCTTCAAAAAGATGTATGCTGTAAGCGAGGAAAAATGCGCGCTTTTTCTCGTCCTTTTCGTTTTTTACAAAGGTGTTGTAAACATATTTATAGTCGCAATCGGTCTTACTAAGCTCCTTTGCAAAGTGGGTAACGCTCGACGGCGGAATATATTGCCCCGAAACGCCCGTCGGCATTCCGCAATCGGGCGCTATTGTGCCTATAAGAAAATATTCGAGGTTTGTGTTATAAAGCTTGTCAATAAATGTGTCAACAACCCTGAAGTGGTTTATCCAAGTCGGCATATGCGCTCCCTTCTATGATTTAAAGAAAATAAAAACCGGAACGGTAAAAGTTTTTTATATGTGTTCCAGAGGTCTGTGCATTTTCAGATTTCCGGCACAATTCCCGAAAAGACGGCTTTTTCAAATGCCGAAATGTCAAGCGCGTCGAGCGTGCCGTCATAATACATATCGGCATTTTCAAGGTATTGCGCGCTCAAAGCGAGGTTAACGGCGTTCTGATAATCGTTTTCGTCAACAACGCCGTCGCCGTTTGTCTCGCCGAGATTATGCACGCTGTAGCCCATCGCGGCGCCGCCGTGCGTTATCTTTAAAACGGGCGCGGGGTCAGAAACGCTCGGTGAAAGCGTCGGGAAAGCGCCGTCTTTGTTTGTGTCCTGATACCACACAAGCGAGTCGTTTTCGCCTAAGTGTTGAAGCTCATAAGCTATTTCGCCGCTTTTAAGCTCTTTAGCCGTAACTTTTCTTGCTTTTGCATATTGTGAAACATATGCGCCGACATAAGGTTCATTTTCGCCTGTATAAAAATTGTCTTGAAGGCGGCCTATGAGAGTGCCGTCTGCTTTTCCGACAATGGCGGCTCCGGTGCAAGAGCCTATGCTAAGGCACTGCTTCACAAGTCCGAAATGGCCGTTGTTAAAATAGCCGACAACGCCGCCGGAGGTGGACTGAGGCGTTGAAACCTCGCCCGTGAAAAGGCAGTCTGTAATGTGAACATAGTCGCGCATCCAGCCCATAATGCCGCCGGAATAGCTTGCGGGCGCGTTTGTTACGGTGATTTTTCCGCTGTAGTGTGAGCGCAAGATGTCAACAGTGCCCTTCTCTTGCGGGGCGGCGCCGACAATGCCGCCGCAGTAATAATACGGGAAGTTTTTGCTGCTGCCGGTTACCATTATATTAACAGAAGAATTGACGTTTTCTATAACCGCTCTGCCCCAAATTTCTGCCGCAACGCCGCCTATTATGCCGATGCTGTTCTGACTTCCGTCGGAAACAATTTCGCCGTCAACCGAAAGATTTTTTATCGTTCCGCCCTCAACAGAGCCGAAAAGCCCCGTGTTATAGGGCGCGCTCTTTACAAGAGAAAGCCCCTTTATCGAATAGCCGTTTCCGTCGAAAATTCCGCGGAAAGAGGAGCCGCCTTTGCCGATGATTACGCTTTCAAAACCTTCTTTAACGGTGCCGCCGAGGTCGATTGACGAAACAAGCTTGGCGTCGATATAGCCGTCGCCGCTGTTTACGGCTTCAGCAAAGCTGTAAAGCTCTTCGGCATTTCTGATTCTGACAGTTTCAATAACCCTGACTGTAAATTCGCGGATTGCATTGTAGTTTGTGAAGCTGCCTGTTTCTTTGTCGGCTGCGTAGTCGGTACTCGAAGTATAAGAATACACGGTTATTGTGCAAGTGCCTGCCGTTTTGCCCGTAATCTTTCCCGCGGTGAACCCCACCGAGGCAATCGAAGAGTCGCTTGACACAAAGCGCTTTACATCGGTTGAGTTTTCGGGATAGAGTGTAACGGTAGAGCCGAGGTCAAAGGTGTCTGCCACTCTTACCGGGATAAAGCTCGGCGCGGTTGAGTCTATACGCTCGGCTTTTGAGTAAACATATACAGTTTTGGTAGCAATCACTTTACCCGATTTTTTTGAATAAGCAGAAATTTTGCATGAACCGATTTTTTTAAAAGCGGCAATGTGGGTGTCGCTGTCAATTTCTATAATTGTATCGTCAGCCGACTCGAAATAATAAGCCGACGGGTCGTCGTAGCCCGAGACTTTAATCTTAAAGCTTTCGCCGATAAAAATTCTTAAAGGTAAAGCCGAGCCGTCTTCAAGGACTATCTTTGACGCGGCAAACGCCGTAATGCATAAAGATGAGAAAAGCAAGACAGCCGTAAGAAGCGTTGCCAAAAGCTTTGTAAAGTGAAAAGACGGTTTCTTCTTTTTCATTGTGACCTCCCAAGGTTTTGATAAAAATATTTTAACACAGCTGAAAATTCAATTCAACACTTAAAAAATGGGCTGTAAAAAAAGTCCAGACCGCAAAAAGCAAAGAAATGATAATTTAATGCTTTTTGCTATGAATT
>DJRI01000077.1:175-3296 GCA_002440045.1 Ruminococcaceae bacterium UBA6364 | reverse complement strand
CAAGCCCCTTTTCCATATAAAATTGTGTGGAGGCTGTAAAAAGTTTTTTTACAGCCTCCAAATTTTACGGCTCATACGGGAACACGGGCATAAGCTGAAGCTTAAAAAGATTTGCCTTGTGCATACGGTCGATTTTTTCTTTTGTTTTTTCGTCCTCGCAAACGCCGGTTCTTATGTATTTGTCAAGCACGGCATAAGTAAAGCCGAGGTTATCTTCGTCGGTTTTGCCGCAAAGACCGTCAATCGGCACTTTTTCAACAAACATTTCGGGTAACCCGAGCTCTCTGCCGAGGGCTTTAACCTCTTGTACGGTGAGCTTTGAAAGAGGTGAAAAATCACCGGCACCGTCGCCGTAGCGCGTTGCGTAACCGACCCAGTCCTCAGAAAGATTGCAGGTATTTGCAACTCTTCCGTTTACGCTTTGCGAAACGGCATAAACAGCCGCCATACGAAGCCGCGGCGCAAGATTGATTTCTGCCTGGCGCGAAAGCTCAATGCCCGAATTTTCAAGCTGGCTTACAAGACCCGAAAAAGAGTCCTTAATATTAACCGTAACAGCTTTGATTCCGAGATGCTTTGCAAGCGCGATTGAAACGTCAATGTCAAACTGCTCGCCGTTGGGCATCATTACGCCGACAACGTTTTCTTTGCCGAGCGCCTCGACAAGAAGCGCCGCCGTTACGGAGCTGTCTTTGCCGCCCGAAATTCCGAGAACGCCTTTGCAGCCGTCGCCGTTTTCTTTGAACCAGTTTTTAATCCATAAAACAAGCTCTTCTTTAACTTTTTTAGCATCAAATTCCATATTTATTCCTCCGTTTCGGGTAATTTGCAAACATCAACGCGGCTTACGGCGTTTGCGTATTTATAAAGCTCGTCGGGCGTAAGCTCAATTGCACTGTTGGAGCTTCCGCAAGCGGGAAAAACCGTTTCAAAGCGATAGACAGAGCTGTCAATATATGTCTTGACGCCTGCTGGAACGGCAAACGGGCAAACCCCGCCGACGGCGTGGCCTGTTTCCTCCAAAACCTCGTCGGGTGTGAGCATTTTTGCTTTTACAAGAAAAGTATGCCTGAATTTTGCGTTGTCTATTTTAGCGTCGCCCGCCGAAACAACAAGAAAAGCCGAGCCGTCTTTCCCTCTGAACGACAGCGTTTTTGCAATGCGTTTGCCCTCAACGTTCAAAGCCTTTGCGGCAAGCTCCACCGTTGCGCTTGAAACGTCAAATTCAAGAATTTTGCCGTCAAGCCCGAAGCCTTTAAAATACTCTCTTACCTTTTCTATAGCCATTTTGCCACCGCCTTGAAAATTTTTCATTATTTTAACTCTATACCGTGATAATTTCAATATTTATTTTTAAAATATATTGAAAGATTTTAAAAATAAGATATAATAATCTCTGAATTATTTTTTGTGGCGGTGTGTCTATGAATATCAACAAAGCTGTAAAATCGCTCGTGTTTTATGCCGAAAAAGAAGGGCTTATTGAAAAAGAGGACGAAAATTTTTCAATAAACAGAATACTTGAAGCGTTGGGGCTTGACTCGTTTGAGGATTGCGGAGTTTATGACAATAAAGACCTTGAAGCACTTTTGGCTGAAATTCTTGATTTTGCGTGCGAAAACGGTCTGTGTGAAAATTCCACCGTTTACAGGGACCTTTTCGATACAAAAATTATGGGGCTTTTAGTAAACAGACCGTCGGAGATTATAAAGCACTTTTACGGGGAATATGAAAAATCGCCGAAAGCGGCAACCGAGTATTTTTATCATCTTTCAAGAAAGTCCGACTATATCCGCGAATACCGCGTTAAAAACGACGTTAAGTGGGTAACTCATACCGACTACGGCGATATAGACATAACAATTAACCTTTCAAAGCCCGAAAAAGACCCCCGCGCAATTGCGGCGGCGCTTAAAGCCGGCGTTAAAACATACCCCAAATGTATGCTTTGCCGCGAAAACGAGGGTTATATGGGCAGAATTAACCACCCCGCAAGACAAAACCACAGAATTATTCCGCTGAATCTTGACGGCGCAAAGTGGTATCTTCAGTATTCGCCATATGTTTACTATAACGAGCACTGCATTGTTTTTGACGAAAACCACACGCCCATGAAAATAAGCGAGGACGGGTTCAGAAAGCTTTTTGCTTTTATTAAAATGTTCCCGCACTATTTTGTCGGCTCAAATTCAGATTTGCCTATTGCGGGTGGCTCCATTCTCACGCACGAGCATTTTCAGGGCGGCAACTACACATTTGCAATGGCAAAAGCGCCTGTTGAAGAAAAGCTTTGTTTTGACGGCTTTTCCGACATTGAAGCCGGAATTGTAAAATGGCCCATGTCGGTAATAAGGCTTCGCGGCGAAAACAGCGACAGACTTTGCGAGCTTTCGGGAAAAATTCTTGAAAAATGGCGCTCGTATACCGATGAAGAGGCGTTCATTCTTGCCGAGACCGACGGCGTTGTGCACAACACAATTACGCCGATTGCGCGCTTCAGAGACGGAAAATATGAAATCGACCTTGTTTTAAGAAACAACATCACAACAAAAGAATGCCCCGATGGATTTTATCATCCGCACCCCGAATATCATCACATAAAAAAAGAGAATATCGGGCTTATAGAGGTTATGGGTCTCGCGGTGCTCCCCGCAAGGCTTAAATCCGAAATGGCAGAGCTAAAGCGGGCAATGCTTGCGGGCGAAAAGCTTGAAGATAACGAAAAAATCTCAAAGCACGCCGCATGGGCATACGAAATAATGAAAAACCACACGCTCACAGAAGATAATTGCGACGAAATTTTGCAGGACGAAATAGGCCGCACGTTTGCAAAAATTCTTGAACAATGCGGCGTGTTCGCAAGAACCGAAAAGGGCAGAGCGTTTTTCAGAAGATTTACAGAGTCGGTCGGGGGAGCTGTTAGCTGCTAGCTACTAGCCGTTAGCTATTAGCTGTTAGCCATTATACCCGCTGCGCGGGTGCCGTGGGAACGCTTACGCGTTCCGGCGGGCGGCAGAGGCTGAAGTAAGAAGTAATAGGTAAGAGTGAATAAGTAATTATAATCCGCACGTTGTGCGGAAGAATTAAGGGAAACGCTTGCGCGTTTCGGCGGGCGGCAGGT
>DJRI01000077.1:0-141 GCA_002440045.1 Ruminococcaceae bacterium UBA6364 | reverse complement strand
TAGCTGTTAGCTTTTAGCTGTTAGCCTGATTGGCGGCAACTCACATATTGTCATTTTTATATTGTTATAAACCAAACCCTGTGAATGGAATGATTTTTTCCGTTCACAGGGTTTTGTCATTTACAATATTTGATTGTTTAC
>DJRI01000018.1 GCA_002440045.1 Ruminococcaceae bacterium UBA6364 | reverse complement strand
AAAACGGTTTCGCCCTTTTCAACAGCCTCGATAGCAGGCTTTGCGAGGGGTTCCATTTTTACAAACCACTGCTTTGAAACCATCGGCTCAATATCGGAATGACAGCGGTAGCAAGTGCCGACCTCGTGTTTTATAGGCTCAATCTCTTTAATGTAGCCGCCGGCTTCAAGGTCCTCGAGTATAGCTTTTCGCGCTTCAAGCGTGGTAAGACCCGCGTATTTTCCGCAGTCAAGAACCTCGGGTTCGCCCTTTGAAGCTCTGCCCGAATTAAACAGCTCGTCCGCCTCGGCTTTTTCTTTTGCGCCTGTAAGATGGCCGTCATAAGTAAATGTGCGTACAACTGGCAGATTATGTCTTAAACCGACCTCAAAGTCGTTGGGGTCGTGCGCAGGCGTAATTTTAACAACGCCCGTACCCTTTGTCATATCGGCATGCTCGTCGCAGACAATGGGAATCTCTTTATTTAAAAGCGGCAAAATAACGTGGCAGCCGTGAAGATGCTTATATCTTTCGTCCTCGCCGTTAATTGCGACAGCCGTGTCGCCGAGAATTGTCTCGGGGCGCGTTGTTGCAAGCTCAAGCTTTTCGCCAGTCTCTTTAACGGTGTAAAGAAGATGCCAGAAATTAGACGCTTTTTCTTCGTGCTCAACCTCGGCATCGGAAATTGATGTGTTGCAATGCGGGCACCAGTTTACCATACGGTTGCCGCGGTAAATAAGACCTTTTTCATAAAGTCTTACAAAAACCTCTTTAACCGCTCTTGAACAGCCCTCGTCCAAAGTGAAACGTTCGCGCTCCCAATCGCAGGAGGAGCCCATTTTTTTGAGCTGTTCGACAATTCTGCCGCCGTACTGCTTTTTCCACTCCCATGCGCGGACAAGAAACGCGTCGCGGCCTATTTCTTCTTTTGTAATACCCTCTTTGCGCATAGCTTCAACAATCTTTGCTTCGGTTGCGATTGAAGCGTGGTCCGTCCCGGGAAGCCAAAGTGTGTCAAAGCCCGACATTCTTTTCCAGCGGATAAGAATATCCTGCAAGGTGTTGTCAAGCGCGTGACCCATATGAAGCTGACCTGTAATGTTCGGCGGCGGAATCACGATTGTGTATGCGGGTTTGTTCTGCTCGCACGCGGCGTGAAAATAACCGGCGTCGAGCCATGTTTTATAAATACGGTCCTCAACATCTTTCGGGTCGTATTGCTTTGCAAGCTCCTTTTTCAAAAAAAGCGCCCCCTTGACTGATATATACAGTTTATTATCCCACAACAAGGCGCAAATGTCAATCACAAAAAAGGGCGAATTGCACATAACCGCATCACAAAAAGCCGCCGAAAGCAGTATTTTAAAAATTACAGTCTAAAAGGATTAATTTACACAAACATATTAAACAGAAAATCGCTAAATCACTTGATTTTTATATTTACTTACGCTATAATAAGGAAAACTGTTAATTGTTAAAGGAGTTTTCTGAATGAAAAACCAAATTCCTCAGAGAAGCATTCTTGCATATTATGTATTCTCTGTCCTTACTTTAGGCATTTATACTCTTGTTTTTTGGCACAAGCTTTCAAAACAGGTTAACGTTCTTTGCGAGGGCGACGGCAAAAAAACAATGAAGTACTTCCCCGCATGGATTATCAGCATTTTCACTTTGGGAATTTTCGGTCTTGTATGGAAATACAAACTTGCCGAAAGACTTAAAGACAATGCAGAGCGCTATAATTTAAGCTTCAGCGAAAGCGGTGCGGTTGTAGTTGTTGCTTCCACAGTCGGACTTGTCACAATAGTCGGCCCCGCAATAGCAAGAGGACTCCTTATAAGAAACTTCAACGCCATTGCCGGTGCTTACAACGAGTATAACGGTCTTGTTGACCCCGACGCAGACAAGCTCGTTGACATCTTCGGCGACGCAGAGGTTGAACTTTAATTTAATACCGAACAAAATTTTTGCCGCAACCGTTTTTCGGTTGCGGCGTTTTTTGTTTTTGTGATTTTATTTGTTTAAAAGAGACTTTGAAAGCGCGTCAACAGCACTCTCGCTTAAAGCGTCAACGGCGGAGCGAACCGTAACAACGGGTTCTGAAAACACTATATCCTTACTTTTTTCAAACATTTTCTTCATAACGTTTGCGGCAACGGGCGCCCACGAGCCGTTTTCAATAAGCCCCACTGTTCTGCCTTTATAGCTTCTTTCGGTAAGTCTTGAAATGAAGTCGCGCATAAATGGGAAAACGTCGCTGTTATAGGTCGGCGTTGCAAGAACAAGTCTGTCAAACAAAAATGCATTCTTAACCGCTTGCGACATATCGCATCTTGCAAGGTCTGCAATTTCGACCGTTTCGCCGCTCTTTTTAAGCTTTTCATAAAGCATCTCTGCGGCCTTTTTCGTATTGCCGTAAACAGAAGCGTACGCTATAAACACGCCTGTCTTTTCGGGCTTATATGATGACCAAATGTCATAAAGCTTTAAGCAGTGTGAAATTGTGTCTTTTAAAACGGGACCGTGCAAGGGGCAGATTGTTTCAATCTCAAATCCCGAAAGCTTTTTAAAAAGAGCCTGAACCTGCGCACCGTATTTTCCGACGATTCCGAAATAATAGCGTGCGGCTTCAGAGTCCCACTCTTCGTCGCAATCAAGCGCGCCGAACTTTCCGAAAGCGTCTGCCGAAAACAAAATTTTTTCGCATTTTTCATAAGAAACAAGCACCTCGGGCCAATGAACCATCGGCGCAGAAACAAACGTAAGACTGTGTTTTCCGAGAGGAAGCTCGCTGCCGTCACCCATTTCGAGCCTGTTTTTGACAGTCCCCTCGCCGAAAAACGCGTCGGTCATTTGGAGTGCCTTTTTGCTTGCAACAACAACCGTTTCGGGGTAAGCTTCAAGAAATTTTTTGATGTTCGCAGAGTGGTCCGGCTCCATATGATGAACGACAAGATAATCGGGCAAGCGACCCGAGAGAGCGGCTTTAACATTAGAAATCCACTCGTCAAAAAAATCGGCGTCCACGGTGTCGGTAACGGCTGTTTTCTCGTCAAGAATGACATATGAATTGTAAGAAATGCCGTTAGGCACGGGGTACTGCCCTTCAAATAAATCTGTTTTGCGGTCGTTTACGCCAACATATTTAATGCTTTCTGAAATTTCCATTTTATATTTACACTTCCTTAAATTTCTTTTTGATAAATTAACACGTCAAGCCTCTTGTTGAATTTAAGACCGACCTTATTGAGCTTTCCGACAAGTATATATCCGTGTTTTTCGTGGAAAGCAACGCTTATTTCGTTTTCCTCGGTTATAAGAGAAATTATATTGTTTATTCCCCTGTCGCGCCCGGCATTTTCAACAGCGCCCAAAAGCTGCGAGCCTATGCCGCGGCTTTTTGCGTCTTTGTCTAAATATATCGACAAATCCGCCGTGTGCCTGTAAGCGGAACGCTCGTTATACATATCAAGATAAGCATATCCGACGGTTTTGCCGCCGACCTGCGCCGCAAAATATGGGTATGTTTTGCATATCCTGTTAACTCTTTCAAAAAAGCTTTCGTATGTCAGCGGCTCTTCTTCAAAGGTGACGGTCGTGTCGGTTATATAATAATTGTATATTTCAAGGCACGAACAAATGTCGTCGTCTTTAATGGGTCTTATAATAATTTCGTCCACCTGTTACATCTCCGTTTTAGCTTTTATGATTTTAAAACTATATCACAAAGAGGTTTCCACATCAAGAGATAGTAAAAATTAATTTCCCGCAACCGACCATTCGTCATTTAAGGCGTCATAAGAGCAGACAAGGTTGTCGGAAACGGCAAAAAGATGCTCGCGCACAAAGCTGTCGCCGCTGTTTTTGCCGACTGCAAAAAGCATCATCGGCCTGCCGCCGACTTCAACGCTTTCACCCGTATAAATCAAGGAAGCGCCGTTTTCAACATATTTTATAACCTCGGGGTTTTCGAGCAAAAGCTCCGTTGCGATTTTAATGTTTTGAGACGCGGTTTCGTAGCACGAAAAGTCATGGTAATCGCCCTTTGACAGCTTGCCGTCTTTAAGCGAAACGCTCGGCTGAAAGCTAAATCCGCCCTCACCTTTCACTGTGACTGTAACATTAGAATAAATATCGCTTTCATTGCATTTAAGAATTACGGCTTCGCCCTTTGAGCCTTCATAAAGAACGTCGCCCGAAAGATTTTCATAATCGCCGTTTTCGTTTAATTTTGCTTTTGTTATACTTATAGAATACCCGGAGCTTTTCGGAACAAAGGCGAAAACCTCGTTACCGTCAAAATCAACCGTATGTGCGTTTAAAAGAAACGGATATTTTGTACAACAAGCGTTTTTTTCAACAAAGCCCTTTAAACCGTTTTCCTCATCGGTATCGATATACCCCAAAAAAGCCGCGCCGAGAATCTTTTCGCCGAAGCTGTTTTGCAGATTTTTAAGCTCTGCGGGAATGCTGCTTTCGTCAGTTTGTGAAGCGTTTTCGGAATTTGAATGCGGCTCTGCCGTCACTGCGGTATTTTCGGTGCTTTCACCGTCTTTAACGGTATTTTTACAGCTGCAAAGGCACGTCAGAATTATTAATAAAGCCGATAAAAGAAGCGATGCGGTTTTGATTTTCATAATAATCCTCCGTTCAAATTTTTCTGTATTTATTTTATCACATTTGTCTTTACAAGTCCATATCGGATAAAACAATTTTTAGCGGCGCGCAAAAAAATAACGGGAGCTGTAAAAATTCATTTACAGCTCCTGTTGAAACGCAGGTCAATCTGATTAAATTGTAAAACTTCCCGCCTCTCTCCCGTCAACGGCGAATGTAAAAAACTTCGATTTATCGATTAAGGCGAAAAAGTGCGTGCGCTCAAATTCCTTTGCATAGTTCTTTTCTATAAGAGCCAAAGTATCTTTAAGCTGAAGCATTGCGGCAAACTCGTGCTTGCAATTAAAACTGCAATAGCAAGAGCACGTCAGATTTTTAATAATACCCTCTTCATATTCAAACTCAAGTTCATATGCTTCACTGCCGACCACCACGGCGCGGCCGTGCGTGCCGTCAAGGCTTAAATACTTAACATAGTTTTGCAAATAATAATCGTGCCCGCGCTCGGCTATCGTTGGGTCAATGTCCATTTCCGAAAGATTACTTAAAGAAAATCCGCTGCCGTCGCTTCCGCTGACAAATTCCTCCTCGTCTTTTTCGGGGGCTTTAAACCATGTTACAGCTTTGCTGTAGGGCAAAGCTTCAGGCTCAAACGAAAGAAAATGCGACAAGGCATTATAGAATGTGCCGTGTATATCAGTATTGACAACGGCGATAACGCGCTTGTAGTCAGAAAGCTTTATTTTGAAATTGCAGTTTACGCCGACAACGCGGCCGAGCTTTCCCTCAAGCTTTCCGTCAACATATACCATGTCGCCGATTTTAAGGTCAAACTTATCGTTATAATACGAAAGGTCTATACCGCGCCCGGGAAAGCGCACTTCGACAACAGAACGTTTCGGTGCTGTATTTTCGGGAGCTAAAGCAACATCTTCTTTGCGCTCGTTTTCTTTACCTATATTTGAAGTGAAGCCTATTTTAAATGACATATTAATCATCATTCCTTTCTGTCGGCTTTTGTTTTTTCCTTTTACGCTTTTACGCTGTGCTTTTACGCTTTTACGCTGTCATTATAGCACATTCAAAGTCCCATCAATGGGACTTTGCACCAAAATCGGCAAACTTTTTTTATTAAGACGGAAAAGAGTTGTTACAGCAATCATCGGCTTATAAAATGCGGTTATATTATCGGTAAATAAAAACAGCAGGCATTTTATGAGTGAAAACCGCACCCGTAATATGCCTGCTTTAAAATTTGTCAGTAGCCGAGTTTCATAAATCGGCGCGTTTTATTCCTGCGTTTCGTCTTTTGTTGACAGAACTGTTGACCAAAACAAATCGTTAAGACTGCGTATATACTCATCGTCAACGGTGTAATAATAGCTTGAATGCGGCATTACCAATGCGTTAACGGTTATATCGTCTTTTGAAACCATGCCTTGCCGTGTGTAGAATGAAACAATCGTCTGCATTTCATCTAATGTCGCCGGCGATTTTTGTAATTCCCACAATTCCTCTTTTGTGTAATCGGTGTTTTTACCGGGAAGAAGTCCGCAAGAATAAGCGTCCTTAGCCTCCTGCCAGATATATACGCTCAATCCGTTCGAAGCATCCAACCCGAAATAATTCGGGAACTTCTCTTTAAGCCGATTTGCCTCAGAGTAAATAGTAACGTCTGCCAAACTATAACCTTTACAGACGGCAGAAACAGCGCTTTGTTCAACAAGGGCAACACCATAACTGTAGTATGCCATATACAAACCGTCGGCTTCTTTTAAATATATTTCAAATACCGCATCATACGCACCGCGCGAGACACACTCAAACACTACGGTGCACTTGTGGAGCAGTTTTTTACCGTTATAAATCTCTAAGGTTACTTCGGATTTTTGCGGTATTTTGTCAATTTCTGTTTCTGCAGGTACCCAATACACCGTTTCGCCTTTTTCAAAACGCATTTGTGTACCGTGAGAAAACTTCAGCTCTTTGAGGTTTTGAAGGAAAAATGCACCTTCTGTACAGGCGGCATTTATGTGGGTATAATCCAAATCAACAGCAAGCGCTTGTTGATAAAAATATGTAGCACCGGCGTTCGGAACATAGACCCAAACAAGCTTTTCGTAGCAAACAAACTTTGAAATATTTTCATATATTTGCTTTGCCTTTTTGGGGTTAATAACCCTATAGCTCAATGTGGGTTTTACGCCGTTGTCAACCCAAACCGAAGTAAATGAAGAGTTAAAATTTATTCGCAAGCCCTGGGAATACGTCGAAGTTTCGTAATCATCGCGTTGAATAATAAGGGAATGAGATTTATCTCTATTCTCGCTTCGGCTGCTAAAAATCATCGCTTTTTTCGAGATTTTAATATCGCAAAGCTCACCGAGTAACTCTTTATTTACACCGTCAACATATACATCATTTCCGTCGGTTGAAACAAGAACCGCAACAGTATCTTGTTTTATTGAGTCAAGGTTTAAAAACTCTATATTTTCAAGCGTATTTGCGGCGGGGTTTGTCAAAAAACATACCGCGGCAACAACACTTGCAACAACGGCGGCTATAATAATCCAAAACGCCGGCTTTTTATAATTGAGCACCGATTTCCCTCGGTCTTTAACGCCCACTTCGCCGAAAGCAACCGGGCAGGCTGCAATCATACGGCGGTTTACACTGCAGGTTAAAAGCGCCTGAGAATAGTCAGCTTTTTGCTCTGCGCTTAACTCTTTAACCACCTTTTCGTCACAGGCAAACTCAATATCACGGCAAAGCAACACATATGCAAGCCACATTAAAGGATTGAACCAATAAAGCGCAAGAAGCAAAAAGCCTAAAGGCTTCCACAAATTGTCTTTGCGGCGAATGTGCGCTTTTTCGTGCGCGATAACAAGCGGCATATCATCATCGCCGAAGTTGAAAGGCAAATATATTTTAGGCTTTACTACTCCTAAAACAAAGGGCGAAGCAACGTTTTCGCTTCTGTAAATATTATCGCTGAAAATCACCGCCGCGCCGACTCTTCTCTTAACCTTGAAAAAGCTTACAACGGCATACAAAAGCATAGCGGCAATGCCTAAAACCCACACGACCGACAAAATCGGAACAAGCGTTTGAAGCGCGGTCGCGCCGCTTGCAGAGTCTGAAACAAATGACTCGTCTATAGCGGTGTTCACCCTGCTGTTAATCATAGAAATGCCCGAATTTATCTGCGGCGAAGCGCCCGACGTTATTTCGGGGTTTATTGTTTCGGCACTCGGAATAAGGCTTACGGCGCTTTCAAGCGTGAAAGGACAAATCAGCCTGACGGCGACAATGCCCCAAAGAAGCACCGTAATCCATTTAGGCGCTTTTTTAAGAAGAAATCTCAAAAGCAACACGGCAAGAACAACCCAACTTGCCGATATGCTCATATTGACAATGGTTAAAAATAACTCGGTCATTTTGAGTCCCCCCTCTTAAAACGATCTATCATCTCTTGAATTTCGTCAATCTCGGCGTCTGAAATTTTTTGGCTTTTTGTAAACGCCGCAACAAACGCCGGCAAGGAGCCTTCAAATGTTTTTTCAACCATTTCGTTAAGCTCGGCGGCCTGCACTTGGTCTTTAGAAACAAGCGAAGTTACAATCTTATTGTTGTTTTCTAAAATTCCGCGCTCTGAAAGCCGCTTAATAACCGTATAGGTAGTTGTGGGCTTCCAACCGAGCTGCTCGCGGCACAAAGCTACCAATTCCGTCGTTTTGACAGGCTCGTGCTCCCACAGGATAAGGCAAAAACGGTATTCACTCTCAAATACTTTCGGGGTGTCCATAAAAATCGCTCCTTTCTCTAATGCGTTAGAGCACACTGTTATTCTAATGCATTAGAGGAGATTTGTCAAGCGTTTTAGCGAAAAAAATAACAGCAAAAGAGTTTAAGCTCTTTTTGCTGCTGATTTGGGCTTTTCAATTATCAAAATTCTCAATATTCACCGAAAACTGTTCCAACAACGCGTTCATCGAAAGCCATCTGCCTTTTTTTGTTGGATAATTGCAATCCTCCTGCCCCCAAATCCATTTATAAGCTTTTAAAATCGTTTCAACAGGAATACCGACCGTATCTGTTAATCTAAAGCGTTCAATTACATCATCCGGTTCCGCCCCACGGCAGACATTATACAGCGCTTCAATAACCGACAGCGCATGGTTTTTATCATAATCATATTTCGCGGCAATATCGTCGCTTATTTCATTGTGGCTTATTAACCACAAGCTCTCTTCCTTTGGGTTAAAAATGAACACCATAAAATCATCTCTTGATAACCTGCCGAAATTTCTTTTTCCGCCCGGCTTATTTATGGCAATTATTTCTCCCGTAGCCAGTCTTTCAACTTCATACAGCAAATACGGTATGTTATTGAGTTCAGCCCTAAAAGCATCCTGCTCTCGGTTTTCTATGCTAAGCGGGACTAAATTTACATTATATTTAAATATCTTGTTAGACATTTGCATACCTCAAATCACTGTATTTGCAATAACCTCTTCTTTAGAATCGTTTTCCTGCGGTTTTTTAAGCCTTTCATATATTATCCCTCATACACCCTTTCCTCCGACAGCGACAACTCTGAATACATGATTTTTATCCTCCTCAATAATTGGAAATAAGCAATTCTTTAATTTTCCCTCTCGATTCACTGTTACAGCTTATAACACGGCTTGCATCTACCCTGTTAATTCCGCAACCGTCATAAATGCTCTCAAAAAAGTTATCATTCGGGTTTGAATTTTTAGGGTCGGAATTACTGACCAACAACCTTGCGCCGCATAAATTCATTTTTTCAAAAAAATCAGCTAAGTGCGTTTGCTCTTCGTCATTAAACAAATTCTCGGTATATGCGGTAAAATTCGCAGTGTCTGTAATCGGTCTGTACGGCGGGTCGAAATAAACGAAAGTATTTTTGTCAATAAAGTCGGCTGATTTTCTGTAATCTGCACACACAACAGTAACTTTCTGCAACTTCTCAGATACCGCTCTGAGATTATTTTCATCGCAAATCACAGGATTCTTGTAAGAACCCATAGGAACATTAAACGAGCCTTTCTTGTTCACTCTGTACAGACCGTTGAAGCAGGTTTTATTAAGAAAAATCATCAACGCCGCTTTTTCGATATTGATGTTTTCGTTTCCATTTACTTTTAGCTCATTAAAACGCTCACGCTTTTGCATATAATACGCTCTGCGCCCGTCTGTGCTGAGCGGTATATAATCATCTTGCATAGAATAAAGCATTTTTAACAATACATCGACATTATCGCGAACAACACAATATGCATTAATAAGCTCTGCATTAATATCGCTTATATAAACTTCATCTAAATCGTATTTATTTAATATATCAAACAAAACTGCGCCGCCGCCGACAAACGGTTCGGCATATTTTGTAATGCTGCCGCCGACAAACGGATAGTAATTTTCAATTTCTTTAAGAAGCTGACCTTTCCCGCCTGCCCATTTCAGGAACGGCTTGGCTGTTTTTTCTTTTGCTGCGTTGTATCGTGTACTTCTTGCATCAATCGGTTTTGTTGCCGTTGCAGGTATAATCCACATATTACCAACCATAACAGCATCCTTAATTCTTTGCTCGGAACACAAAACAGCTACTCTTCTTTGAGAAATCCCCCACTTTTCAGCGGCTTCTCTTGCAGACATATATTCCATAACAGCCTCCCGAGTGCACCAAGTTCATACAAGTAACATTATATTCCAAATCTCGAATAATAGCAATATCATTTTTTAAAATTAATGTAAATCGCCGAAAGAAAGACCAGCGCAGATGTTCGAGGCAAGTGTTTCGGGGCAAAACCCTTTATCGTCTAAATGGCAAATTTCGCTTTCCGTGAAAGCGGCAAATAACGTGAATAAAATAGCGGTTTTATTCACAATAAAGTTGTTGTCTCACAAGGCTTTTTCGTATGTTTTGGGCTAAAAAATGACCTCAAGGGAGATGTTTTCTCAAGGTCATACACAATATTAAAATTTGCCCCTTGACAAAGGGTGTTTCGGGGCAAGACCCTTTATCGTCTAAAGGGCAAATTTCACTTTCCGTGAAAGCGGCAAATAACGTGAATAAAATCACAATTTTATTCACAATAAAGTTGTTGTCTCGCAAGGCTTTTTCGTATGTTTCGGGCTAAAAGAATGACCTCAAGGGAGATGTTTCCTCAAGGTCATACACGATATTAAAATTTGCCCCTTTGGTTAAAATGGGGTTTGCCCCTTGACAAGGGGATCATTCCCACTCGACGAGGACTAAACAATTTCGCTTATGTATTTTTGCTTTTTGTTTGTCTCACTATTTTGATTTTACGATTTATCTGTATTATCCTGTGCTAAAACGCCCTTGTTATCATTTTGTTATCGAGGTTGATAACAAGAATAATTTCACCGTGGATAATATGGAAGCGGTATGCTGATATTATAGCATATATTTGTTCTTGTTGCAACAGTAATTTTTAATTTCACGCACAGTTTTCAAAATTTTGTGCGTGAATTTTTATTGCAACAATTCTTTTTTTGTGTTATAATAAATCCAAGCACACATATACTCTTCGTGTGCTCAAATTTTACAATGGAAGAAGGTGACTGAGTGGACATTCAAAAGCAAGTAAAAGAGGTTATCATCAATAACGGCGGAATTGCGAAATCTGCCGATTTTGTCGCCGCCGGAATCAGGGCGGCAGATGTTGTAAATCTCTGCAACGCCGGAATACTTTCCCGTGTGCGACACGGTTATTATGAGCTTACGGAAAAGAGTGAGGTTTCCGAGGAACAGCTTCTTGCAACCCTCGTTCCGAAAGGAATCGTTTGCGTTGAATCAGCTCTTTTTCATTACGGCTACAGTGATTTTGCTCCACGCAAGTGGTCGATAGCAGTCCCTCGTTCTATGTCAAGGACGAAACTTAATGTGGATGTTCTCGCTCTGCAACCTTACTATGTGCAAGCAGAACTGTACAATTTGGGTAAAACCACAGATAATTTCAATGGGGTTGTCCTTCCCGTATATGACCGAGAGCGTACCATTTGCGACTGTTTTAAATACCGTGCAAAACTTGACAATGAGATTTT
>DJRI01000003.1 GCA_002440045.1 Ruminococcaceae bacterium UBA6364 | reverse complement strand
ATGTGGTCGCTCGGCAACGAGAGCGGCTGCGGCAAAAACCACAGGGCAATGCGCGAATACATCAAAAGCAGAGACAAAAACGCTTTGGTGCACTATGAAAACTCTCACCTCGAATTTAAGGCTGTGCCCGAGGGCGAGGATTTTTCGGATATTTCGGACGTTGAAAGCAGAATGTATGCAGGTACCGAGTACATAGAAGGCTATCTTAAAAACGACAAATACACAAAGCCGTTTAATATGTGCGAATACGTTTGCTCTATGAGCACGGGCGACGTGTACGACTTTTGGAGGCTTGTCGATAAATACGACAGCTTCTGCGGCGGCTGTATTTGGGAATTTTGCGACCACGCCGTAAACGTACCCGACGAAAACGGCAAACCCCGCTATTATTACGGCGGCGATTTCGGCGACTTTCCCAATAACACAATCTGCTGTATTGACGGTCTCGTTTTCCCCGACCGCACACCGCGCCCCGGTTATTACGATATGAAAAAGGTTTATGAGCCGTTTCGCGGGTCATATAATGACGGCGTGCTGACAGTTAAAAGCGTCAGATATTTCACGAGCCTTTCTGACCTTTCTTTAAAATGGACTTTAAGCGAAAAAGGCAAAATTCTTGCCGAAGGCAAGGTTGAAGAGCTTGATATTGAGCCGCTTTCGGAAAAGAGCTACACGCTGTTTTCTGAAAAGGAGTTTGCCTTTACAGGCGATAATTTCCTTACCGTAAGCATTTGCCAAAGAAAAGACACTTTGTGGCAAAAAGCGGGATACGAAGTGGGTTTTTTGCAGTTTGAAATTGAGTCAAACGCAGAATTGCCCAAAAAGTCCACAGAAAAGCACAGCTTGATATGTGACAAGGGTGAGCGCTTTACAGCAATAAAATGCGGCGATATTGAATACACCTTCGATAATCCTTACGGCAGAATTGCAAGTATAAAAAAAGACGGCGTTGAGCTTTTGGACGCACCGTTTGAATTTGATATTTTCCATGCACCGACATATAACGGCGGCTCTAAAAACGCATGGTTTGACAACCACTTTGACCACGCAAAGCAAAAAACCTACAAAACCGATATTACCGCAAATGACGAGTCTGTAATCATCAATGTAAGCTTCGCCGTAGGCGGCCCTTCTAACCCGCCAGTTCTTAAAGGCACGGTTATTTATACGTTCTTAAACGACGGCTCATTTAGAATTGAAGCGTCGGGCAATATACGAGAAAACCTGCCGCTTTTGCCGCGCCTCGGAATTAAGCTTACTTTAAAAGAAGAAAACGAAGAAATTCGCTATTTCGGCTTGGGCGGCACGGGCGAAACATATCCCGACAGATATGAAGCGGCGCGTTACGGCGTGTTTGAAACCACGGTAACGGATAATTTCATTCACTATATCAACCCGCAGGAAAACGGCTCGCACTATAAAACGCGTGAGCTTGAAATAGGCAAAAAAGGCTCGGTCGGGCTTTTTGTAACGCCGTATAATATGAAGGACTTCAGCTTTAACGCGTCGCATATAAGCACACCGGCGCTTACAGACACAAAGCATGACTTTGAGCTTTTAAACGAGCACAAAACATACCTTAACCTTGATTGGCGTTTTAATGCGATAAGCGAAAGCACAGAGCGCGACACGCCCGAAAACAAAAGGCTTTTAAAAGACAAAACGTTCTCGTTCGGCTTTGTTATAAAGCCCGTTGATTTCGATTAAAAATTATTGCATAAGAGGGTCGAATCCTATTTGACTCTCTTATGCATTATACAACAAACAGCTTGTACCGTAACGGCACAAGCTGTTTTTTAATAGGATTATTTCTTTGTCGGCTCGTTTTCGCGAATCCATTTAACCATATCGTTAACGGACTGCTGAACGCTCATGGGATAATAGCCGAGTTCATTTCTTGCTTTTTCAATTGAGAAATTGCAGTTTGAAACAAGCTTTCTTATAGAATAGCGCGTGAAAAGAGGAGTCTTTTTCGCAGCCTTGTAATATGCCTCGGCAAGCGGAGCAACAGCCTTTGCAAAGCCGTATGAAAGCGGAAGCACAGGGGGCTTTTTGCCGCATGCCTTGCAGGTTGCTTTAATGAAGCCGTCAACGGAAATCTGTTCGCCGCAAAGAATGTAGCACTCGTCTTTTTTGCCTTTTTCGGCGGCAAGGTGCATGCCGTGGGCAACGTCGCGCACGTCAACAAAGTTATATGCGCCGAAGCTCATTGTAACGGGGAAGAAGCCGTTAAGAACCATTCTTACCATTTCGCCGACGTTGGATACCTTAAAGTCATAAGGTCCGATGCAGGCGCCGGGGTGCGTTACAACAGCGTCGATTTTGCCCGCCTTTACTTCGTCAAGCACAAACTGTGTTGCAGTTGCTTTTGTTTTTGCATATGTTCCGTCAAGCTCGTCAGGCTCAAAGTGCGAAACCTCGCGCATTACCTGATTCCCGGGGAGGGGCTTGAAAGCGTCTACGGAAGAATGGTAAACAAGACGTCTTACGCCGCATTTTTCGCAAGCTTCAACAACATTTTTTGTGCCGCCGACGTTTACGTTCCAGATGATGTCCTCCTGGTCCGCATTGATGTCGATTATGCCCGCAAGGTGATAAACAACATCTACGCCCTCAAACGCTTTAACAAGCGCGTCAAGGTCGGTAACGTCGCCGTATACCTTTTCACAGGGAATACCGTCGAACTGCTTGCTGTCTTTTCTTATAAGAATACGAACTTTTTCACCGGCATCGGCAAGCTCTTTTAAAAGAGCAAACCCTATGTGACCGGTTGCGCCTGTAACAAGGCTTATTTTATCGCTCATTGGAATTACCTCGCTGACATTATTTGATTAATTATTTATGAGACGGGGAACGCCTGTCCCCCGCCGCAAATATTCTGTTTTTCCTCGCAGAGCTTGTGTCTTTTGCCTTAAAAAGCATATTTTTTTGATAAAATCCAGACTTCAACTTACCAACTTATAAGTCTATTATTTCGTCAACAAACTCTCTGCCCGGAAA